>NZ_JAUSZL010000002.1:5185933-5490988 GCF_030817535.1 Streptomyces sp. V3I8 | reverse complement strand
GCTGACCGCCCCCGAGCAGCAGGCGAAGGTCTTCGCCAAGCAGGCGAGCTTCCCGTCGACCCCGTCGGCGTACGCGAGCCTGAAGCCGCAGGCCGCCACGACGACCTTCTTCTCGGACGCGCCGATCACGCAGATCTTCTCCGACTCGGCCAAGACCATCCCGACGCAGATCTTCGGCGTCAAGGACCAGCCGATCAACACCGCCATCTCGGACATCGGCATCCTGCAGGTCGAGCAGAAGGGCAAGACCCCGGACCAGGGCTGGGACGCGGCCTCCAAGGAGATCAAGGACGTGCTCGGCCAGTGACAAGCTCCAAGCAGGCTCTCGCGCACTCCGCGTCGAGCGCCGACGCCGCGCCCGGCTCCCAGCCGGGCGCGGCGCGCCGTGCTCACGGTCGCGGTACACCGCCCCCCGGCCCCGGCTCCTGGCGCAGCCGGCTGTACCGCTGGGACATGAAGGCGTCGCCGTACGCGTTCATCGCCCCCTTCTTCATCTTCTTCGGCGCCTTCGGGCTCGTCCCGCTGCTGTACACGGCCTGGTACTCGCTGCACAACGTGCAGCTGTCCAACCTGGACCAGCAGACCTGGGTGGGCCTGGACAACTACGAGAACCTGCTCTCCTCGGACTTCTTCTGGGGGGCGCTGCAGAACACCTTCACCATCGGTGTGATCTCGACCGTGCCGCAGCTGGTCATGGCGATCGGCATCGCGCACCTGCTCAACTACAAGCTGCGCGGCTCCACCATGTGGCGGGTCGTGATGCTCACCCCGTACGCCACCTCGGTGGCGGCGGCGACCCTGGTGTTCGTCCTGCTGTACTCGTGGGACGGCGGCATGATCAACTGGCTGCTGCACTTCGTGGGGGTCGACCCGGTCAACTGGCGTGAGTCCACCTGGGGTTCGCAGTTCGCCGTCTCCTCGATCGTGATCTGGCGGTGGACCGGCTACAACGCCCTGATCTACCTCGCGGCGATGCAGGCGATCCCCGCCGACCTGTACGAGTCGGCGTCCCTGGACGGCGCGAACCGCTGGCAGCAGTTCCGCCACGTGACGATCCCGATGCTGCGGCCGACGATCCTGTTCACGGTGGTCGTCTCCACGATCGGCGCCACCCAGCTGTTCGGTGAACCGCTCCTGTTCGGCGGGGTCAGCGGCTCCAAGGGCGGCTCCGAGCACCAGTACCAGACGCTCGGCCTGTACATGTACGACCAGGGCTGGATCATCGGCAACCTCGGCAAGGCGTCCGCGATCGCCTGGACGATGTTCCTGATCCTGCTGATCGTCGCCGCGGTCAACCTGCTGATCACCCGACGGCTGAGGAAGTCACGATGACGACAAGTGAACTGACGCCTCCTCAGGCACAGGACGAGGTGGCGCGCAAGAGCGGCCGGGACGGCTCCGGACGCCGCCGGCTGCTCGGCGCGGGCAAGCAACTGCACGGCGGGCCGGTCACGTACGTCGTCCTGGCCGTCCTGGCCTTCGTCTCGCTGGCGCCGCTGCTGTGGACGGTGGTCGCGTCCTCGCGCACCAACCAGCGGCTCGCCGAGACGCCGCCGCCGCTGTGGATCGGCGGGAACCTGTTCAAGAACCTGCAGACCGCGTGGGAGGAGGGTGGCCTCGGCACCGCGATGGTCAACAGCACGATCGTCGCCGGGACCATCACCGTCGGTACGGTCCTGTTCTCCACGCTCGCCGGGTTCGCCTTCGCCAAACTGCGGTTCAGGTTCTCCAACACCCTGCTGCTGCTGACCATCGGCACGATGATGATCCCGCCGCAGCTGGCGGTCGTACCGCTGTACCTGTGGATGAGCGAGCTGGGCTGGTCCAACCAGCTGCAGACGGTCATCCTGCCGACCCTGGTCAGCGCCTTCGGTACGTTCTTCATGCGGCAGTACCTGGTCCAGGCGCTGCCCAGCGAACTGATCGAGGCGGCGCGGGTCGACGGCGCGAGCAGTCTGCGCATCGTGTGGCACGTCGTCTTTCCGGCGGCGCGGCCCGCGATGGCCGTGCTCGGGCTGCTGACGTTCGTGATGGCCTGGAACGACTTCCTGTGGCCGATCATCGCGCTCAACCAGCAGAACCCCACCGTGCAGGTCGCCCTCAACTCGCTCGGCACGGGTTACGTCCCCGACCAGGCGGTGATCATGGCGGGCGCGCTCCTCGGCACCCTGCCGCTGCTCATCGCCTTCCTGCTGTTCGGCAAGCAGATCGTGGGCGGGATCATGCAGGGCGCGATCAAGGGCTGACCCGCCGCCCCCGCGCCCGCCGGGCCGGCCCGTGGCGCCCGGCCCGGCGGCACGGGCCGGCCGCGCCCGGCCGACGGGGGCGAGCCGTCGTCGCCCCGCCCCCGTCCCCGACCTCCATATCCCCGGTCTCATACGACCCCCTCCCATGGGAGCGCTTCCATGCCCGAGCCCGAATCGCCCGTGACCTTCCCGCCCGCTTTCCTCTGGGGCGCCGCGACCTCCGCGTACCAGATCGAGGGGGCGGTCCGGGAGGACGGCCGTACGCCCTCGATCTGGGACACCTTCAGCCACACCCCCGGCAAGACCGCGGGCGGTGAGACCGGCGACATCGCCAACGACCACTACCACCGTTACCGCGAGGACGTCGCGATGATGGCCGACCTGGGCCTGACCGCGTACCGCTTCTCGGTGTCCTGGTCGCGGGTGCAGCCGACCGGCCGGGGCCCCGCCGTCCAGCGCGGCCTCGACTTCTACCGCCGGCTGGTCGACGAGCTGCTCTCCCACGGCATCAGGCCGGCGCTCACCCTCTACCACTGGGACCTGCCGCAGGAGCTGGAGGACGCGGGCGGCTGGCCGGAGCGCGACACCGCGCTGCGCTTCGCCGAGTACGCGCAGATCGTGGGCGAGGCGCTCGGCGACCGCGTCGAGCAGTGGATCACGCTCAACGAGCCGTGGTGCAGCGCGTTCCTCGGCTACGCGTCCGGTGTGCACGCCCCCGGCCGCACCGACCCGGAGGCGTCCCTGCGCGCGGCCCACCACCTCAACCTGGCGCACGGCCTCGCCACCAAGGCCCTGCGCACGGCGATGCCCGCCCGCAACAGCATCGCGGTGAGCCTCAACTCCTCGGTGGTCAGGCCGCTGACCCGGGACCCGGCGGACCTGGCGGCGGCCCGGCGCATCGACGACCTGGCCAACGGCATCTTCCACGGCCCGATGCTGCACGGGGCGTACCCGCAGACGCTGCTCACGGCGACCGCGTCGGTGACGGACTGGTCGTACGTGCGGGACGGCGACCTCGCCCTCATCAAGCAGCCGCTGGACGCGCTCGGGCTGAACTACTACACGCCGACGCTGGTGGCGGCCGCCCCGGCGGACTCGTCCGGGCCGCGCGCGGACGGCCACGGGTCGAGCGAGTTCTCGCCCTGGCCGGCCGCGGACGACGTGGCCTTCCACCAGACTCCCGGTGAGCGCACGGAGATGGGCTGGACGATCGACCCGTCGGGCCTGCAGGACCTGATCATGCGCTACACCCGCGAGGTGCCGGGGCTGCCGCTGTACATCACGGAGAACGGCGCCGCCTACGACGACAAGCCGGACCCGGACGGCCGCGTCCACGACCCGGAGCGCATCGCGTACCTGCACGGGCACCTGCGCGCGGTCCGCCGGGCGATCGCCGACGGCGCGGACGTGCGCGGCTACTTCCTGTGGTCCCTGATGGACAACTTCGAGTGGGCGTACGGCTACGACAAGCGCTTCGGCGCGGTGTACGTGGACTACGCGACGCAGGCCCGTACGCCGAAGTCGAGCGCCCTCTGGTACCGGGAAGCGGCCCGTACCGGGGAGCTGCCGCCGGTCAACCCGGTCGAGTAGATACCCCTTTCGGGGGAAACGGGCGGGAGTGGGGGTGGGGCGCGGCACCAGAGTGAGGGGAGTGCCGCGCCCCGCGGCGTACCTGCGCGCGCCCCGGCCGGGTGGGGGGAAGGCCGGCCGGGGCGCGCGGCCCCCGCGCGGACATGACCTCCCACGGGGGCGTTCGGGGGCTACTTGTAGGCGGCGAAGGCCTTCGAGAAGGCGTTCGCGTCCTGGAGGACCGAGCTGCAGGTCGCGTCGGCGGTGGGCCTGGTGCCGCCGGCGCACTGCTTGTCGCGGGTGGCGGACCACAGGGAGAGCCCGCCGAGCCCCTTCGACCGGGCGAAGGCGACGAGCTGGGTGGCGTCGTCGACCGTGAAGATCTCCGTGGCCACGTCGTTGACGCCGATCATCGGGGTGACGGCGACGGCCTTCCAGGCGGCGGAGTCGGAGAGCCCGAGGACTCCCTCGATCTGTGCCTGGGTGGCGGTGGCGGCCTGCTCGGCGTAGGTGCCCATGTCACCGCTGTACGCCGGCCCGTAGTCCATCGCCATGATGTTGACCGTGCCGACGGCGACACCGTTCGCCTTGGCGTCGGCGAGCAGGCTCACGCCGTCCTGGGTGAGGCCTTCCGGCATGACGGGCAGGGTGAACGAGACGTCCAGGCCCGGGTGTTCGGCCTGCAGCTTCGCGATCGCCTTCGCCCTGCGGGTGTTCGCCGCGGTGTCCGGGAGCGCGCCGCCCTCCACGTCGAAGTCGACCTTCGTCAGGTCGTACGCGTCCACGGCCTTGCCGTACGCCGCCGCGAGGGCGTCAGCCGACGGGCAGTTCAGCGCCAGTTCGGAGCCGGACGCACCGCCGAAGGAGACCCGGACGTCGCCGCCCCCGTCCCGCAACCCGCCGATCTGCGCGGCGACCGCGTCACCGCCGAGGTCGGTGACCCCGCCCCACTTGGGGGTACAGCCGCCGCCGTCCGTGACGAAGGCGAGGTTGTACTCCTTCACCCCGGTGGCCGCCGCGTGGGCGAGCAGATCGAAGGCGGGGTAGAGCGAGGTGTCGACGTAGGGCGCGAAGCCGGCGCCGCCTGCCGTGCCGCCGCCGGTGGTCCCGGTGGGCGTCGGGGCCGGGCTCGCGCTCCCGGTCGCCGTGGCGGTCGCGGTGGCCGTCGGGGTCGCGGTGGGCTTCGTCGGTTCCGGTGACGGCGACGGGGTCGTGGTCCGCGTCGGGCGACCGGTGGGCTCCGGGGTCGCCCCGTCGTCCACCGAGCACGTGGCGCCGTCGACGAGACAGCCGGTCGGGTCGCCGGAGCCCCGCACCACGAAGCCGACGGTGACCGACTCGCCCCGGGTGAGGCCGTCCTCGTCCCAGGACGGGGGCTTCACGGTGACGTGCCGGCCGCTCACCTTCGACTCGGCGTTCCACAGCGAGCCGAGCTCGGCGCCGGACGGCAGGTCGAACTCCAGCGTCCAGTCCGTCTTCGCGCCGGCGCTGTCGTTGGTCACGACGTACTGGGCGGTGTAGCCCGTCGACCAGTCGCTGGTCCTGGTATACGCGGCGCCGACCCCGGCCGCCTGCGCCGTCCCGGTGAACACGAGCGCTCCGCCGCCGACCACGGCCGCGGCGACCACCGCGCCCATCGCCTTGTTCCTGCCACTGGCCATGCGCCGGTGCGTGCTCATCGCGTGCCTGCCTTCCGAGGTGGGGTTGCGGCAGCACGCTAGCGAGCCGGAAACCGGCAAAAACCGCGATCGGGACAGGGCTTGAGGATCTTAGGGTGCGCTTAAGGATGGGATCGGGAACGGTTAAAGGTCGAGACCAATGTGGCCGGTCCGCGCCGTCGCACCGATCCGCGGTGGCCGCGCCGCTCGGGCTCGCGGCCGTCCAGCTGGATCCAGATCCTGACCTCGGTCCCGCCCAGTACGGAGCGGCCGATGCGCACGTCCCCGCCGGTCGACTCCGCGAGCCGGCTCACGATGTCGAGCCCGAGCCCGGTCGAGCCGTCGGCACCCGATCCGCGACCGCGGGCCATCGCGGCCCCGGGGTCGGCTATCCCCGGGCCCGCGTCCGAGACGAGGACGATCACGGCGTCCTCGCCGTTGTGCACGTCGACCGCGAACGCCGTGCCCTCGGCGGTGTGCCGGAACACGTTCCCGAGCAGCGCGTCGAGCGCGGCGACGAGATCGGCGCGGGCCACCGGTATCCGTACGGGCCGGTCGACACCGGCCACCCGTACCTTGCGCCCCTCGTCCTCGGCGAGCGCCGACCAGAAGTCCATGCGCTCGCGGACGACCTCCGCCGCGTCGCACCCGGCGCCGGCCCCGACGGCCGCGGTCTGCGGCTTGGCCTCCCGGGCCGTGCGGATGATCGTGTCGACCTCGCGCTCCAGCTGGGCGACGGCGGCCCTGGTCTGCTCGGCGGCCGGCCCGTCACCGAGCGAGGCCGCGTTCAGCCGCAGCACGGTGAGGGGGGTACGCAGCCGGTGCGAGAGGTCCGCCGCCAGCTCCCGCTCGTTGGCGAGCAGCTGGACGACCTGGTCGGCCATGGAGTTGAAGGCGACGGCCGCGAGCCGCAGCTCGGTCGGTCCTTCCTCGGGCACGCGCACGCCCAGCTTCCCCTCCCCCAGTTCGTGCGCGCTCTCCACCAGTCGCTGTGCGGGCTGCACCATCCGCACCCCGAGCCGGTCGGCCACCGCGACCGAGCCCACGACGAGCGCGATACCGACCCCGGCGAGGACGGCCCAGGCGGTGCCCACGCCGTTGGTGACCTCCGACTCG
The DNA here is from genome assembly GCF_030817535.1 of Streptomyces sp. V3I8. NCBI lineage: Bacteria > Bacillati > Actinomycetota > Actinomycetes > Kitasatosporales > Streptomycetaceae > Streptomyces > Streptomyces sp. V3I8. The sequence goes on along the minus strand of NZ_JAUSZL010000002.1, from coordinate 5,484,399 downwards.
GGGACGTACACCTCGACGACCGCGATCTCGCCCGAGCTCAGCGCGACGGGCTGCAACAGCGTGGATCCGCCGGGCACTTCGGCGGTGGAGGCCCGGCCGAGTCTGCGGGTGGTGGCGATGTCCTCGCCGGTGGCGCGCTGCCTGCCGATGTCGACGGCCTGCTGCCCGCCGCCGGCAGCCTTCCCGCCGCCGGTGTCCGCGCGGTCGCCCGCCGGTATGTGGACCGCCATCCTCGCGTCCGACGCGGCCGAGACGACGACCCGCTCCAGCTCGGCCCGGTCGGTGGTGATCGACAGGGCGGGCGCGACGGCCGCCGCCTCCCGCTCCGCGTTCGAGAACGCCCGGTCCCGCGCCATCTCCCTGATCACCAGGCCCAGCGGGACCGCGAAGGCCACCACGACCATCGTGGTGACGGCCACGCAGACCTTGACCAGCGCCCATCTCATCGCGCCGGTCCCGGCGTCCCGGCGGGCCCCGGCGGCTCCAGCTTCACGCCGACCCCGCGCAGGGTGTGCAGGTAGCGCGGCCGGGCCGCCGTCTCGCCCAGCTTGCGCCGCAGCCAGGACAGGTGGACGTCGATGGTCTGGTCGTCGCCGTAGGACTGCTGCCACACCTCGGCGAGCAGCTCCTTGCGGGCCACCACGACACCGGGCCGCCCGGCGAGGAAGGCCAGCAGGTCGAACTCGCGCCGGGTCAGGTCCAGTCGTACGCCGTCCAGTTCGGCCTGGCGGCGCAGCGGGTCGATGGCGAGGCCGCCGACCCGCAGCTGAGGGGCGGGCGCGGGCTCCGCGGCCGAGGACCGGGCGCGGCGCAGGACCGCCGCCATCCGGGCCGACAGGTGCTCCACCGAGAAGGGTTTCGTCAGGTAGTCGTCCGCGCCGTCGTTCAGCAGCCGGACGATCTCCGTCTCGTCGTCCCGCGCGGTCGCCACGATCACGGGCACGTCGGTGATGCCGCGCAGCATCTTCAGCGCCTCCGACCCGTCCAGGTCGGGCAGGCCGAGATCCAGGATCACGACGTCGAAACGGAAATGGGCGACCTCGCGCAGCGCCTCGAGGGCCGTGCCGACACTGCGCACCGTGTGCGCGGCCTCGGTCAGATGCCGGATGAGGGCGGAGCGTACGAACTGGTCGTCCTCGACCACGAGCACACTTGCCATGAGCGGCACCGTACGCCATGCGGGGGAGCCCGGTCCGGGGCCTGTGGACAACTTCCCCGGCCCCGGGCCCGCGGGACACGCGTGGGGTTCGTGGGGCAGGATGGCCCGCGATGCGCAGAGGACTCGTACACGTACTGGCGTGGTCGCTCGCCACGGGCGCGGCGGTCACGCTGTCGTGGTGGGGTGTGCACACGGTCATGACGGGCACGGCCTACGATCCGCCGCGGGCGCTGCCGATCACGGCGGACGTGACCGCGCGGGGGGTCGAGCCGCTGTCGTCCTCGACGAGCCGGTCCCGGTCCCCGGCAGAGGCGACGCCTTCGCCGTCGGAGAGCCGCCGTGCGCCGCGGGCGAGCCGTTCGCCGTCGGCCGCGCCCCCGGCCTCGCCGTCGCCGTCGCGCTCGGAGGCGGCGAGCCCCACTCCCGGCGCGGATGCCTCCGGCGAGGTGAAAAGTTACGACACCGACGGCGGGCGGGCCGTCTTCGACCTCGGGACGTCGTCGGCCGCGCTGGTGTCCGCGACGCCCGCGTCGGGGTGGTCGATGCAGGTGTGGAAGACGCAGACGTGGATCCGGGTGGACTTCTCGTCCGGGGCCGACCGGGTGTCGGTGTTCTGTACGTGGCACGACTCCGCGCCGCGGGTCGAGATCAACGACTACTGAACGCCGGCCCTCCGGCTTCGCCGCTACCGGAACACCGACGGCGGGGGCGCCGGTGAGGCCGCCGCCGTCGCGTCCGTCACCGGGACGGCTCCGCCGGTGAAGTCCCGCAGCGGCTTGCCGTGTTCGACTCTGGCCGGGTGCGGGTCGGAGGCCGCCCGGCGGGTCAGTTCCGCGACCGGGAGGGGCCGGTCCGAGGCGACCAGGACCGCGTTGCCGAAGCGTCTGCCGCGCAGGACCGCCGGGTCGGCGACGAGGGCCAGTTCGGGGAAGACACCGGCGGCCGTCGCGATCTGACCGCGCAGATGCGCCAGGGGCGGCCCGTCGGCGAGATTGGCGGCGTACAGGCCGCCGGCCTTCACGACCCTGCGTACGTCGGTGAGGAACTCGCCCGACGTGAGGTGCGCCGGTGTGCGCGCCCCGCCGAACACGTCCGCGACGACCAGGTCCGCCCACCCGTCCGGCACCTTCGCGAGTCCCTCGCGCGCGTCGGCGGACCGCACCCTGATCCGGGCGTTGGGGTCCAGCGGCAGTTCGCGCCGGACCAGCCGGACGAGCGCCGCGTCCCGTTCGACGACCTGCTGGGTGGAGCGGGGGCGGGTCGCGGCGACGTACCGGGCGAGGGTGAGGGCGCCACCGCCGAGGTGCACGGCGTGCACGGGCCTGCCCGGCGGGGCGACCAGGTCGATGACGTGGCCGAGGCGGCGCTGGTACTCGAAGTCCAGGTACGCCGGGTCGTCCAGGTCGACGTGCGACTGCGGGGCCCCGTCGACGAGCAGCGTCCACGCCCGCGCCCGCTCCCGGTCGGGCACCAGCTCGGCCAGCCCTCCGTCGACCTCTTCGACAACGGCCGGGCTCCCACCCCGCCGGTCACCCGCCCGCTTGTTCTTCGCCCTGGCCATCCCCCCATTATCAGGGGCACAGCCCTTAAGGGGCGCAGCCCCGAGGGGCGCAGCCCCGAGGGGCGCGGGGAACTGCGCGACCAGCCACGACGAACCGACACCGGACGACGCACCCGAGCAAGCCCCCCCCCCGGGCCGAATCTCAGCGGCAGTTGTCCGCGGCCTCGATGAGGCGGGCCGCCTCCCCCAGCGCCGCCCGCAGCACCGCGGGGTCCGTGGCCAGGTCCGCCTTCCCCGGCGGCAGCAGCCAGTCCGACCCCTCGACGGGCGGCTCCGGCGCCGGCCGGACCCCCCGCCCGTCGGTCCGCGTGCACGTACTGCCGGGGAGGTCCCAGGCGGAGGCCGTGCCGGGCGGCACCAGGAAGCCGAGCGTGTCGCAGGTGTCGTCGTGCAGGACGGGCCCGACCGCCTCGGCGGGCGCGCCCCGCCGCAGGATGTCGACGGCCTCCAGCCCCTGCCGGGCAGGCACGGTGACGAGATCGCACGGGTCCGCGGGGCCCGTACCCCGCTCGGCACCGGACGTCACCGTCCACGGACAGCTGTCGACGCTCTGCCTGGTCTCCATGCTGGCCTCCACCACGGAACCCCTCCTCGATCGAGCACGCCGCACGGTTCAACGCCCCAGCGCGTCAACGGCTACGGCGAAACTCGGCCGCAAAGGATGGCAGTTCATGGCAGAACAGGTATGAGATATCCGTTTTGTAGCCAAACACAGTGTGGCGGGACCATCACAGCGGGTACGTTCGTGCCCGCCGGAAACGCAGGTGCGGCCCGATCGGTCACCTGATTCGATCCGCATGGTTCCCGGTCTGGTTCGACGGTTCGTGAGAGAGGGCCCGGCCATGGCGTCGTCATCGGTGACCGTGTCGTCCCCGTCGCCTCGGCCGCCGCGGCCGAATCTCGCCTTCCGGCGTCTGCGCGGCCGGCGCTCGCCGGGCGAGTTCGCCGCGGCGGTCCGGCGGGCGGCCCGGGAGATCGACGAGCGGGTCAGCTGCGACGCGCGCTACATCGGGCGGGTCGAGGCGGGCGAGATCCGCTGTCCCAACTACGCGTACGAGCGGGTGTTCCTGCACATGTTCCCCGGCCGGACGCTGACCGACCTGGGGTTCGTGCCCCGGTCGGCGGTGCGCGGGCGGGGGGCGCGCGCCGCCGGTCCGGCAGCGGTCCCGCACACCACGAGCCCTCCGTACGCCTCGCGTGAGACGGACGGGGCGCACGAGCCGTATACGACGACACACGACCTGAACGACCCGCACGAGGTCGACGACCGGAACCACGAGGAGAGCGACGTGCAGCGTCGCGCATTCATGAGCGGGGGCACCGCCACGGTGGCGGCGGCCTCCCTGGGCCCCTGGGGGCTCGCGTTCGGCGGCACGGCCGGGGCCGCGCCGCCGCGTTCCGCGCGCCGGCCCGGCGAGGCCGAGGCCGGCGCACTGGAAGAGGCCGTCCGCAGGATCCGGCTGCTGGACGACCGGCACGGCGCCGACGGGCTGTACCGCAGAGCGGCGGCTCCGCTGCGGGCCGCGTACGCCCTGCTGGACGCCGGGGCGGCACGGCAGGCGACCGCCGACCGGCTGCACACGGGGGCCGGTGAGCTGGCCGTCTCGGTGGGCTGGCTGGCACACGACTCGGGGCGTTTCGACGACGCGCGCTCGCACTACGCGGAGGCCCTCGCGACGGCCCGGGTGGCGCTGGACCCGGCCCTGGAGGCCCACGCCTTCTGCAACACGTCCTTCCTCGCCCGGGACGCGGGCCGCCCGCGCGAGGCGGTGCGGGCGGCCCAGGCCGCCCAGGTCGCGGCGCGCCCGCTGGGCTCGGCCCGGCTCCTGTCGCTGCTCGCGCTGCGCGAGGCGGGCGGCTGGGCGGGGCTGGCCGACCGGACGGGCTGCGAGCAGGCGCTGACCCGCGCGCAGGCCCTGTACGGGCGCGGCCCCTGCGACGCCGACCCGGAGTGGATGAGCTTCTACGGGGACGCCGAACTGGCCGGTCTGGAGGCCCAGTGCTGGTCGGCGCTGGGCGACTGGCAGCGCGCGGCCCACCAGGCCCACCGGGCGACGCGCCTCCAGGACCCGCACTTCACCCGCAACCTCGCGCTCTTCACCGCCGAGCTCGCCGACGACCTGGCCCGTGCCGGGCACCCCGACGAGGCCGCCGCGGCCGGGCTGCGCGTCCTGGACCTGCTGGACGAGGTCCAGTCGTCCCGGGTGCGGACGATGCTGGCGGGAACGGCGCGGGTCCTGCTGCCGCACCGCCGCGCGTCGGGGGTGTCGGACTTCCTGGACCGGCACAGGGCGCTGCCACGGTCCGCCTAGGTTCCGCGAGAACCCCGGACACGCCCGACACGCCGGACCGCGGTCACCCCGACACGCCGGACCGCGGTCACCCGGACACGCCGGACCGCGGTCACCCGGTCAGGTGGCCGCAGTCGTTCCAGGTCTCGATCGCGGGCTCGCCGTAGGCCCAGCCGAGGACCGAGAGGCTGGTGGGGTTCAGGCGGACGCGGGCCGCGAAACCGATGCCGAGGCCCAGCCAGCGGGCGCCGATCGAGCGCAGGATGTGACCGTGCGCGAAGACCAGTACGTCACGCTCCTGCGAACGGACCCACCCGACCACCTCGTCCGCGCGCGCGGAGACCTCGGCGAGGGACTCGCCCCCGGGCACGCCGTCCCGCCAGATCAGCCAGTCGGGCCGGTCGGCCCGGATCTCGTCCGGGGTCATGCCCTCGTACGAGCCGTAGTCCCACTCCATGAGCGCGTCCCAGTCGGCCGCGCGGTCGCCGAAGCCGGCGATCTCGCACGTCTGCCGCGCGCGCACCAGCGGACTGGTGCGGACCTCCACCCCGGGAAGCCCGTCCAGCGGCGCCCGGTGCAGGCGGTCCCCGAGCAGTTTCGCGCCGTGTCTGCCCTCGTCCAGGAGCGGGATGTCGGTCCTGCCGGTGTGCTTGCCGGACAGCGACCACTGCGTCTGTCCGTGCCGGGCCAGCAGGATGCGCGGTGCCATGAAGGGGGCCTTTCCGGGAGGATCGCGCGGCGGGAGGGGTGAACCGCGGAAGAACGAGGGATGGATCACTCCATCATCTCCCACGGGCCCGCGGAGCAACCCGGCGGGCGATCCCGGCGTCTTTGAGCACCGGGGGCGCTCCTACGAAGCAGGCGCACAGACCGTACATTGGTCCGCGGCACTGGCGCCCGGCGAGCAGGAGGGGGAGGGATCGGATGCTGCTGACCGATGCACCAGTCGGCAAGGCGGTACCACGTACCCGCCTGCGCTGGTGGACCGAGCTGCCCCTGATCCTGCTGGTGTACGGGGCGTACTCGGCGGGACGGCTCCTCGCGCGCGGGGACGTGACCCATGCCGTCGACCACGGCCTGGCGATCCTGCGGGTCGAGAAGTTCTTCTTCCTCAACGCCGAGCACCCGCTGAACCGTCTTTTCACCCGTGAACCCTGGCTCGGCATCCCGGCGGACTTCTGGTACGCGTCGCTGCACTACATGGTCACGCCCGCCGTGCTGATCTGGCTGTTCCGGTCCCGCGCGGTGCGCTACCGGGCGGCCAGGACCTGGCTGATGGCGTCCACGTTCATGGGCCTGATCGGCTTCACTCTGCTGCCGACCTGCCCGCCGCGGCTGCTGTCGGCGAGCCACGGGTTCGTCGACACGATGGCCCAGTACAGCGACTACGGCTGGTGGGGCGGCGAGGCGAGCGCGCCCCGCGGGCTCGGCGGCATGACGAACCAGTACGCGGCGATGCCCAGTCTGCACTGCGGCTGGGCCCTGTGGTGCGGTGTGATGCTGTGGATGTACGGCGGCACGCGGCTCACCAAGGTCGCGGGCGTGCTGTACCCCCTGATCACCACGATCGTGGTGATGGGCACCGCCAACCACTACTTCCTCGACGCGGTCGCCGGGTTCGTCGTGATGGGGGTCGGATTCCTGGTCACCCGGCCGCTGTTGCGGCTCGCGGACATGTTCCGGGCGCGGTACGGGATGCGTCCCTACGCCCCGTCACTCGGCGGTCCCGCCGCCGTCCCGCACGGCACAGGTTCCTCAATTGTCAGTGTGGAGTGCCAGACTTCGCCGGGTGAGCGACTTCCCCGACAGCGCAAGGTCCCAGCCACCCCGGGTGCCGCCGAGCCGGGAGCCGGACCGGCAGCCAGTCCCGCCGACGCGGGGGACGAGACTCCGGCAGCGGCTCGCTGAGCTGCGCGGCCCGGACGTCCCGCCGCAGCCGCTGGACGCACGGGCCCTCGCGGCGCTCGCCGCGAACCCGGGCTGCAGACGGCGCGCGATCCTCGACGGGGCCGGCGTGGACAAGGCGGCGCTGGCGGGTGCGTTGGGCTCGCCGTCGGCCTTCGGGCAGTCGCAGTTCGCGTTCATGCGGGGCAACGCCTTCGAGGCGCGGGTCAAGGCCGACGGGGGCGCGGAGCTGCTGCGGCTCGTGCACGAGAAGCTGGACCCGCGGGCCGAACCGCCCGCGGCGGGCGTCGTCCCCGACCTGGGCGCCGTCGGCCCCGAGGGGCGCACCGCCCGTACGGCGCTCGCCCTGCGCGAGGCGACCGCGGCGGGCGGCTGGACCCTCCTCGACCACCCGCTGCTCGCCCTGGACGTGGCGGGCTCCCCCGCCTTCCTGGAGCCGGACGCGGTGGTCGTGCACCCGGACGGGAGCTGGACGGTCGTCGAGATCAAGTCCTTCCCGATGCTGGACGGTTCGGCGGACGCGGCCAAGGTGGGCGCGGCGGCCCGCCAGTCCGCGGTGTACGTCCTGGCGCTGGAGCAGGTCGCGGTCCGCCTCGACCCCGCGCCCGAGGTCCGGCGCACCGTGCTGCTGGTCTGTCCGAAGGACTTCTCCAACCTGCCCACCGCGTCGGCCGTGGACGTGCGCAAGCAGCGCTCGGTGACCCGCCGTCAGCTGGACCGGCTCGTCCGCGTCGAGGACATCGCCGACGCGCTGCCCGAGGGCACCTGCTTCGCCCCCGACCTCCCGCCCGCCGACCTGACGGCCGCGGTGGAGTCGGTCCCGGCGACCTACGCCCCCGAGTGCCTCTCGGCCTGCGAACTGGCCTTCCACTGCCGCGCCCGCTCCCGCGCGGAACGGGCGGTGACCGCCCTGGGCCGCTCCCTGCGGGCGGAGCTCGGCGCCCTGGCGACGGTGGACGACGTCCTGTCGGCGGCCCGGGGCACCTCCGGCGACCCGGAGGACCCCACGGTGGCAGCCCTGCGCAGAGCAGCCGCCCTCAGAGCGGAAGCGCTGGGCACCCCGAGCCCCGCAGGTGGCGCAGACAACGGCGCCGCAGGGGGCACGGGGAACGGCGCGACCGGCCACGGCGGCGCCGCGGCCGACGCGCCACAGCCCGCGCGGCGAACCGCGGAGCACTCCCCCCGGTCGGAGGCGACGTGTCCCTGATCGCCACCCTCGCGAAACTGGAGGCCGTGGACACCGGCAGGGCCCAGCCCCTCGCCACCGTCCGCCACCGCCACCTCGCCGACCGTCCCCTGGTCCTCGTCCCCCTCACCACGGCGGGAGAGGCCGGCGCCCCCCTGGGCGCCCTGATCGGCACGGACCGCGCCGAGCCCCGTCTGCTCGTCGTGCCCCAGCCCCGGGACCGCGACCTGAGGTTCGCGTTCCTCGCCGAGCTGGCGGACATCGTCCTGCCGTACATCGACGCCCACGCCGAGGACGTGGAGGCCGCCGAGCGCAACGAGACCGACCCCCAGACCGGCAAACGCGTCAAGGTGGAGGTCGAACTCTGCGCGGACGCAGCCCAGTTGATCGTCCCGAGCCGCGCCGGCATCGATCTCGTACGGCTGCTCGGCCGCTCCATGCGCTTCAGGCGCACCGCCGAGCAGGACCCGCAGACCCCGTACCCGGCGCCCCCGCGCGTCCCGCTGCTCGGGCGGTGGCTCACGCACTACGGGGAGCGCGCGCGGGTCCCGGGCTCGTCGCTCCTGATCGCCCTCACGGACGCCCTGTCCCGGCACTGGGCCACCGGCCAGTCCACGCTGGAGGACCAGCACCTGGGGGCGCTGCTCGCCTGGATCGACCCCCCGGAGGGCGGGTCCGGCGCCGAGGCGGCGCTGCGCGCCGAGTTGCTGCGGGACCCCCAGGGGCAGCTCGTCTGCCCGCCCGCGGGCCCCGCCACCGACCCGGCGTTCGACAACAGGCTGCTCGCGCCCGCCATCGAGCGCTACGACCGCGCGCGTACGGCGCTCGCGGCCGCCGAGGACGGGGTCGAGGCGGACGACCGGCTCGGTGAACTCACCGCCGCCGAACGGCACATCCGCGAGCTGGTGGCGAGCCGCACCCGCCCCACCTGGGACGCCGTGTGGCACGGACTGGACCTGCTGCGGGCGCTGCCCGAGGGACCGCGCGCGGCCGAGAGGTGGACCCGCGACCGCTGGTCGTTCACCGGCCACCGCGACCGGGTCCTGGCCGGCGAACCCCCGCAGCCGCGCCGCGACGACGCGGTCACGGCGGCGAACAAACTCGCCACGCGCGAGCGCGAACAGGCCCGGCTGGAGGCGCAGGAGGCCCTCGACGACCCGCTGGTGATGGCCGGGCGGCGGCTGGCGGGCGAGGCGTTCGCGGGTGAGGTCACCGATGTCGTGATGGCGTACGGCGAGGGGAAGCGGCCGAGCCCGCGCCCCCTGGTGACCGTGCGCACGGACGACACCCCGCACCTGGGCGAGCGGGTGAGGGTCTACCGCTCGCTCGGCGGGAAACCGCAGGCCGCCGAGTTCGTGGGGTACGAGGGGGACGGTTCGGCCGGCGTTCTCGACGAGGACGCCCCGCCGGGCCCCACGGGCTCTTCCGGACCCGGGTCGGGTCCCGGCGGCGGCACGCTCGTCGTGCTGCGCGTCCTCGACAAGATGGGGCGCGGCAAGGAGCCGGAGCCCGGGTCCGTGCCGGAGAAGGGCGACCGGCTCTGCTTCACGCTCTTCGAGCACGAGCAGCGGGGCGGTGCGAAGCTGCCCGACCCGGAGAACACGCCGTGGACGCACGGCGGGCCGCCCGGGGAGGCCGACGCCGTGCCGCGGCCCGACGCCGTGACCGAGGAGGACGTGCTGTGAGCAGCCCCGTGACCACCGTGTCCGACCCGGGGGCCGAGGCCGGCCGCGCCACCGACGCGATCCTGCGCGACACCCTGCACGGGGCGCACCGCGGGGTCGTGGTCGACTCGCCGCCCGGCGCGGGCAAGTCCACGCTCGTCGTGCGGGCCGCGCTCGAACTGGCCGCCGCGGGACGCCCGCTGATGGTCATCGCGCAGACGAACGCGCAGGTGGACGACCTGGTGCTGCGGCTCGCCGAGAAGGACCCGGAGCTGCCCGTCGGCCGGCTGCACAGCAGCGACTCCGACCCGTACGACAAGGCGCTCGACGGGCTCGCGAACGTCCGCAAGTCCGCCAAGGCGGGCGACCTGGCCGGGCTCGACGTGGTGATCTCGACGGCCGCGAAGTGGGCGCACGTCAAGGGGGTCGAGCCGTGGCGGCACGCGATCGTCGACGAGGCGTACCAGATGCGCTCGGACGCGCTGCTCGCGGTGGCGGGGCTGTTCGAGCGGGCACTGTTCGTGGGCGATCCGGGCCAGCTGGACCCGTTCGCGATCGTCGGTTCGGAGCAGTGGGCGGGTCTGTCGTACGACCCCTCGGCCTCGGCCGTGACGACGCTCCTCGCCCACAATCCGGAGCTGCCGCAGCACCGGCTGCCCGTCTCCTGGCGGCTGCCCGCCTCGGCGGCGCCGCTGGTGTCGGACGCGTTCTACCCGTTCACGCCGTTCCGCAGCGGCACGGGGCACGGCGACCGGCGGCTCGGTTTCGCGGTGGCGTCGGACGGTTCGGGCCCCGACCGGGTCATCGACGAGGCGGCGGAATCGGGCTGGGGCCTGCTGGAGCTGCCCGCCCGGCACACTCCGCGTACGGACCCGGAGGCGGTGCGGGCCCTCGCCCTGGTCGTACGCCGTCTGCTGGACCGGCGCGGCACGGCGGCCTCGGAGCGGTCCCCGGACGCGGCCCCGCTGACGGCCGACCGCATCGCCGTCGGCACGGCCCACCGCGACCAGGCGGCGGCCGTCCGGGCGGCGCTGGCCGAGCTGGGCGTCCGGGAGGTCACCGTGGACACGGCGAACCGGCTGCAGGGGCGGGAGTACGACGTGACCGTCGTCCTGCACCCCCTGTCGGGCCGCCCCGACGCGACGGCCTTCCACCTGGAGACGGGCCGGCTGTGCGTGCTGGCCTCGCGCCACCGCCATGCCTGCATCGTCGTCTGCCGGGCCGGCGTCACCGGCCTCCTGGACGACCACCCCTCCACGGAACCGGTCCGGCTCGGGGTGACCGTGAAGTTCCCGGACGGCTGGGAGGCCAACCACGCCGTGCTGTCGCACCTCTCCGAACACCGGGTGGTGTGGCAGCCGTAAGGAAGCGCGGGGCCGGCCGGTGCGCCGGGGCCCTCTTGCGCGGTCAAGGGACAATGGACGGTGGCCCGCCCACAAGGACGGGCCGACCGCTGTACGAGGAGGAGAAGTCATGGCGGAGCCCACGCCGCGTCGGAACGAGCCGCGGCTTCGCCCCGCGCCGCTGCTCTTCGAGCCCGCGGAGGCCGCCGCCGATCCGGAGCACTTCTTCGACCTGGAGTCGATCGACGATCCGCGGGCGCTGCTGGCGCGGGCCACGGAGCTGACGCACGCGTTCCGTGCGGCGACCGACCGGGCGGTGGAGTTCCAGGCGATGGCCGCGGCCCAGCTCGCCGATCCCCGCCGGTTCGACCGGCTCACCGGCGCGGAGATCGCCGCGCGGGCCGAGTGGACCGAGGACTACGCGAAGAAGATGGTCGAGTTCGGGCGGGAGCTGCTGCGGGGGGCCGACGCGGAGGGGTACGCGGATCCGGCCTGAGAAACCATGTCTGGCATATGCCAGGCGGGCAAGATACTCCACCCCGTCCTCCCCTGTCCCGGATATCGGCAACTCTGTGGAATCACTTGTTCACCACGGGTAGATCTGAATGCCATGAGCATCGATCGGAACCTGGCAAGCAACGCCCCCCACTGCTCCGGAACCGTCGGCGACACCCACACCGCCGAGGCGCTCCCGAACCCGTTCGACGCACTCGGCGCCCCGGAGGTCACCGGGGTCACCCCCGAGGGCGCGGCCTGGCTCGCGTCGGCGGGAACGTATCCACGCAGCACCCGCCTCCTGTGGGAGGACCGGCCCACCGCCCCGGCCGTCCTGGCCTGCGGCTCCACCTTCGACGTCGTCAACGCGCCCGCCGTCTTCGGCCGCCTCATGCTCGACCGGCTCTGGGACGAGGGCCCCGGCTCGGGCCCCGTGGCCGCCCACCGGGGCCGGATACTGCTGTTCGCCGCGCCGGGCACGGCCCAGCGCCTGCCCACGCTCCTGGCCTGGGAGGAGCGCGGCTCGGGCGGCGGCTCGGACCGCGGCCGGGCCATCCCGGCGCTCCTGTGCCACGGCACCGGCGACGCGGTGACGGTCCCCGCCCCGACGCAGGCGGTTCCCGGCACCCAGCTGGACTCCCGCTGGCTCGTCGCCCCCGACACCCGGGAACCCTGGCTGCCCGGTCCGGAGGTCATGCTCTGGGCGGCGGTGCGGGCGGCCAGGTCAGCGGCCCGGCGGCGGCTGTCGACGCCCTCCCCCGCGGCGCCGATATCGATTTTTCCTCCCGCCGATCAGGGTGCTAAAGTCTACGACGTCAGCAGGCGCCGCTAGCTCAGTTGGTTAGAGCAGCTGACTCTTAATCAGCGGGTCCGGGGTTCGAGTCCCTGGCGGCGCACAGACGGTGGAGAGCCCCTCGCGCAAGCGGGGGGCTTTTCGCATGCGGTGTCATGACGCGTCCGTCGACACCGTCACCGTCCACGCCCCCGAAGCCGTCCGGTCGTGCACCTCGACGCGTACGCCCTCGCCGGGCACGGTGAAGCTCTCCCCGACGCCGACCGGCGCGTCCGCGAGCGGGCCGTAGACCGAGTCGTCCCAGCAGCCGCCGGACCCGGGGTGCGCGTCGACGACCTCGATCGGCCCGCGGCCGGACTCCGCCCCGCCGCGCACGCGGTAGACGAGGACGCCCTGCGCGCAGGCCGCCCGGTCGTTGCCGGCCGGCCCCCGCACCTCCAGGGCCACGACACGGTCCCGCGCCGTCCGCACCACCGCCAGCTTCGTCCCGCCGTCCGACCCGGACCCCGCCCAGTCGGACCCGCCCCCGGGCGCGCCCGCCCGCCCGGCGGGTTCCGCACCCGCCGCGACCGCCCCGGGCCCCGCCGCCAGCGGCTCGAGCGTCAGCCGCGCGCCCCGGCGGCCCGCACCCCGTACGCACGCCACCTGGCGCGGTTCCAGCCACCCCAGCTTCCACTTGTGCCAGCCGAAGAGGTCCGGGGCGAGCCCGAACTGGCTGCCCATGAGATCCCAGTCGCCGACGTGCGTGTCCCAGTCGCCCTTGCCGTCGACGGGCCGGTGGTAGAGGTCGGGCAGGTCGAAGACGTGCCCGGTCTCGTGGGCCAGGACCAGCCGGTCCGGCGGATGCTTCTCGAACACCGTGACAACCCGGTGGATGTCCGTCCCGTCGGCCCGCAGCGGCATCTCCAGGTTCACCACCTTCGTCGCGTCGGAGTCGACCCCGGGGGCGTCGGGATCGGCGACGAAGTAGACGATGTCGTAGCGGGAGAAGTCGACCCGGCGGTCCGCCGCCGCGAGGGCGTCCCGCAGATAGGCGGAGCGCGCCGCCGCGTGCCAGTCGCGCCGTATGGCGTACGCCGTCGAGGCCCTCGGCATCCGGATCCATTCGCGCAGCGGGTGCAGGCGCAGCCGGAACTTGCCGTAGGAGGCCTGTTCGAAGAAGCGGCTGGTCGCGGGGAAGTAGTCGGCCGTCAGCTCGGCGGGACGGGTCAGCGGCTCGGCGTCCGGGAAAGAGAGGAACACCATCACCGCGTCCAGCCGGCGGACGGGGCGCGGATAGGCAGCGTTCCAGGTGTCCAGGCCCTCCGAGTGGTGGACCTCGGTCCGCTTCAGCGCGCACGGCATCGACAGCGGCACGGCGACCGGGGGTGCGATCAGCGACGTGGCGGCGAGGGCCGTCAACGAGGTGAGGACGGCCGCGCAGCCGCGCCATCCGCACCCGCGCCGTCCCGGGGCGCGCCGACGGGACCGGACCCCGCCACGGGTGAGCCCCCCGAGGGGCAGCGGACGCGGCACGTCGACCTCCGGATGCGGAATTCGGGATACCGCACCCAGCCTGTGCCGTTTTGTTCCTCCGTGCCCTGTTTATCTGATCCAAAGGAGTGAGCGTGCCGACATCCGACCGAGCACATCGGGGAGCACCAGGGGGGGCGCCTGGACGCGCCGACACCCCGAGTACTCACAGAACGTCACAAGTGATCTGCCGGTGAAGGAACCTGTCCAGGTGCGGGCAGAAACGATCTGTCAGAAAGGGGTGCCCTTCCGGGACACTGGGCAGTAGCTGGAAGGGCTAACAGCCAGCCTCTATGATCGGCACACTTTCCTGCGCGGACACGGCTGGAGCGGCCGTCCACCACCGGCCGACCCCCGACGAGACCTGTACGACGAACGAGTGCACAGCGGGAGCGAACGGTGAGCGGAACGTCCGATGGGCAGGCGCCCACGGCAGACCTCGTTCGGTCGGCCGTCACAGAGAGTCAGATTGCCACCTCTCCTCGCGCCGGGACCCCTTCTCCTGAGGAGCGGGCCCGACGGGTCGAGCCCCTGGCAGACCCCTTGATCGACCCCCCGGTCGACCTCACGACCGGGCTTCCGGTCGCCCTTTCGGCCGAGTTCCCGGTCGGTCTGGCGGCGGGGCTGCCGGCGCGGCTCTCGGCCACCGGCCCGCCCGGCGGCCCGACCGGAATCCCGGCGCGCGCGGAGTCCGGCACGGAGTCCGGCGCGGAGACCGGCCCCCGTACCTTTCGGGCCACCTTCGCCGCGGCCCCCCTCGCGATGGCCGTCGTGGACCGCGAGGGCCGGGTCGTCACGGCCAACGACACCCTGGCCGCGCTGCTCGGCACGGGTTCCGGCGGGAACAGCCTGACCGGGCGGATCGCCGCCGACCTGGTGGACCTCGCCACCGACGCCCGCACCTGGCACGCGTACCGCGAGGTGCTGCGCGGCCGGCAGGCCAGGCTCCGCTGCACCCGGCGTCTCAAGCATCCCGACGGTCACTCGCTGTGGGCGCAGGTGACCGTCAGTCCGCTGCCCGAGGAGGAGCGGGCGGTGCTGATCTCGGTCTCCGACATCAGCGGGCGCCGGGAGCTCCAGGCCCGGCTGCGGCACCTTCAGATGCACGACCCGGTGACCCGGCTGCCCAACCGCACCCTGTTCTTCGAGCGGCTGTCGGCCGCCCTGGAGGCGGAGGCGTACGAGGAGTCGGGCACCGGCCGCATCGGGCTGTGCTACCTGGATCTCGACGGGTTCAAGGCGGTCAACGACACGCTCGGCCACCGTGTCGGCGACCGGCTGCTCGCGGCCGTCGCCGAGCGGCTGACGCGCTGCGCCAACGAGGCCGGGTACGCGAGAACGGCCACCCCCCTGGTCGCCCGGCTCGGCGGCGACGAGTTCGCCCTGCTGGTCGAGGACTCGACGGGCACCGAGCAGCTCGCCGAGCTCGCCGGCTCCGTACTGAAGTCCCTGCAGGTGCCCTTCGACCTCTCGGGGCAGCGGCTGTCGGTCTCGGCGTCGATCGGTGTGGTCGAGCGGCACGCGGCCGGTACCACCGCGACCGGTCTGATGCAGGCCGCCGACACCACGCTGTACTGGGCGAAGGCGGACGGCAAAGGCCGCTGGACGCTGTTCGACCCCGAGCGCAACGCGCACCGCATGACCCGGCAGGCGCTGTCCTCCACGCTGCGCCCCGCCGTCGAGCGCGGGGAGTTCACGCTGGAGTACCAGCCGCTGGTGTGCATGGAGGACGGGGTGCTGCGCGGCGTCGAGGCGCTGGTGCGATGGAACCATCCTCAGTTCGGCACACTGACGCCGAATCGGTTCATCGGACTTGCCGAGGAGGACGGGTCGATCGTGCAGCTCGGCCGCTGGGTGCTGGCGACCGCCTGCCGGCAGGCGCGCCGGTGGCAGCTGGACCACCCGGACGCCGAGCCGATCTTCGTCAGCGTCAACGTGGCGGTGCGGCAGGTCTGGGACTCCGACCTGGTCTCCGACGTGGCGGCGATCCTCGCGGAGACCGGGCTCGCCCCGCACCTGTTGCAGCTGGAGCTCACCGAGTCCGCGGTGATGGGCTCCGCGGGCCGGCCGCTCCAGGCCCTGCAGGCGCTCAGCGACATGGGCGTGGGCATCGCCATCGACGACTTCGGCACGGGCTACTCGAACCTCGCCTACCTCAGCCGGCTGCCGGTGTCGGTGCTGAAGCTCGACGGCTCGTTCGTACGGGGCTTCCAGTACGAGAGCGGCGACGGCGCG
Source organism: Streptomyces sp. V3I8 (assembly GCF_030817535.1). Taxonomy (NCBI): domain Bacteria; kingdom Bacillati; phylum Actinomycetota; class Actinomycetes; order Kitasatosporales; family Streptomycetaceae; genus Streptomyces; species Streptomyces sp. V3I8. The sequence goes on along the minus strand of NZ_JAUSZL010000002.1, from coordinate 5,468,255 downwards.
GGCGTGGGCGGTGACGGCGTGGGCGCGCCGCCCAACCCGGCCGACGAGGTCGTCGTCGAGGCGATGATCCAGCTCGCGCACCGGCTCGGCCTCACCGTCACCGCCGAGTGCGTGGAGACGGCGGGCCAGGCGACCCGCCTGCGGCGCATCGGCTGCGACACCGGGCAGGGGTGGCTGTACTCCCGCCCGGTGGCCCCGGACCGCATCTCCGCGCTCCTGACGGCGGCGGCCCGCCCGTAGGCCGCCGCCCGCCCCGTTCCCCGCCCCGCCCCGCTACACCCGGGGCGCCGCGGGCAGCCCGTAGGCGTCCGCGATCAGTTCGTACGAGCGCAGGCGTACGGCGCCGCTGTGGGCGTTGGCCGTGAGCATCAGCTCGTCGGCGCCGGTGCGCTTGTGGAGGTCGTCGAGGCCGGAGCGGACCTCGTCGGCGGTGCCGTGGACGACGTTCGCGTTCCAGGAGTCCATGAACTCCCGCTCCATCGGGCTGAAGGCGTACGCCTCCGCCTCCTCCGGGGTCGGGACCAGGCCGGGGCGGCCGGTGCGCAGGCGGACCATGTTCAGCGCGGCGGCCATGACCTGGCGGCGGGCCTCCTTCTCGTCGTCCGTCGCGAGCGCGGAGACGCCGATGAGGGCGTAGGGCGCGTCGAGCACGGCCGACGGCCGGAAGGACTCGCGGTAGAGGTCGAGCGCCGGGACGGTGTTCTGCGCGGAGAAGTGGTGTGCGAAGGCGAACGGCAGGCCGAGCGTGCCGGCCAGGCGCGCGCTGAAGCCGGAGGAGCCGAGCAGCCACAGCGGCGGGCGGTGCGGGGACTGCACACCGCCGGGCGAGGTCGCCTGGACCGGGCCGGGGACCGCGTGGATCCGGGCGTACGGGTGACCGCTCGGGAAGTCGTCGTCCAAGAAGCGGGTCAGTTCCGCCAGCTGCTGGGGGAAGTCGTCGGCGCCCTCGTTCAGCCGCTCCGTGCGGCGCAGGGCCGCGGCCGTGGCGCCGTCCGTGCCCGGGGCGCGGCCGAGGCCGAGGTCGACGCGGCCCGGGGCCAGCGCTTCGAGCGTGCCGAACTGCTCCGCGATGACCAGGGGGGCGTGGTTGGGCAGCATCACGCCGCCGGAGCCCAGGCGGATGCGGGTGGTGTGCGCGGCCAGGTGGGCCAGGATCACGGCCGGGGAGGAGGAGGCCACGCCCGGCATGGAGTGGTGTTCGGCCACCCAGTAGCGGTGGAACCCGCGGCCCTCCGCGAGACGGGCCAGCTCCACACCGGTGCGCAGGGCCTCGGTGGCGGTGTGGCCCGCACCGACGGTGACCAGGTCCAGGACGGAGAGGGGCACCGGGGCGGTGCCCTGTGCCTCGCCTCGGATCTCGTCGGTGCCGCTGGTCGAGTGGTCCGCTGCCGCCACGGGGTTCCTCCTGTTGGTGCGTAGGTGTCCGCCCCCCATAACAGGAGGGAGGCTCCGGTTGTTCCCCGCGCCCCGCGCCCCGCCCGTGGGGGTGACGCACCCGCACGGCGATACAGGCGCAAATTAATCCGAATAGTTTGCATCGCCTTGGGTAGCCGCGCGCCCATGGCTCCACCACTTGGGAACGACTCGAACGCTTCACCGGAGGAAAGAACCCGGGCCGCGCACGGCACGAGCCGCCGGTCGCTGCTGGCGGGCGTCACGGCGCTCGGCGCGCTGGGCGCGCTCGGCGCCACCGGCTGCAGCCGCGTGGCCACGGCGTCGGGCAAGGACGGCGGCGACCTCCTGGACCGGCTGAGGGCGCAGGGCGTCGTACGGCTCGGCATCGCCGGGGAGATCCCCTTCGGCTACATCGACAAGGACGGCGAGCTCACGGGTGAGGCCCCGGAACTGGCCAAGGTCATCTTCGGGCGGCTGGGGGTGGAGAACGTCCAGCCCGTGCCGACGGAGTTCGGCTCGCTCATTCCCGGCCTGAAGTCCCAGCAGTTCGACGTGGTCGCGGCCGGCATGTACATCAACGCCGAGCGCTGCGCGCAGGTGATCTTCTCCGACCCCGACTACCAGATGCTCGACGCCTTCATCGTGCGCAAGGGCAACCCGAAGAAGCTGCGCGACTACAAGGACGTCGTGGAGTCGGGGGCGAAGTTCGCGACCGGAACGGGATACGCGGAGATCCGGTACGCGGTCGGGGCCGGGTACGAGGAGAGCGACATCCTGATCGTGCAGGACCAGGTCGCGGGCCTGAACGCCGTCGAGGCGGGCCGGGTCGACGTGTTCGCCGGGACGGCGCTGACCGTCCGCGAGGTCGTCAAGAAGTCCGGCAGGGTGGAGGCGACCGAGCCGTTCGCGCCCCTGGTGGACGGCAAACCGCACACGGACGGCGGCGGTTTCGCGTTCCGCCCCACCGAGACGGGCCTGCGGGACGCCTTCAACGCCGAACTGCGGAAGATGAAGGACAGCGGTGAACTGCTGCGCGTCCTGCGGCCCTTCGGTTTCACCAAGAACGAGATGACCGATCTGACCGCGAAGGAGCTGTGCGGCGGATGACATCCGGACTCTGGGAACTCGTACTGAAGGGGATCTGGGTCACGGTCCAGCTGCTGGTGCTGAGCGCGCTGCTGGCCGGGGCCGTCTCCTTCGTGATGGGCATCGCGCGCGTCCACCGGCTGTGGATCGTCCGCTTCCTCGCGGGCTTCTACACGGAGGTGTTCCGCGGCACCTCCGCACTGATCATGATCTTCTGGGTGTTCTTCGTGCTGCCCCTGGCCTTCGGCTGGCAGCTGGTCCCGATGTGGGCGGGCACCCTCGCGCTGGGCCTGACGTACGGGGCGTACGGCTCCGAGATCGTGCGCGGCGCCCTGAACTCCGTGGACCCGGCGCAGGTGGAGGGCGGCATCGCGCTCAGCTTCACGCCCTGGCAGCGGCTGCGGCTGATCCAGCTGCCGCAGGCCGTGCCGGAGATGGTCCCGCCCTTCTCCAACCTGCTGATCGAGCTGCTCAAGGGCACCGCCCTGGTGTCCGTGATGGGCATGGGCGACCTGGCCTTCAGCGGGAATCTGGTGCGGCTCGCGCTGCAGGAGAGCGCGGAGATCTACACGTACATCCTGCTGATCTACTTCGTGATCGCCTTCCTGCTCACGCGGCTCATGCGCGGACTGGAGAAGCGCCTCAAGGCCGGCATCGGCGAGGTTCCCGAGAAGGGTGTGTCCCAGGCCGAGCTGCATCGCCCGGAGACCACCGGAGTCGGCGGAGGTGCCGTATGAACTGGGACTGGAGTGCCGTCGGCGACTTCATGCCGCACTTCTGGGACGGACTGCTGGTCACCCTGCAGGCCCTGGTGCTCGGCTCGCTGATCTCCTTCGCCCTCGGACTGGTGTGGGCGCTGCTGATGCGCGCCCCGACCCGCTGGGTGCGCTGGCCGGTCGGGGTCGTGACGGAGTTCATCCGCAACACCCCGCTGCTGGTGCAGCTGTTCTTCCTCTTCTACGTGCTGCCCGAGTGGGACATCACGTTCTCCGCGATGACCACCGGTGTCGTCGCCATCGGGCTGCACTACTCGACGTACACGATGCAGGTCTACCGGGCCGGCATCGAGGGCGTGCCGGCCGGCCAGTGGGAAGCGGCCACGGCACTGAACCTGCCCCTGACCCGGACGTGGACCGCGGTGATCCTGCCGCAGGCGATCCGCCGGGTGGTGCCCGCCCTGGGCAACTACGTCATCTCGATGCTCAAGGACACGCCGCTGCTGATGGCGATCACCGTCCTCGACATGCTCGGCGAGGCACGGCTGTTCTCGCAGCAGAACTTCCAGTTCACCGAGCCGCTGACGGTCATCGGCGTGGCCTTCGTCCTCATTTCCTATCCGGCTTCCCTCCTCATGCGAGCCCTGGAGCGACGTCTTGTCCGCTGACACCCCCCTGACGAAGGAGTCCGCCGCCGCCTCCGCCGCCAACCCGGCGGTGGACGGCAGCGAGCTGATCCGCTTCGACAAGGTCACCAAGCGCTTCGGCGCCAACACGGTCCTCGACGACCTCGACTTCTCCGTCGCCTCCGGCAGGCACGTCACGCTGATCGGCCCGTCCGGCTCCGGCAAGACGACGATCCTGCGGCTGCTGATGACCCTGCTCAAGCCCGACGAGGGCACGATCAAGGTGGGCGGCGAGTACCTCACCCACGAGGAGAGGAACGGCAAGCTGGTCCCGGCCGGCGAGAAGCACGTCCGCGAGGTCCGCAAGAACATCGGGATGGTCTTCCAGCAGTTCAACCTCTTCCCCAACATGAAGGTGCTGCGCAACATCACCGAGGCGCCGGTCACCGTGCTCGGCATGTCCAGGGACGCGGCCGAGGAGCGGGCCCGTGAACTGCTCGACCTGGTGGGTCTCGCGGAGCACCTCGACAAGTACCCGAGCCAGCTCTCCGGCGGGCAGCAGCAGCGGGTCGCGATCGCGCGGGCCCTGGCGATGCGGCCGCAGGTGCTGCTCCTCGACGAGGTGACGTCCGCGCTCGACCCCGAGCTGGTCGCGGGCGTCCTCGACGTGCTGCGGGACATCGCGCGCAGCACCGACATCACGATGCTCTGCGTGACCCACGAGATGAGCTTCGCGCGGGACATCTCCGACCAGGTGCTGATGTTCGACTCCGGGCGCGTGCTGGAGTCCGGCCCGCCGGAGAAGATCTTCGGCGACCCGGAGCACGACAGGACCAGGGAGTTCCTCGGCGCGGTGCTGTGACGGCGGTGCGGTGACTGCGGTGCGGTGACGCAAGGGCACCGGTCTCGTCAAGAGCCCCTCCCGGTGACCGCCCCGGCGGCTATCGTGGAGGGGGCCCCGGCCGTCCGGGCCGCGTTGATGTGCGGCCCGATGCGCGCCGGGTCGGCCGCACGCCGGGCCGCAAAAGCGCAAGGGGACCCACCGTGGCGCTGAAGCACGAGCCGACCGTGCCGTACCACTCGGCCCAGGACGCCCTGCGCGTCCTGGAGACCGTGGCCCGGCACCCCACCGGAGTCACCGACGCCGAGCTCGCCCGGCACACCGGCCTCGGCACCGAGCGCCTCGTCGTACTCCTGCGGATGCTGCGCCGCGAGGGGTACGTGGAGCAGCTGGCGGACGGGGCGTACCTCACCGGGGAGGCCTTCGACCGGCTCGGTTCCGCGCACGGCCGCGAGGAGGCGCTGCGCGCCCAGCTGCAGCGCACCCTCGACCGGCTGCGGGACTCGCTGGGCGCCGCCGTCTACATGAGCCGGTACGTGGACGGCGAGATCCACGTCACCCAGTGCGCGGACGGCCCGGCGACCCCGGCGGTCAACGAGTGGGTGGACTTCCGTTCCTCGGCCCACGCCAGCGCGATCGGCAAGAGCCTGCTCGGGCAGCTCGACCTCAACGGCCGGCGCGACCACCTCTCCCGTCACCGGATGGCGCGGCTCACCTCGCGGACCATCACGAACGAGCGGGTGCTCCTGTCCCGGCTCGACGCCCAGGCACCGACCGTGCCCGTGCTCGACCTCCAGGAGTACGCGGTGGGCACGGTCTGCGCGGCGGTCCCGGTCACGGCCGGCTCCGCCGTGGGCTGCCTCGCCCTCTCCCTCCCACTGGAACACGCCCACCGGCTGCGCGAGGCGGCCGACACCCTGAACCGGGGCGCGGCACCGGTCCTGCTCTCGCTGGCCATCTGAAGCGGCCGCCCGTCACCCGCGGGTGGTCGGAAGCACCCCTGAGGACCGGGTAGTATTTTCTTTGTCGCCAGCCGCGGAAGCGGTCGGCGGGAGTCACGCGCCGCTAGCTCAGTTGGTTAGAGCAGCTGACTCTTAATCAGCGGGTCCGGGGTTCGAGTCCCTGGCGGCGCACCACACGAAGGGCCTTCGCGAAAGCGGAGGCCCTTTTCGTCGCCCGGGCCGCTCGTCACGGGAAGGTGCCGTATCCGGTGCCGGAGTCCTCGACGAGGGAGTCGCCCGCCTCGGAGACCTCGGTGTACGTGACCATGAAGCCGACGCAGATCACCGCGATCACCCCGAGGAGGACCAGGACCGCCGCGGCCCCCACCGCGTTCTTCCGGTGGCTGGGCGTCTGGGCCGTGGCCCGCACCCTCTCGCCCTCGGCGTAGTGCACGACGACGGTGTCGCCCTCCAGCGTCGTCCCCGGTCCGTCCTCCTCCTCGAACCGGACGGTCCGGCCGTCCCGGGCCGTGAACTCGTAGACGTGGTGGAGTGTCGTGCGCACGGCGGAGTCGCCGCTGCCGCCGCTGGTCGTCGTGTAGGTGCGCAGACAGCGCGCCTCGGCCGTCAGCCCGCTGTTCCAGACCTGCCTGAGGTCCCGCGCACGGCGGATCACCCGTATGGCCGCGAAGAGCACGAGGGCCAGGATGAGGCCCGGAATCGCATAGAAGAAGAGATCCACGACATCCCCCGGTGTTCGGAGTCCGGTACGGCTCCACGCACGCCGTCATGGTCATGTCGACGTGCGTGGAACCTACCCGTGGGGGGTGGCGGAGATCCTCAAGGGATGCTCAGAGCTGCGCGGCGGGCGATCGGCGGGGGCACCCGCCGGTCGCCCGCCGGGCGGTCAGAACGTGACGTCGGAGCAGGCGTAGAACGCGTTGCCCGTGTCGGCGATCGTCCAGACGGCGAGGATGACGTGATGTCCGCTCCTGCCTGACGGCAGGGTGCCGCTGTGCGAGAGCGTCGCCGGGGGCTGACCGCTGTAGGGGACGGTCAGGAACGGGGTGGTGTCGAGCGCCGACCGGGTCAGGGCGGCGTTCTGGTTCCAGCCGTTCTTGGTGATGTAGTACTTGAAGTCGGTCGTGGAGTGCCGTGCCGTGAACTGCCAGCGGAAGGTGTAGCTCTGTCCGCCGTTCACCTTGGTCGTGGGCCAGGCACCGCCCGAGGGCGTCGTCGCCTTGTCCAGCGCGCCGAAGTTGCCGTGGTTCCCGGAGCAGATCTGACCGTCGGCCGGCCCGGACGCCGGGAAGCCCTTGGGGCCCTCGACGCTCTGGGGCTCCCACTGGATGTCACCGCAATTGGTCACGGTGCCGTTCTGACAGACCTTCTGCCGGCTGACCGGCAGGTCGGTGTAGCCGTGACCGGTGGCCCCGCCGCTGGAGAGCACGAACGCTCCGGTGGTGGCGAGTCCGACCGCGGCGGCGTACCACTTCAGCCGCTTTCGGGGACGGGGAGTCGGATGAAGGGCCGGCTGGGGGGTTTCTCGCATGCTGCCGCTCCTGGAGAACGTGGGGGAGGTTCCGTGAGCCGTGCGTGCGCATCGCGATGCGTGAGGGTGGTGCGTAAGGGTGAGGCGATGGTTCAGGTCTAGACCAAGTACCAGATTATTGCCGAGACTTGGCTGTGTCCATATCAAAAATGCGATGGGTCCATACCTGTCGTGGTGAGCGTCCGGTGACACCGGTCCCGCGACCTCTCCACCAGCTCCCCGTTGGGGCCGTCGTTGGCCTCGACCCAGTCCCGCGCCTGCGCCTCGTCCTTCCCTCCCGCCAACTGCCGTTCCACCAGCCTCTTGTGCCGCACGTCCCCGGGCGCTCCGACGTACCAGCACTCCCCCATGAGCACGTACGCGTCCCGCCACCCGGGCAGATCGCAGGCCAGGTAGTTCCCCTCGGTGACGACGAGCCGGGCGGCCGGGGGCACCAGATGCCGGGCCGCGACGGGCTCGTGGAGGGTCCGGTCGTAGTCCGGTACGTAGATGTCGCGGGCCGTCTCGTCGAGGACCCGGCGCAGCAGATCGACGTATCCCCACACGTCGAAGCTCGGCTCGGAACCCTTGCGGGCCGTCAGCCCGAGGCGCTCCAGCTGGACGTTGGAGAGGTGGAAGCCGTCCAGCGGCAGGTAGGCGGCGTCCTCGCCGAGGTGCGCGACCAGGGCGCGGGCGAGGGTCGACTTGCCGGCCCCGGGCGGCCCGGCCAGGCCCAGCACGGCACGCGGGGTGCCCTCGGTCAGGCTCCGGGCGTCCGCCGCGAGGTCGGCGAGGACGAGGGGGTTCGTGGCGGGGGTGCGGTGGTCAGCGATCTCCATGCCCCGTATAGAACGCCACCGTCAGGTCCTTCACCAGGGCCTTGCGCTCGTAGTCGTCCAGCTCGACGAGCCCGCGCACGGTCAGCCGGGTCACCGTGTCCTCGACGGAGTCGACGACCGAGGTGAGGACCTTGTCGCGGTGCCGGGCGTCCAGGGCCGCGATCCGGCGGCGCTGCATCACGGCGGCGACCTCGGGGGCGTACTCCACCCCGAGCGGCTGCGCGGAGAACACCTGGAGGCCGACCGCCGCCGCGTCCGCCGCCACGAGGCGGGTCAGCGCGTCGCTGACGGCCTCCGTGTTGCGCAGGGTCGCGGGGTCCGCCGCCCCCGCCGTGTGCGGCGGGACGTCGGCCGGCAGCTGCGCGAGCACCCGCGCGAGCGCCGCCTCCACGCACTCGCGCAGGTACTGCTGGTGGTCCTCGACGCCGAGCGCGGCCCGCGCGGTGTCCCGCACCCGCCAGACGACGAGGACGGTGACACGCAGCGCGACCCCGTTCGCGTCGACCGCCGGCATCGCCTCGCTGCGCCAGTGCCGCAGCCGCACGTCGATCCGGCGGCGCAGCACCAGCGGGTTCACCCACATCAGCCCGGTGCGCCGGACCGTGCCCCGGTAGCGGCCGAAGAGCCCGAGCACCCAGGCGCGCCCGGTGCGCCCGCGCGCCAGCCCGCCGAACCCGAACAGGGCGAGCGCCCCGCACCCCGCGAGCGCCGCCCACTGGGGGCCGCCGAGCCCGGCACCGGTGTGCGCCGACAGGCCCAGCGCGTCCACGGCGAGCAGCGGCAGAACACCGGCCCACCAGGACGCCAGTACGCAACCGGCCGCGCCGGCGGCACCGGCCAGCACTCCGACCGTGCCCGGCAGCACCCGTGCGGGCCGCTCCACCAGGTCGGGGTCGACCTCCGGGGCGGGCCTCGGCGGCAGCGGGGCCGGTGCGCGCCGGGCGATCCGCGGCTGCTCCCCGGTGCCCCGCCGGCGGCTCACCACTGCGGGTGCGAGCGCCACGGACACCGGTTCCGGCTCGTCGCGGAACAGCAGGTGGACCGGGATCTCGGTGGTCGCCTCGGTGTGGATGACCCGCGCCCCGCGGCCGCCGGTGTCGCGCGTGGCCGGCTCCGGGACCCCCTCGGACTCCGGGGAATGTGAAGTGGTCGTCGTGCTCATACGTGCCTCCGCGCCGGGAAGAACTGCCGCCGGAAAGAACTGCCGCCAGGAAGAACCGTCGTCGGGGGCTCGGCGGGGGAGCCCGGGGAGAGGAGACCTAGGAGAAGAGCCGCCGCCAGGTCTCCGGGCCGGGGTAGCCGTCCGCCGCCCCGCCGCGCCACCCCTGCGACCGCTGGAACGCCTCGACGTTGCGCCGGTCGCTCTCGCCCCAGCGCGGTCCCGGACCCTGCGTGTAGTGCGTGCCGAACCCCTTCTTCACCAGTTGCCTGCCGAGCCGGGTCACGTGCGCGTTGTCGGCGCCGGGCCGGAACGCCGCCCGGCCGGGGTAGCCGGCCACACCGTGCGAGCCCGCTTCCGTGGCCGGAGCCGGGACCGGGGGCCGCACGGGGGTGGCGGAACCTCCGGCACTCGCGGCCCTGACGTCCCGGCCCCCGCCGTTCACCAGGTACGACCAGGTCGTCGGCCCCGGCAGTCCGTCGGCGTCCGCGCCGGTCCAGCCCTGTGCCAGCTGGAACGCGCGGGTCGCCCGCCGGTCCGCGTCCGTCCAGCGCGGCCCCGGCCCCGAGCTGTAGTACGCGCCGGCGCCGCGCGCGACGAGCATCCGTCCCAGCCGGGTGACGTACGCGTTGTTCCTGCCGGGCCCGAAGGCGGCCGCGCCGGGGTAGGCCCCGCCCGGCGAGGTGACGGGCGTGACGGTGCCCGTGCCGTCCGTGCCGTCCGCGCCGGGCTCCGCCCTGAGTCCCTTGTAGCGGTACGGGAGATAGCGGGCCGAATTGCTCCAGTAGGCGTAGGGAGTGGATTTCCGCCGGGCGGTCGGGGGGGTCAGCTCGTACGCGACGTAATGGCTCCGCGTCTGATCCGTCCAGCCGCCGAAAATCGTGACGTGCGACCCTTTCTCGGGGTCGGCGGGATTGTGGAAGAGCAGGATGTCGCCGGCCTGGAGCTCGTCCTTGCCGATCCGCACGCCGTACGTGTCGAGGCTGCCCGTCCATTCGTTGCCGCCGAGGTTCCAGGCCATCGAGACGAAGCCCGAGCAGTCCTGGCGGTAGCCGTCGGACCAGTAGGCGTTCATGTCGTACGGCACCCGCGCCGCGACCCACTCCTTGGCCCGGTCGATGATCTCGGCCCGGGTCGTCAGGGGGACCCTGGCCTTGGCGGGGACGCCGCCGGGGCCGTGCAGCGGGGCCGTGCCGCCCTGGGGGGTGCCGGGGTCGTCCGCCGCGGGGGCGCCGGGACGCTGGGGGGCGTGCGCCGCGGCGACGGCGGGGGCGGCGCCCGCCGCGCCGAGCACCGTGCCGGCGGCCGCGGCCAGGGCGAGGGCCGCCATGGGGGCGCCGGCGGGGTGGCGCGTGGGGGTGGAGTGCGGCAGGACGCGCCGCCAGTGGGTGCATCCTGGGCAGTCGCAGTCGCTCGCGGGATCGAATTCCTCGAACACCGGAGCGGTCATCTTTTTCCCCTCGTCGTTCTGCTGGAGATTTCCAAGGTTCTGCACATCCGTCAGCTTCTCAACCGGCTGCGGACATCGCATGCTGACGGTCCGAATGATGTAATCGCCGCCGGCGGCCGGACCGTTTTCGACCGCGGCCCCCACCGGCCCGTGGCCGAGAACGGTCGGAGCCCGGGGCACCCCGATCCGCGAAGGGCGTCCGCGGGGACCCGCTACCCTCTCGCCATGGCGCGCGATCTCCAGGAGCAGATCAAGAAGCTCATCATCGACCGCCGGCTGCCCCCGGGCGCCGTGCTGCCGACCGAGCCCGACCTCATGGAGCTGCTCGGCGCCAGCCGGAACTCCGTGCGCGAGGCCCTCAAGGCCCTGCAGGCGATGGGCATCGTGGAGATCCGGCACGGTTTCGGCACGTATGTCGGGCCGATGTCCATGGCGCCGGTGATCGAGGGCCTCGCCTTCCGCACGGTCGCCGGGCACTACCGCGGCGAGGACAGCCTGCTGCAGCTGCTGCAGCTGCGCGAGGCGGTGGAGACCGGCCTGGTCTCCCGGGTCGCGGGCAACGTCCCGCAGGACGACCTGGCCGCCCTGGACGCACTGGTCGACCGCATGGACGCGCAGGCCTCCGCCGGCAAGGGCCTCGCCGAGACCGACCGCGCCTTTCACGCCACCCTGTACCGGGGCCTGGGCAACGCGCTGCTGAGCGAGCTCCTGGAGGCGTTCTGGGACGCCTTCCACCGCGTACGCACGGATCTCGCGGAGCTTCCGCAGGATCCGAGGGTGACCTGCCGGCAGCACCGGGAGATCCTCGACGCGGTGCGCTCCGGTGACGCGGGCCGGGCCGAGGGCGCCATAAGAGAACACTTCGGTCACATCCGTACACGCCTGACCGCAACCGTACCGAACGAGACCATCAGGCACCCCAATAGGCACATATGATCGGTAAACACCATGTTTCGCGTCTTGCGATCATGGGGAACCGCGTAGAACCCTGGGCGACAAAAGGCTGCGGTTGCGGCCCGGTTGGGGGACACGGAACCGGTGATGTCCGAAGGCGGGGATTCGGGGCCCCGTCCGTACGCGGATGCCGAGCGGATGCCGAGGGGGGCATCATGCAACCGGAAGGCCGCTCCACCATGTCTATAAGGTATGTGGATGATGTGGTGACGGGGGCCTGCTGTTGATACGCCTGTGCATGGTCCAGGGGGGACCTGCCGGCGAAGGGAACAACGAGCACGCAGTGACGTGCGTGTGGGGGGATGACTCATGACGTCGACGCCGACGGGCGCCCGGCAGAATTCCGACCCGTCCGAGACCACCCAGCTGAGGGTGCCGTCACAGACACGGACCGGCACTTTCCGCAGAATAAAGAAGAACCTGCCGAGATACGACTACGAGCACTACAGCCGTCTCGCAGGTCCTCTCACCCAGCCCGACCCGGGCAAGCCGTACAAGGTGCAGTACCGCACGCTCCTCTCGCAGGAGCCGCACCGGCTGCGCGCCGCCCTGATGCTGGGCGCCGCCCCGCTCCTGTCGCTCGTGCTGCTCGCCTGGCTGCTCCAGCCGGAGCACTGGACCGAGCGGGACTACCCCGCGTACGACTTCCTGCCGGCGCTCGACATGGTGATGCTCGTCTCCATCGGTCTGATCGAGCTGTTCCGCTGCATGAACGTGCTGTCGAACGCGCACGCCACGCTGGTGGCCCGCGATCCGATCCCGGTGGTTCCCGAGACCGGCACGCGAGTGGCCTTCCTCACCTCCTTCGTGCCCGGCAAGGAGCCGTTGGAGATGGTGACCAAGACGCTGGAAGCCGCGGTGCGGATCCGCCACCGCGGCCTCATGCACGTCTGGCTGCTCGACGAGGGCGACGACCCCGCAGTGAAGGCGGTCTGCGAGCGCCTCGGCGTGCACCACTTCTCCCGCAAGGGCGTCGCGAAGTGGAACCAGAAGAAGGGCCCGCACCGCGCGAAGACCAAGCACGGCAACTACAACGCCTGGCTGGACGCGCACGGCGACCACTACGACTTCTTCGCCTCCGTCGACACCGACCACGTGCCGCTGCCCAACTACCTGGAGCGGATGCTGGGCTTCTTCCGCGACCCGGACGTCGGCTTCGTGATCGGCCCGCAGGTCTACGGCAACTACGACAACCCGATCACCAAGGCCGCCGAGTCGCAGCAGTTCCTGTTCCACGCGCTGATCCAGCGGGCGGGCAACGCCTACGGCTCGCCGATGTTCGTCGGCACCTCCAACGCCGTGCGCATCCGGACGCTGAAGCAGATCGGCGGTCTGTACGACTCGATCACCGAGGACATGGCGACCGGCTTCGAGATCCACCGCCACAAGAACCCGGTGACGGGCAGGAAGTGGCGCTCGGTCTACACCCCGGACGTCCTCGCGGTCGGCGAGGGCCCGAACGCCTGGACGGACTTCTTCACCCAGCAGATGCGCTGGTCACGGGGTACGTACGAGACGATCCTCAAGCAGTACTGGAAGGGCGCCTACTCGCTGCCGCCGAGCAAGTTCTTCAACTACACGATGATGATCATCTTCTACCCGATGTCGGCCCTCAACTGGATCCTGGCGGCGCTGAGCTGCGCCCTGTTCCTGGGCCTGGGCGCCTCGGGTGTGGACATCGACCCGGCGATCTGGCTGATGCTCTACGGCAACGCCTCCGCGCTGCAGATCGGCCTGTACGTCTGGAACCGCCGCCACAACGTCTCGCCGCACGAGCCCGAGGGCTCCGGCGGTGTGGCCGGCATGATCATGTCCGCGCTGTCGGCGCCGCTGTACGCGAAGGCGCTCATCGACTCGGTGCTGCGGCGCAAGAGCAAGTTCGTGGTCACCCCCAAGGGCGACTCCGCGAGCCCGGACACCTGGTTCGGCACCTTCCGGTACCACTGGTACTTCATCGCGATCTTCAGCGGTTCGATCACCGCCGGTTTCGTCTACGGCCACGCCCACCCCGCGATGATCATCTGGGCGACGTTCGCGCTGCTCATCACGGCCTCGCCGATGTTCGCCTGGCGCTGGATGATGCGGCAGGACAAGAAGGGGCGCAAGCACCGCCACGGCGGCGCCCCCAAGGAGGTCCCGGCGCCCCCGGTGCCCGTGCACGACAGCCGGATCCCGGTCCAACCCCAGCAGTCCCAGGCGCCGCACTCACCCCAGTACGCGCCGCACGCGCCCCAGCACAAACCCAGCTGGGCGGCCAACGGGGGGAACGACCAGACCGTGCAGATCTCCCTCGGCGGCCGGCGCGACCCGTCCGGCAGCTGAGACGGACGGCCACTCCGCCGCGTACCTGAGGCCGGCCCGGAAGGGATTTCCGCGCGCCGCCGATCATCAACGACACATCAGACGGGAATTGAAGTGAAAGACGGTTCCAGCCGCCGCCGTGCCCGCCGCATCGCGATAGGTGCGGCGGTGGTGCTTGCGCTGGCCGGGATGAACGGACCCGCGCTCTACCGCTTCGGGTCGGACCAGTACCACGAGTACAAGATCAACAAGCCGGAGTACAAGGCCGAGAACGGCAAGTGGGACGTCGTCGAGTTCCCGGAGGAGTACCGGCTCAACACGATCCACGCCGCGCTCCTGCACACCGGCAAGATCCTGCTGATCGCCGGCTCGGGCAACAACCAGGACAACTTCGACGCGAAGAAGTTCGACACCCGCGTCTGGGACCCGGTCAAGAAGACGATCAAGAAGGTCCCGACGCCCGCCGACCTGTTCTGCACCGGCCACACGCAACTGCCCAACGGCAACCTGCTGATCGCGGGCGGCACCAAGCGGTACGAGAAGCTCAAGGGCGACACCACCAAGGCCGGCGGTCTGATGGTCGTCCACAACGAGAACCCGGACAAGCCGATCACCCTGCCCGCCGGCACCCGGTTCACGGGCAAGGAGGGCGGCAAGACGTTCGTGTCGAAGGACCCGATCGTCGTCGAGCGGGCCAAGAAGGTCTTCGACAAGGCGACCGGCGCGTTCCTGCGCAACGAACCGGGCCTGGGCCGGATCTACGTCGAGGCGCAGAAGAGCGGCGCCAAGTACGAGACGGGCACCCAGGACAACTACCGCGTGCAGGGCCTGTCCGGCACGGACGCGCGCAACACGTACGGCATCGCCGAGAAGCTCGCCCTCGACAAGAAGGACTTCCAGGGCATCAAGGACGCCTACGAGTTCGACCCGGTCGCCGAGAAGTACATCAAGGTCGACCCGATGAACGAGGCGCGCTGGTACCCGACGCTCACCACGCTGTCCGACGGCAAGATCCTCAGCCTCTCCGGCCTGGACGAGATCGGCCAGTTGGTGCCGGGCAAGAACGAGGTGTACGACCCGAAGACCAAGAAGTGGACGTACACCGACGGCATCAGGCAGTTCCCGACCTACCCGGCGATCTCCCTGATGCAGAACGGCAAGCTGTTCTACTCGGGCGCGAACGCCGGTTACGGACCCGACGACGTCGGCCGTGACCCGGGCGTCTGGGACCTGGAGACCAACAAGTTCAAGAAGCTCAAGGGCATGTCCGACCCGAAGCGCCTGGAGACCGCGGGCACGGTGCTGCTGCCGCCCGCGCAGGACGAGAAGTACATGGTGATCGGCGGCGGCGGGGTCGGCGAGTCCAAGCTGTCCAGCAGGAAGACCCGCATCATCGACCTGCTGGACGACGACCCGAAGTTCGTCGACGGCCCCGAGCTGGAGAAGGGCACGCGCTACCCGCAGTACTCGATCCTCCCGGACGACGACGTGCTGGTCTCGGGCGGCTCGGAGGACTACCGCGGGCGCGGCGCCACCAACATCCTCCAGGCCCGGATGTACGACTCGAAGACCAACAAGTTCAAGCGGGTCGCCGACCCGCTGGTGGGCCGCAACTACCACTCGGGCTCGATCCTGCTGCCCGACGGCCGGGTGATGTTCTTCGGCTCGGACTCGCTCTACGCCGACAAGGCCAACACCAAGCCGGGCAAGTTCGAGCAGCGCGTGGAGATCTACACGCCGCCGTACCTGTACCAGGGCTCGCGGCCGGCGCTCTCCGGCGGCCCGAAGACCATCGCGCGCGGCGGGTCGGCGACGTTCACCACGCAGCACTCCTCGTCGATCAAGTCGGCCCGGCTGATCCGGCCGAGCGCCTCGACGCACGTCACCGACGTCGACCAGCGGTCCATCGCGCTGGACTTCGAGAAGACGGAGGACGGCATCGAGGTGACCGTCCCGAAGGGCCGCAACCTCGTCGAGTCCGGCTGGTACATGCTGTTCGTGACGGACGGCCAGGGCACCCCGAGCAAGGCGCAGTGGGTGAAGGTTCCCTGACCCCCGACCGGTGATCATGCGACTGGGGCGTCCTCCGTGTCCGGAGGGCGCCCCAGTCGCATGATCACCGGTCGCACGACGACAGGTACTACTTGCTCGCCTTCGCCAGTTCCAGCGCGTACTCCGGCCACCACTGGCCCGCCTTCGGCCCGTCCTTGCAGGTGCCGTCGGACTCGCCGGGGCGCTTGACCCACACGTAGGCGTCGACGAGGTCGTCACCGGTGTTCGTGGTGGGCGACTCGCCCAGGGCGCGCCCGGGCGGGTTGCACCAGTTCTCCTCCGGATCGCCTTCCGTGTACGGCCCGTTGCCGTTGCGGCTGGTGTCGATCACGAACGGCTTGCCGCCGACCTTCGAGGACAGCTCCTTGCCGTACTCCGTGCTCTCGGGCGTCTTGTAGAAGTTGGACACGTTGACCGCGAAGCCCTCGGCGTTCTCGACGCCCGCCAGCTTCAGCGGCTCGGCGATGTCGTCGGGCTTGCCCCAGCCCGCGTTGCCCGCGTCCAGGTAGACCTTCGTGTTCTTCAGCGACGTGAGCTTCTCCACCGCGCCCCGCAGCAGGTCGTACCGCTCCTCGTGGAACTCCTCCGGGGTGCAGCCGTCCACCATGTGCAGGACGGCGTCCGGCTCCAGGATGACCGTGGTCGCCCGGTCGCCGATGCCCTTGGCGACCTGGTCGATGAAGGTCCGGTACGCGTTGCCGTCCGCGGCGCCGCCGCCGGAGAACTGGCCGCAGTCGCGGTGCGGGATGTTGTAGACGACGAGCAGCGCGTCCCGGTCGGCCTCGGCGGCGGCCTCGGTGAAGCCGCGCGCCTCCTGCTCGGCGTTCTCCGGGGTGAGCCACTGCCCGGTGGGCTGTTCCGCGATCCTGCGGATCAGTTCGGCGTCCTCGTCCTTGCCGTCCTTCACGTAGGTGGCGACCTGCTCCGCCGCGTTCCCGTCCGGGTTGACCCAGAACGGGTCCTTGTCCTTGGGCTGCTGGCTCACCCCGGCACCGGACTTGTCCTTCCCGCCGCCGTCGTCCGAGGACGAACACCCCGCGAGCAGCAGCACAGCTCCGGCCACCGCCACGGACGCCCTTGCCCCGGCCCCCCTGCTCCCGTACATCGAAAACTCCCCCTCGGGTGCGCCGTGCGAAGTACCAATCCTGACATACCCGCCGTGGCCCCACGAGCGCAGTCGGGCCTTGTCGGTCAGCTGTTACAGCGCCTTGTCGCCCGGCCCGGGCGGGACATGCGCGCGGGCTCCGGTCCGCCTGTCCCGCGGCGGGTGGACGCGCGTCACGACAGCGGCAAGCTGCGCCGATGACGCAGCGCTGTCGGCCCGGGACTTGGCGTCATTCAGACCCTAGGCCGGGGCGCTCATCCGTTCTAAAGTCGTCTCAGACGGCCCCGGCCCCAGGCTGTCGGCCCTCCGGACGCACCCGGACGGGCCGCTGAACCTCCCGTGCCGGTCGCCGGGTTACTCCCGCAGCCCGTGCGCGCACGGTCGAGGGCCGGCCCGGTCGACGGCTCTCAGGGGAGCGGGTCGTCGGCCGGGCCAGGTGCCGCCCGGGAACCACTACCCCGCGCTCCCGGGCACGCTTCCGGCCGCGCTCTTCCCCTCGCCGGCGACGGTTCCGCTGAGGTACGCGGAGACGACCACGTTCGCCGTGTAGGTGCGGCTGTGCCGGTCGAAGGAGCCACCGCACGTGATCAGCCGCAGCTCGGCGCGGCCCGACTGGCGGACCCCGTACGCCTTCCGGGCGTCGAAGCGGTCACGGGCGAAGACCTGGACGTCCTCGACGGTGAACTCGGCGACCGTGCCGTCGTCGCGCACCACCCGGACCGCCGCGCCCGGCCGCACCTCGCTCAGGTGGTAGAAGACCGCGGGCCGGGTGTCGGTGTCCACGTGCCCGACGAGCAGCGCGGTCCCGGCGGACCCGGGCCGCACCCCTCCCCCGTACCAGCCCACGGTCCCCGGCCGCTCGTACGGCGGCGGGTCGACCGCTCCCCGCGCGTCGAGGCCGCGGGTCACCACGGGCGCCTGCACGCGCAGCGCGGGGATGTCCACGCGCTGTGGCCGCGCACCCCTCAACGGTCTGACCGCGGGCGGCAGTTCGACGCCGAGGGGGCGGCCGACCGCCGCCACGTCACCCGTGGTCGGCGCGGATATGCCCTGGCGTACGTCGGTGACCTCGCGGCCCCACAGCCACAGCCCGAGCAGCAGCAGGGCCCAGGCGACCCCCATCAGGAGCCGGCCGCCGGAGGGGTGCGCATGGTCCGCCCGGTCCTCCCGGGGGTTTTCGTCCGGCATGGCCGCTCAGTCCGTACGGCCGCGGCCGCGCCGGACGCTGCGCACGGCCACGGCGACGGCGGCGACACCGGCGAGGACGAGCCCGACGACGGCGTGCCGGGTACCGGGCCCCTCCGAGCGGGCCTCGGCGGCGGTGAGCCGGGAGGTGCCTCCGCCTCCGGCGTGCACGGGGGCGACGGGGGACGCGGGCGCGCCGGACACGTCCTGCTGCTGCTTCTGCTGCGGCTTCTCCTGCTGCTTCTTCTCCTGCTGCTGTTTCTCGTGCTGCTGTTTCTGCTGCTCGTCGTGCTGCTTCTTGTCGTGCTGCTTCTTGTCGACGACGGTGACGGTGCCTCCGAACTCGTGCTCGGAGCCGTCGCAGGTGACCCTGACGCCGTACGAGCCGGGGTCCAGCGTCGAGCGGACACGGGTCTCGCCGGTCAGCGTGCCGGACTCCCCGGCGAGCCGCGCGTCGGCGACGAACGCCTCGGACGCCGCGGTCCCGGACCTCCCGTCGCAGCCCTGCACCCGCAGCCGGATGTCGCTGCCGGGAGCCGGGGCCCCCGAAGTCACCGAGACGGCTCCGTCGGCCGCGTACGCGAGGGATGCGGCGGACAGTGCGGCGGCGACCGCCGCTCCGGCACAGAGTGTGAGTCGCAGTGAACCCATCGTGAACCTCCAGACACCTGGAGCGTCCTCCCCCGGGCACGGGCACGCATCCGGGGAGGAGAACCACTGCTCCGTACGGGTGGCTCCGACACGCTCGGTTCAGACGCGTCCGGTTCAGATGCGCTCGGTTCAGATGCGCTCGACGAGGTCGGCGATGGAGTCGACAATCGTGGACGGGCGGTACGGGTACTTCTCGATCTCCGCCTGGGTGGTGAGGCCGGTGAGGACCAGGAAGGTCTGCATGCCGGCCTCCAGACCCGCCAGGACGTCCGTGTCCATGCGGTCGCCGATCATCGCGCTGGTCTCGGAGTGCGCGCCGATGGTGTTGAGTCCCGTACGCATCATCAGCGGGTTCGGCTTGCCCGCGAAGTACGGCTTCTTGCCGGTCGCCTTGGTGATCAGCGCGGCGACCGCGCCGGTGGCGGGCAGCGCCCCCTCGGCGGACGGGCCGGTCTCGTCGGGGTTCGTGGCGATGAAACGGGCGCCGTCGTTGATGAGGCGCACCGCCTTGGTCATGGCCTCGAAGGAGTACGTGCGGGTCTCGCCGAGGACCACGTAGTCGGGGTCGTGGTCGGTCAGCACGTACCCGATGTCGTGCAGCGCGGTGGTCAGGCCCGCCTCGCCGATCACGTACGCGGAGCCGTCGGGGCGCTGGTCGTCCAGGAACTGGGCGGTGGCGAGGGCGGACGTCCAGATGTTCTCGACGGGCACGTCCAGGCCCATCCGCCGCAGCCGGGCGTGCAGGTCGCGGGCCGTGTAGATGGAGTTGTTGGTGAGGACCAGGAAGGGCTTCCCGGACTCCCTGAGCTTCTTTATGAAGGCGTCGGCGCCGGGGATCGGCACGCCCTCGTGGATGAGCACGCCGTCCATGTCGGTGAGCCACGATTCGATGGGCTTGCGATCTGCCATGTGCCGTCTCCTGCCGTACGCGTGCGGAGTCCGCCGTGCGGGGTGTGTGCCGTGCGGGGGTGTGGAGGACGCCGTCACGGCTGTGTGCCGGCGTCACCGGACACAGCTGTGTGCCGACGCCCCCAGACTAGCCATCCGCTGGATCTTGGTGGAGAGGGGCGGGGAGGGGTGAGAAGGGGCGGGGAAAGGTGGGCGGGGTGAGGAGGAGGGACTCAGCGCCTGCCGCGGCCGCCGCGGCGGGCCAGGACCAGTGCGGTGGTCCCGGCGCCGAGGAGGAGCAGCGCGCCGGCCGCCGCGGCGAGGACGGCGCGGGGCGAGGACAGCCCCGTACCGGCCAGTTCCTCGGCGAACGGGAGCCTGTCCGGTACGCCGTCGGTGGCGCCCCGAGGGCTGCGTTCCCGGACGCCCGCGTCACGGCGCGGCTCACCGGACGCCTCTTTCTCCAGCCCCCCGCCCCCGCCGTCGCCCGCGCTCTCCCTCCCGTTCTCTCTCTCGCTCTCGCTCTCGCTCTCGATCCCGACGATCCGGAAGCGGTAGTCGTTGGACTGCCCCACCCAGGCGCCGTCGTCCTCCTGGCGCTGCACGACGGCCGCGTTCGCGACGACGTCGTTGGCCACCGCGTCCGAGGTGACGGCGAGCCGCACCTTGACGGAGAGGGTCTCCCCGGGCGCGACGGTGAACCCCGAGAAGCCATCACCTTCATCGTCGCCGTCGCCGTCGCCGTCGCCGTCACCTTCACCGAGGACACCGATGTGCTCGTCCTCGTCAGTCCGCTCGAAGGTGACGGGGCGGGGCCGCTCCCCGTCGTAGAACTCCAGCCGTGGCTGCTCCGCAGTGAGCGCCCGTCTGTCGTCCACCAGGACGACGACCGGGTGGATGTGGCGGCAGGTGGCATCGGTGGTGTTGGTGAGGTCGATGTACCAGGTCCGGTACCCGCCCCCGGCCTCATAGGCATCGGGCCCGCCGTGGATCCGGGTCCGAACCGGAAACTCCCGCTCCCCGGACACGGCACACCCCGGCAGCCCGGGCCGCCCGATTCCGTCAGCCACGGGGACGGCCTGCGCGACACGTTGCGCGGCCTGCGCCGCGGGCACGGCGGGCACGGCGGTGAGCGCGGCTGCGGCACTGACGGCAAGGGACACGGGCTTGCTCACTCGCATGAACACAGGACCCTGCCACGAGCCCACCCGCCCCCACCCCAGGCGCGCGGAGATGGGACTGTTCGGACGGCGGGGGTGCGCCCGGTCGGGTCAGGGCGGGAACGCATCCGGGGGGGGGGCCGAAGCCCCCAGGGGCGCGGGGAACCGCGCGACCAGCCCCCACACACCCACAGACGAACACCCGCAGCAGACAGCCCGCCCGGAGGCCGCCCAGGCCCGGGCCCAGGGCAAAGACCGAAGCCGGGGCCGGGGCTGGGGCTGGGGCGAAGACCGGGCCCGGGGCCAGGGCCCCTACCCCTGCGCCCGCCCGAACAACGGCGCCAACAACAACTGGGCCGCCCCCTCGGCCACCCCCCGCACCCCGCCGGAGGCCACCCGTACGGGCACCGGACTGCTCCCCCCTTCCCGCCGGGCCCGGGCGTCGAGCACGACACCGACCCCCCGCACGAACCGCTCGGGCTCGGCGGCGACCGTACGCCCACCGAGCAGGACCAGATCGATGTCGAGCAGCCCGACAAGGTTCGCGGCGCCCTCGCCGAGCACCCGGGCCGCCTCGTCGACGTCACCCCGGGCCACCGCCGCGAGGCACAGCGCCTCCACGCAGCCCCGGTTCCCGCACGGGCACGGCGGCCCGTCCAGCTGGATGACCTGGTGCCCGAACTCCCCCGCCCCGGTACGCGCCCCGTGGTGCACGGCCCCGCCGAGCACCAGCCCGGCCCCCAGCCCCGTACCGAGGTGCAGGTACGCGAAGGCGCCGGCCTCGCCACCGACCGCCAGCCCCAGCGCGGCGGCGTTCGTGTCCTTGTCCAGCACGACGGGCACGTCGAGCCTGCGCGCGAGCGCGTCCCGCAGCGGAAACCCGTCCCACTCGGGGAACCCGGTCACCCGGTGCAGCACGCCGTGCGTGTGGTCGAGCGGCCCCGGCATGGCGACACCGACACCCAGAACGGCGGACCCGGCGGACCCGGCGGATCCGGCAGCGACGGCGGACTCCCCCGCAAGGGATCCCCCCGCCTCCCGGCCCGGTCCATCGGACCCCGGGCCACTCACCAGCAACCCCTCGGTCACCGCCCGAACCTCCCGCACCACCACCCCCAGCACGGCTTCCGCCCCGGCACCCAGGTCCAGCCCCGCCCGCCGTTCCGCCACGACGGTGCCGGTGAGGTCCACCAGGACCGCGCGCAGTTCGTCCCGGTCGAGGTGGAGCCCCACCGCGTGGCCGGCCTCCGGCACCAGCCGCAGCGCGGTCCGCGGCTTGCCCCCGGTGGAGGCCCGCCGCCCCGCCTCGGTCACCAGGCCGTCCTCCCGCAGACGGGCGGTGATCTTGCTGACTGCCTGCGGAGTCAGCCCCGTACGCTCGGCGAGTTCGAGGCGGCTGATCCCCGCCCCGCCGGACCGCCGGAGCAGGTCGAGCAGCAGCGCCGCGTTGTGGCTGCGCAGCGCGAGCAGGTTCACCCCGCCGACCGCCCCCGTGACCAGCCCGCCGGCCGCCCCGCCGCCTCCGCCCCCGTTCGCCCCCGTGGCGTTCGTCCCAGCCACTTCGCACCCTCCTCGCCGCTCACCGCCGGCCGCACCACTCACCGTCCGCATCCGCTCTCCGAACCCCATTGTCCTCGGCGCTTGCACTTTGGCAACAGCGTTGTTTAAGTGGAGGGCATGACTGGCACAGGCTCTGACACCCCCCGCCGCGAAGGCCCTTTCCGCGTGGGCCTCGTCGGCTACGGCCTCGCGGGCTCCGTCTTCCACGCCCCACTGATCGCCGCGACCGAGGGCCTCACCCTCGACACCGTCGTCACGGCGAACCCGGACCGGCGACGGCAGGCGCGGGACGAGTTCCCGGACGTACGGTTCGCGACGGCCCCCGACGAGCTCTGGCAGCGCGCCGGCGAGCTGGACCTGATCGTCATCGCGTCCCCGAACAAGACGCACGTCCCGATCGCCCGGGCCGCCCTGGAGGCGGGCCTGCCGGTCGTCGTGGACAAGCCGATCGCGGGCACGGCGGCCGAGGCGCGCGAGCTCGCCGCCCTCGCCGAGGACCGCGGCCTGCTGCTCTCCGTCTTCCAGAACCGCCGCTGGGACAACGACTTCCTGACCCTCCAGAAGCTGATCGCCGAGGGCGGGCTCGGTGACGTGTACCGCTTCGAGTCCCGCTTCGAGCGCTGGCGCCCCGAACTGAAGGGCGGCTGGCGTGAGTCCGGCGACCCCGCGGAGATCGGAGGTCTGCTGTACGACCTCGGCAGCCACGTCGTGGACCAGGCGCTGGTCCTCTTCGGCCCGGCGGCCGCGGTGTACGCGGAGTCGGACGTCCGGCGCACGGGCGCGGCGGCCGACGACGACACGTTCATCGCGATCACGCACGAGAACGGCGTCCGCTCTCACCTCTACGCCTCCGCGACGACGGCCCAGCTCGGCCCGCGCTTCCGCGCGCTGGGCTCGAAGGCCGGTTACGTGAAGTACGGCCTCGACCCCCAGGAGGCCACCCTGCGCGACGGCGGACGTCCGGTGCCGGGCGGCGAGAAGGAATGGGGCGTGGAGCCGGAGGAGCTGTGGGGCCGGACCGGCTCGGGCGAGTCCCCTCTCACCGGCGGCGGCACCCCGGTCCCGACCGTGCCGGGCGCGTACCCGGCGTACTACGCGGCCGTGGCCGACGCGCTGCGCGGTACCGGCGAGAACCCGGTGACCGCGCTGGAGGCGGCCGCCGCCCTGGACGTCCTGGAGGCCGCGCACCGCTCGGCCCACGAGAAGGTGACGGTGACCCTGTGAGTACTCCCGACGCACCGACCATCGCCGAACTGGAGGAGCAGGAGCGCCGCTTGACGCTCCCCCGCTTCACCCACGCCGACGCGTGGAGCCTCGGCACGCTCCTCGTCGAACTGGCCCGCGACCGCGACGCGCCCGTCGCCGTCGACATCCGCCGCGGGGGCCAGCAGCTCTTCCACGCCGCGCTCCCCGGCTCGACCCAGGACAACGACGCCTGGATCGACCGCAAACGCCGGGTCGTCGAACGCTACGCCGCCTCGTCGCTCCTGGTGGGCACCCGTTTCCGCGCCAAGAACATCACGTTCGAGGAGTCGTCCCGCCTGGACCCGAACACGTACGCGGCCCACGGCGGAGCCTTCCCGATCACGGTCGAGGGGGTGGGCGTGATCGGCACGGTGGTGGTCTCGGGCCTCCCCCAACTGGAGGACCACGCCCTGGTGGTGGAGGCCCTGACCCACTTCAAGGACCTCTAGCCCAAGGGCTTTTGTCCTCAAGGGCTTTTGTCCTCAAGGGCCTTTGTCTCAAGGGGTGGCGGGGGCCTGGTCCGCGCGGGTCCTGAAGCATTCCTTCGGGCCGCCCGCCGCGGGACTGAAGCACGCCCGCATCGACGTGCCGGGGCTCACCACGCTCATGAGGGTGTGGACGTAGGTGTCCGCCTCGTCGCGGCTGGTGACCCGCGCACCGTGGCGGGAGCCGCCCCGGCCCTCGCCCTCCACCCGGGTCTCGACGCGGTCGCCCACGACCGCGCCCCACATCCGGGCCCAGGCCGCCCCGCACTCCAGGCTGTAGCGGATCTGGATCCAGGCACCCGTGGTGGTCTCGTGCTCGGCGAGCGTCAGGGGCTCGGCGCCGCATTTCATCACGACCGGGTCCTTGTCCTGACAGGCGGTGTGCCAACAGAACGGCCCGGTGGCCGCAGTGGGTGTGGACGTGGGCGTGGGGGACGGTGCGGCCTCCTCGCGGTGCGAGGGGGGAAGGTTGACGAGCACGAGCGTTCCCAGCACCACGGCACAGACCGACGCGAGGGCGGTGAGGACGGTCGCGCGCCGATGCCCGATCGCGCGGGCACCGACCCGGGTACGAGTACGGGTACGGATGGGGGCGGCGGGGCCGACGCCCCCCGGGGCGGTCCCGCCCGGGTCGGCGTCATCAGGGTCGGCGTCGTCCGGGACCGCCCCGCCCGCGCCGGCGTCGGACGGAGCCGTGGTCCGGTCCGGGACCGGCGCGTCCGCCGGGGTGCCGGCGCCCCGGCGGACCGGAGTCTCCCGCGTCGGCCCGCTCTCCTCCGTCCGGTGGGTCCGGGCGATGTCCAGGAGCGCCAGCGGGTGGTCGGCGGATTCGCCGGCGAGACGGCACAGCTCTTTGACCGCGCTGCGCGGTGGCAGGCTCTTGCCGTTGAGATAACGCTCCCAGGACGACTTGCTGAAGGTGGTCGCGTTCGCGAGCTGCGCCAGGCTCAGGCCGGTGAGCCGCCTCAACCGCTGGAGCACGACGGCAAGTCGCGCACCCGGCACCGAGGGCACGCCCTGTGTCATCCGCGCAGCGCCTTCCAGGAGCGCGGCCCCAGCATTCCGTCGGCGACCAGGCCCGCGCGTCGCTGGAACGTCTTGACGGCCCGCAGCGTCAACGGGCCGAACATGCCGTCGATCCCGCCGGGTGAGATGCCCGCCCGGCGCAGCAGACACTGCGCCTCCGCGACGTCGGCACCGGTGGCGCCGTAGACGATCTCGGTGTTCCGGCCGTTGTTGACGCCGGCCGACCAGCGGCCGTCGGCGCGGGTGAGGTGACAGGTGTAGGAGGGCGGCGAGACCTCGGCGGTGGAAGGCGTGGCGGCGACGGTCGCCGGACTGACGTCCTCGTCGAGGCGCAGCACGAGCAGCAGCGTCGCCAGGAGGGCCACGGCCAGGGCGCCGACGCCTGCCGTGAGGGCGATGTGCGGGAAACGGCCGGGGGCCGCCGGTCCGGCGGCGTCGGACGGCCCCATGAGCACGACCGGTCCGTCCGACGGCATCGCGGCCGGTGGCGCCGCGCCCGACGACGTCTCGCCCGACGACGTCACGGAGGCCGATGACGTCACAGGAGTCAACGACGTCGCGGAAGCCGATGACGTCGCGGAAGTCGGCGACGTCACAGGAGCCGGTGACGTCACAGGAGCCGGTGACGTCGCGGACTGCGGCAAGGTCGCGGACTGCGGCCGCACGACGGACCTGCCGCGGCGGCTGTCCCAGGTGGCGGCGGCGACCTCGTGCAGCGCGAGCAGGGGGACGGGATCGGCGCCGGCGATCCGGGCCAGCGCCTCCACCGCCTCCCGGGGCGGCAGCGACGTGCCTCCCAGATACCGCTCCCACGACTTGGCGCTGTAACCGGTCTTCGCCGCGAGGTGTCGCATCGTCAGCTCGCCGTGATCCTTCAGCTGACGTAACCGCTCCACCAACTGCCGTGCACAAGGATCGAGTTCGGCGGGCAGCACCTTGTGGCGCGGCATGTTTCTCCCATTGCGGTCATCAGCGTGAACAGCGGCCCCCTCCGCTGCTGCGCATTCTGCATGAGCCCGCCACATCTGTCACAGGTGTCCCACACAGCCGTCCCTCGGGACGCTGTCGTCGCAGCTCAGCGGGGTGGTCGTCCCGAGCAGCCGCCACCTGTTCCGCAGCCGTGGCCGTGACGCCCGGGCACCCTGCACCTTTGGTCTCGCCACCTGCTCCCCGCCGGCCGGGGACAGGTGCGGATCCCACGACCGAAAGAGGAAAGCATGCGACCGAACGCTCTGGGCAGGACCATCGTCGGCCTCATCGCCGTTGCCGGCATCGCCGCCGGCAGTGTGGCGACCGCGGGCACCAGCTTCGCGGCGACCGCGACCACCGCGCACACGGCGGCGGTCGCACAGCCCGCCGCCGCGGCCGCGACGCAGAACTTCGGTCTGACCACGGCCGAGGCCAAGAACGTGCAGGACTTCCTCGCGTACCACTGGGGCTACACGGGCAGCATCGACGGTCAGCTCGGCACCAACAGCTGGAAGGCCTTCCAGCGCTGCCTCGCGACCTACTGGGGCTACACGGGCGACATCGACGGCGACCCCGGCCCCAACACCATCAAGGCGCTGCAGCGCCTGCTGAAGGACGACTACGGCTACACGGGCGCCATCGACGGCGTCGCCGGCGCGGGCACCAAGGCGGCGTTCAAGCGCTTCGCCGCCTGACCGTCCGTCCGAACCGCCCACCCGGGCCACCCACCCGGGCCGACTCGGCTGACCGGTCCGTCGGGGGGCTGACCGGGCCGACTGGCCCGACCGTCGGGTGGCCGTCGGGTGGCCGTTGAGTGACCGACCCCGGTCCGTCCTTGAGGAATGAGGACGGACCGGGGTCGTGCGTTCCCCGGCAGCTCTCCCAGTCCCTCGCACCACGGCCCGTCACCCGACGAAGCGCCCCGCACCGGCCCACCGCACGACGAAGCGCCGGGCAACGCCCCACCGACAGAAGGAGAACCTCGCCACCATGGGAAGACTCGCATTCCCCGTACGCGCCGAAGAGGACGAAAGCCCGCGACGTCGGGACACGCACCGCACCGGGGCGGGGTGGCGTACGCGCATCGGGACCTTCGCCGCCACCGCGGCCATGGTCTCGGCCGGCATCGTGCTCGGTGCCCAGCCGGCCGCGGCGGCACCGGCCCCGATCAAACTGACCTCCGCGTCCTGCCCCGCCGAGATCGTGCAGGGCCAGACGAGCGGTTGCGTCACGGAGCTGCAGAACCTGCTCAACGCGCACGGCGCCGGCCTGATGGTGGACGGCCAGTTCGGGGCGGGCACGCTCTACGCGGTCCGTGAGTACCAGGCCGCCACCGCCATCGCCGTGGACGGCCGGGTGGGCTCCGCGACCAAGAGCAAGCTGTACGCGACCGGCGGCTCGGCGCCCGCCCCGGTCAACCTGAACTCCGCCTCCTGCCCCGCGAACATCGTCCAGGGCGCCAAGGGCGGATGCGTCACCGAGCTCCAGCGGCTGCTGCGCCACCAGGGCTACGCCGTCGACGTGGACGGTGACTTCGGCGCCGGGACGGCGAGTGCCGTCCGCTCCTTCCAGTCCTCCCGCAGCCTCACGGCCGACGGCCAGGTCGGCGCGGCCACCAAGCGGGCGCTGTACGACACCGACGAGTCACCGTCGACGGGCCTGGACCTGAGGTCGTCGTCCTGCCCGGAGAACATCGTGGAGGGGCAGAGCGGCGGTTGCGTCGCCACGCTGCAGTCCCTGCTGAACGGCAAGGGCCAGAGCCTGGACGTCGACGCCAGCTTCGGCCCGGCGACCCTGGCGGCCGTGAAGGCGTTCCAGTCCGCGAGCGGCCTGACCGCCGACGGCGCGGTCGGCCCGAACACCAAGACCGCCCTGTACGCGAACATCGGCGGTGGCGGCGGCAACGGCGCACCCGCGCCGGTCAACCTGAACTCCGCCTCCTGCCCGAACGAGATCGCGCAGGGGCAACGCAGCGGCTGCGTGACGGAGTTGCAGAGCCTGCTCAACCACCACGGCGCCGATCTCGCCGTCGACGGCGACTTCGGCGCGCTCACCGACAGCGCCGTCAGGGACTTCCAGGCCGAGAAGGGCCTGTCGGTCGACGGCCACGCGGGACCGAACACCAAGGCGGCGCTGTACGGCGCGGTCACCC
Organism: Streptomyces sp. V3I8; assembly: GCF_030817535.1. Classification (NCBI taxonomy): domain Bacteria; kingdom Bacillati; phylum Actinomycetota; class Actinomycetes; order Kitasatosporales; family Streptomycetaceae; genus Streptomyces; species Streptomyces sp. V3I8. Next base: position 5,439,938 of record NZ_JAUSZL010000002.1, on the reverse strand, counting down.
CGCCGTCGTCGCCCCCGCCCGGCGGCGGCTACAGCAAGATCCTCGACGTGGCCGAGGCCGAGGTCGGCACGGCCGAGGGCAGCGCCCGCGCGAACAGTTACGGCTCGGCCGTGGGTCTTTCGCTCTCCACCAGCAACTACGCCTGGTGCGCCACCTTCACGAGCTGGGTCGCCAAGCAGACCGGGGCCAGCTCCTACCGCAACTCCTACGTCTCGGGCTGGGTCAAGCAGGCGCGGGCCGGCAACTACCACCTGTCGGTGACGACCAGCCCGCAGCCGGGCGACATCGTGGCCTACGACTGGGACGGCGGAAGCGACTTCACCGGCGGCAACGAGCACATAGGCATCGTGCGCACGATCTCCGGAACGTCCTTCACGGCGGTGGAGGGCAACACGGGCAACCCCAACGGCAGCAACGACGGCGTCTACATCAGATCCCGGGCCACGAACAGCAACTACGACGTGGTCTTCATCAGAGTCCGCTGACCACTCGCCCCCAGGGGGCGCGGCTCCTCAGAGACACGGCCCCTCGGGGCGCGGCTCCTGGGGAACGCGGCTCCTGGGGGCGCGGGGAACGGCGCAGTCCTTTAGCTTTCAGGAGCGCGGGGAACGACGCAATCCTTTAGCTTCCAGGGGCGCGGGGAACGACGCAATCCTTTAGCTTCCAGGGGCGCGGGGAACTGCGCGACCAGCCACGACACCCCCGCACCCGACAACGCACCCCAGCCCCCGGCGCCCCCTCACCCCTCCCAGTGGAACGCCTACGCCGAGCCGAAAACCTGCCGCTGCCGCCCCAACCCCTCGACCTCCAGCTCCACGACATCCCCCGCCCGCAAGAACGGCTTGGGCTCGGCCATCCCCATGGCCACCCCCGCCGGCGTCCCGGTATTGATGACATCCCCGGGATAGAGCGTCATGAACTGACTCACGTACCGCACGACCTCGGCGACGGAGAAAATCTGGTCGGCGGTACTGCCGTCCTGCCGCAGCTCCCCGTTCACCCACAGCTTCAGACCGAGCGCCTGCGGATCGGCCATCTCGTCCGCCGTCACCAGCCACGGCCCCAGCGGGTTGAACGTCTCGCAGTTCTTCCCCTTGTCCCAGGTCCCCCCACGCTCGATCTGGAACTCCCGCTCGGACACGTCGTGCGCCACCGCGTACCCGGCGACATGCGCGAGCGCCTCCTCGCGCGAGGCGAGGTACCGCGCCGTACGCCCGATGACGACCGCCAGCTCGACCTCCCAGTCGGTCTTCACCGAGCCGCGCGGCACGAGCACCGTGTCGTGCGGCCCGACCACGGTGTCCGCGGCCTTGAAGAAGATCACCGGCTCGGCGGGTGGCTCGGCCCCGGTCTCCTTGGCGTGGTCGTGGTAGTTGAGGCCGATGCAGACGACCTTGCCGATCCGGGCGACGGGCGGCCCGACCCGCAGCCCGTCCGCGTCGAGGGCGGGCAGTTCCCCGGCCTCGGCGGCGGTACGGATCCGGCCGAGCGCCTCGTCGTCGGCGAGCAGCGCCCCGTCGATGTCCGGCACGACGCCGGACAGGTCCCGCAGCACACCCTCGGCATCGAGCAGCGCGGGACGCTCGGCCCCGGCCGTACCGACTCGCAGCAGCTTCATGAGCTCCATCTCCTCTGATCGCGGGCGGCCCGACCGACGGGTGCAGCCATCGGAGGACTGGTCGATCCTCCAAGGCGGACGTCCAGTCCGCAATACCCGGTTCACGTACTGGACCGTCACTCCGCGCCTCAGCACCTCCGCGCCTCAGCCCAGCGCGGCGGCGGTGACAGGCGCTCCCCCCGGCATGTCCCGGTACAGCGCCGCCCGCTCGACCGCGCTCCACGTCGTACTGGTCACGACGTACAGCGCGGCGGCCAGCGGCACGAAGGCCACCGTGAGCAGGGTGAAGAAGGACATCAGCGGCATGACCTTGGTGACGGCCCCGAGCCCCGGCACCTGCTGCGGCCCGCTCTGGAACCCACTCCCCTCAGCCACGCCGTTCCCCGTCCCGGCGGCCATCGCCCGCTTCGTACGCCGGTAGTTGAAGGTCGCGACGACGGCGACGATCACGAACAACCCGGCGTACACCAGCCCCTGCGCCCCGAGGACCCCGCCGTCGCCCAGTGCGTCCGCCCACCGCTCCCCCAGCGGCGCCGCGAAGAGCTGGTGGGCGAGCAGGGAGTTCGCCCCGTCGCCGATCCGGGCGTTGGAGAACAGGTGGTAGAGGAGGAAGAAGGCCGGCAGCTGGAAGAGGCTCGGCAGGCATCCGGACAGCGGGGACACCTTCTCCGCGGCGTGCAGCTCCAGTACGGCCTTCTGGAGCTTCTCGGGGTTCTTCCCGTGCTTCCTGCGCAGTTCCGCGATCTTCGGCTGCAGTGCGGCCCGCGCCCGCTGACCCCGCGCCGAGGCACGCGACAGGGGATGCACGAGGAGCCGTACGAACGCGGTGAACAGGACGATCGCGGCGGCCGTGGCCGAGCCGTGGAAGAGCGGTTCGAGCAGTCCGGCCAGCCCTTCCACGAGACTGGCGAAAGCGGACATGAAGTCAGAGAAAACAGACACGGTTGAGCCCTCCGAGGGTCTCGTCGTACCGAAGCGAGAAGACGTACGCCGGCACGACGACCACGAGAGGGGCACCACGAAAGGCAGAGGGGAAGCAGGAAGAAGAAGCAACCGCTGCGCTACCGAGCGAGGACCCCTACGCGGCCGTCGGGAGGGACGGACCCGGGGCCCGGGGACGCCTGCGCCCCCGCGCGTCGGGATCGCGCTGCGGCAGGAACGCCGTGCGCCGCGCACGGTCACGCAGGGCCGTACGGACCCGGGTACGCGGCACGGCGGGCGCGAGCCGTGAGGCGATCAGGGAGCAGGCGGCGAGCGCGGACCCGGCCGCGGCGGTCGCCGCGAACGTCACGGCGACGGCACCGGAGAGGCTGCCCGTGTCGAGGAGCGCCACCTGCAGGACGAGGACGAGCAGCAGGACGGCGGGCTTCAGCTGCGCCCAGCTCCGTGTCATACGGCTGCCCTCCTCCCTGTTCGCATCCACTCCACGACCTCATGCCGTTATACAGGAAGGGCCGTACGGATCCGAGTGCGCGCATGAGGCGCCGCCTGCGACGCCTGCGCCGATCTCACCCCTGGCCTGCACCTACCTGACCTCTGTCGGCCGTCGGCAGTACGGTGTCATCCATGCGCCCCGACACGTCTGCCGAGTACGTCGACCACAACGCCGAAGCAGCACGCCTGGAGCGGACAGCCGGCCTGTATCCCGAGGACGCCGAACACCTGCTCGTGCAGGCCGCGGCCCACCTCGAACTGGCCGACGACCGCCCGCGAGCCACCTCTCTCTACGACCGCCTGCTCTCTAGCGCGATCCCGCTGGAGAACCCCTTCCTCGTCCGGGCCCTCAAGGCGGCCAACCTCTGGGAGTACGGCCACGAGGCGGAGGCCAGGGCAATCATCGAGGGCGTCCGCGCGGCGGCACCGCGCGACCCGGCCCCCTGGGTGATCGTCGCCGAGTCCCTGGAGTCCCACGACGAGCTGGAAGCGGCGCAGGAGACGTTCACGGAGGCGGCGGTCCACCTCCTGACGGACGTCGCCGAGCCCCCGTACGCCACCCGCCCGGTCCTCTTCGGCCGCCACCGCGTACGCCGCATGCTGGGCCTGCCCCACGACGAGTGGGACGGCCGCGCGGACACCCTCCACTCCTCGCCGGTCTCCCTGGACGAGCTGCACGACCCCAAGCGCGTGTGGTCGCTGGGCTCCGACAACCCGGCGGAACTGGAGGCGGAGATCTCCCGCCTGCGCGCCGAACTGGGCACGTACCGCGAGGCGCTGTCCCGCCCGTTCCCGGTGGCGGTCCTGCACTGGCCGGCCCCGGAACTGACCGAACTCCTGACGGCGTACCCGTCCCTGTCCACGGAGTACCCGTCCCACGAGGAACACCTGGCGACGATAGAGGCCTCGCTACGGGAACTGTCGGCATCCGGCACCCCGAACCTGGGCATCGTGACGGGCACGGTCCCCTCCTACGAGGCGTTCGCGGCCTCGGAGAACTCCTCCCCGTCCGACGCGTCCCTGCTCCCCCAGTACGCGACGACACTGGCGGCGCGGGGCAGGGCGGTGGCGTGGCCGCCGGAGCGGGTGGCGGCTTGCTGGTGCGGGTCGGGGCGGGCATATGGGGAGTGCCACGGCAGCGATGCCTGAGGGCTGTCCCCCATCGCCCAGCATGCACAGAGACGATCACCTTGGTGCAACACCCTCGATTGTCAGCGGCTACTTGTCAGCGGCTGCTGTTAAAACTGCTATCGGAACAGAGCCGTAGCAACACGTGCAATCGAGGGAGCATCGGGTGGCAGAGTCGGGGGGACTGGCGCAACCGGTCGCGGGTGTGTACGAGCAACTCATCACTCAGAGCTTGCACGGCCAGATAGAGCAGCTCGAAGCTTCGGGCTGGAAAGCCATCCACAAGGAAGTGAGTGCGGAATCGTCCCCGCACGTGCTTGCCCGCCACATCGCTGAGACTGTCGCACGCAGGCTGAGTCAACTGCCCCACGACAAACAGGTCGCTGCCGCGAACCAGATCTTGGCGTCACTCGCTGAGAGCGCACCGGACCCAACCGAGGCCGTCGGCTCCATCGTCGAAGGCCCACGGCAGCTTCTGACCCTCGCAGAACAAGAAGCCCCCGGCGTCTACGCAATCCGCCCCCTCACACCTCTGTCCGAGACATCTCTCATCACCAACGCCTCGGATGACCCCAGCTTGGGTGCAGAGCTACGTGCCGAGTTGGCCACCGCGGACCGCGTTGACCTGCTTTGTGCGTTCGTGAAGTGGTACGGCATCCGCGTGCTGGAAGACTCGTTGCGCGCCGCGAAGGAGCGGGGCGTGCCGATCCGTGTCATCACGACGACCTACATCGGTGCCACCGATCGGCTTGCGCTCGACCGCCTCGTCCGTGACTTCGGTGCCGAGGTGAAGGTCAATTACGAGATCCGGTCCACGCGGCTCCACGCGAAGGCATGGTTGTTCCGACGCAACAGCGGCTTCGACACCGCGTACGTCGGCAGCTCGAATTTGTCCAAAGCTGCGCTACTCGACGGCTTGGAATGGAACGTACGCCTGTCGTCGGTAGCGACGCCCGCGGTCATCAACAAGTTCGAAGCGACTTTCGACGCGTACTGGAACGACATCGCCTTCGAGTCCTACGATCCCGACGATGACGGAGAGCGACTTGATCGAGCTTTGGCCCAAGCAGGTGGCACCGGTTCCGCCTCCGACTTGAAGATCAACCTCTCCGGACTCGAAGTACGTGCCTTCCCGCACCAGCAGGACATGTTGGAACGCCTCACCATCGAGCGCGAGCTCCGCGACCGACACCGCAACCTCCTCGTCGCAGCCACCGGTACAGGTAAAACAGTGATGGCGGCCCTGGACTACCGGGATCTGAGCAAAAAGCTTGACACCGGAAAGCCACGGCTGCTGTTCGTCGCCCACCGTAAGGAAATCCTGCGGCAGTCGCTGCGTACGTACCGCGAGGTACTAGACGACGCCTCTTTTGGAGAGTTGCTGCATAGCGGCCAGGAACCGAGAGACTGGAACCATGTCTTTGCCAGTGTCCAATCACTGAGGATTGAGCGACTAGAACGGCTCGCCCCCGACCACTTCGACGTCATCGTCATCGATGAGTTCCACCACGCCACGGCTGCGACGTACCGTCGAATCCTTGACCACTTCAAGCCGAAGGAACTGCTCGGCCTCACCGCCACACCCGAGCGGATGGACGGGCAAAACGTCCAGGATGAGTTCTTTGAGGGCCGCATCGCAGCAGAGATGCGGCTGTGGGAAGCGCTTGAGAACGACTTGCTGTGTCCCTTCCACTATTTCGGCATCCCGGACGGCACAGACCTGACCTCTCTCGGGTGGCAGAAGGGTACATACGCGGAACGGGAGCTCGGCAACCTCTACACGGGCCATCACGCCCGTGCCCGCATCGTGGTCAAGCAAGTTCAGGACAAGATTCCGACCCCAGGAGCTATGCGAGCCTTGGGCTTCTGCGTGACCAAGGCTCACGCTCACTTCATGGCTGACTATTTCCGTACGGCAGGGCTCCAGGCTGTAGCGCTCGACAGTGACTCGCCCGCTGAAGTACGTGCACAGGCGCTGGCTGACCTACGTGATGGCAAGCTGCAGGTGATCTTCTCGGTCGACTTGTTCAACGAAGGGCTCGACATTCCGGACGTCGACACCCTTCTGCTTCTGCGCCCTACGAGCAGTGCCACGGTCTTCCTCCAGCAGTTGGGCCGGGGACTACGCCGCACGCAGACGAAACCAGTACTCACCGTTCTGGACTTCATTGGCCAGCACCGAGCGGAGTTCCGCTTCGAGGAACAGTTCCGGGCTCTGACGAACCTCACGCGGAACCGACTCGTAGACCACATCGAGCGAGACTTCCCCCAACTCCCCTCTGGGTGCCAGATCATCCTGGAAGGAAAGTCCAAGGACCTCGTCCTCGATAACATCCGTACGCAACTGGGCGCCACGATCAAAACGTTGGCAATCGAGGCGAAGGCATACAACACACCGCGGCTTGCGGACTATCTCCGCGAAAGCCGCCGGGAGATCAAGGAACTCTACAAGAGCGACAACTCCTGGACGACTGTCCTGCGCAGGGCCGACCTCATCAAAGGCTCCGCGCCAGCAGGGGAGGCGGCACTCCTCAAGCGCGTGCACGCGTTCCTGCACGTCGACGACCCCGAACGCGCCGGCGCCTACCTCCGCCTACTCGCGGACGACGCTCCTACATACGAATCTTTGTCTCCCACCGACCAGACGTATGCCCACATGCTCTTCTTCAATCTGTGGGACAACGCCGGAGGTTTCACCAGCTTCCAGCAAGGCCTTGAATCACTGCGCTCCCAACACGTGTTCCGCGATGAACTCCGGCAGGTATTGACCTACGTCATCGACCGCTCGGACCACCTCCCGATCCCCCTCTCGGGCCCACACCGCCACGTGCCCCTGAAGGTCCACAGCAGCTACAACCGTTCCGAAATCCTGGCCGCTCTCGGCGTGGCCCGTTTGGGCGGACAGTTGCCCAGGTCCTTCGCCCAGGGCGTCCAATGGGTCGACGACCTCCAGACCGATGCCCTGTTGATCACGCTGGACAAGAACGAAAAGGACTTCTCCCCCACGATCCGCTACAAGGACTACGCACAAAGCCCCACTCTCTTGCACTGGGAATCACAGAACGCGACCGCAGAGAACTCACCGACCGGCCTGCGCTACCAGCGACACACACAGCAAGGCAGCCACGTCCTGCTGTTCATGCGCCGCTATAAGAACAACGACATCGGCAAATCCCAGCCCTGGATGCTCCTGGGCCCGGCATCGTACGTGGAGCACACGGGCAGCAAGCCGATGGCCATCACCTGGCGCCTCGATCATGAGCTTCCGGCGGACGTGTGGACGTACTCGGCTATCGCAGCGGGGTGATGCCTTCGATCTGTGACATAGCGCCACGATCAAGACAGATTTGGCCACGTCCCTAATAAAATTGAACAGTGTCAGTGCCATCTGGTCAGATAGTCCTACTAGTGACGCTAGAGGACTGGGGTGGCCAAGTGACCAACGCAAGGGACCTGATCGGGCGCATAGGTAAGGTGCAACCTGCTCAGCGGACTACAGGCCAATCGCTGCATCGTCCGCTCCTGCTCCTATGGGCCATCGCCCAGGCCGTACATGGGCACCCACGCGAACAGCCTTGGTCGGTGGTCAAACATGCTGTGGGCCCACTACTCAGCGAGTTCGCCGGAGCAACCAACGGTCACCAAGCTGTGCTGTACCCGTTCTGGGCCCTGCAGCGAAACGCATTGTGGGAGGTGGCAGAGTCCGCTGACCTTCCCCTAACAAGTCAGGGGCGACGCCCGACACTGTCCGCCTTGGATGACGTGAACCCTCTTGCCGGGTTGCCAAAGCAGGATTACGACCGTCTGGCCGAAGACCTTGAATTTGCAGCGTGGGTCGTGGGAAACCTCGTCGTGCGGTTCTTCGACCCCATACCTGCACGGCTGCTGGAAGTTCTACACCTTGAAGAGTTGACGGTCGGACCGATTGCGTCCTATTTGCGCCCTCTTCCTGGAGAGCAGTACCAGCATCGCGGCGCCGTCGCCGACGTCTATGGCGGGAATCGCGTACTTGGGATCACCCCCCTCGCAGATGGCCTCCTCACCGTTTATTCGGATGACAAAGGTCCGTACGCTGACCAAAGAATCCCAGGGATGGACTGGATCGCCTACACCGGCGACGGCCTATCTGGGCACCAGACTCTGTCCTCAGGCAATCGCGCAATGGCGAAATATCAGGAACGACGGAAGGCCCTACGGTACTGGCATAAGCCGCACCGCGGGCGCTGGACGTTCGAGACCTGGACCGTCATCGTCCAACGCCGCCGACGTTGGGGCTGCGGACAAGACGGCCTGCAGCGACGCGAGTTCGTTTGGATACTGGCGCCTGTCCCTTCGCCGATATCAGACACCTGGCCCCGGGAAGTCATCGAGGCTCTGAACCAGGATGACGGGCAGCTCCATGACGACTCCATCGACGTCATTCCCGCAGAGGTGGCCCTGCCCCCGAAGTCGGAGCGAATAAGCGCCCGGCAGAGATACGAGCAGCTCACCGCAGCCGCTCATCGGACGGCATCCGGTCGAACCCGCAGCTCAAAGCTGGTCCAGATGGAACGCTACTTGCGCTCGCCCGCTGCCCGGGAAGCCGTGATACTCCGCAGTAATGGCCACTGTGAAAACCCTTCCTGCATGGGACATCCCCTCGATCGCACGGACTCTGGCGCACCGCTCCTGGAAGTCGACCACGTCAACGGCCTAGCACGTACTGGGCAAGACGTCCCCGAACTCATGATCGCTCTTTGCCCGAACTGCCATGCCCTAAAAACACGAGGCAGAGAACGGAGCGCTCTACAGAGGGATCTGTTGGTAGTAGCTCGCGCCCGCCACCAGGACTTCCTGGAGAGGCAATAATTCGGCATGCGATACCTTCCCCCATTCGAAGTCGGCACCGCCCTTAGAGGTTGTCCCGTAACTGCTGGTCAGAGATGAGACAATCTTGCCGTGGCTGGTGTGATCACGGCGTCAGAGCCCTCGTGGATAGCTCCGTTCACCGGGCTGAGCCCGCGGCAGTTCAACAAGCTGATCACCGCGTTGCGGCGTGAGGGGGCCGATCCGGTCCGCAAGGGCCGGCCGTGGTCGCTTCCGTTGGAGGACCGGGTGCTGCTGGTGGCCGCGTACTGGCGCACCAACCTCACCCTGCGCCAACTCGCCCCGCTGTTCGGCATCTCCAAGTCCGCGGCCGACCGCATCGTCGACCACCTCTCACCGGCTCTCGCCCTCCAGCCCCGACGGCGGTTCCGCAAGGACACCGTGCTCATCGTGGACGGCACGCTGGTCCCCACCCGCGACCGGGCCGTGGCCGCCTCCAGCAAGAACTACCGCTACTCCACCAACCATCAGGTCGTCATCGACGCCGACTCCCGCCTGGTCGTGGCCGTCGGCCGGCCGCTGCCCGGCAACCGCAACGACTGCCGGGCCTGGGAGGACTCCGGGGCGAAGACCGCCGTCGGCACCACCCCCACAGTGATCGCTGACGGCGGCTACCGCGGCACCGGCCTGACCATCCCGCACTACCGCAGGCACAAGGAGGAAGAACTGCCCGCCTGGAAGGAAGAGCACAACGCCTCCCACCGCAAGGTCCGCGCCCGCGTCGAGCACACCTTCGCCCACATGAAGAACTGGAAGATCCTGCGAGACTGCCGCCTCAGAGGTCACGGCGTCCACCACGCCATGCTCGGCATCGCCCGCCTGCACAACCTCACCCTCACCGGATGACGAGCAAACAAGCAGGTCAACCAGCATGTCCCGGGAGATTTACGGGACACCATCTAGCGCGCCCGCTGATGACCAGTCCGGGCCGACAGTTCCGTACTCAGTTCGCACCAGGTCACTTTGACGTCGGCGCGTAGCTGGACACCCCACAAGTCGGCGAGGTGATTAATCAGCGCCATGCCACGCCCCGCTTCGGAGTCCGGGGCTGCGGCGAGAAGGGTAGGAAGAGCTCGCGTGTCAGGGTCGTGGACTTCGATGCGTAGGCGCATGCCGTTCATTGAGACCGCGAGTTTCGTTGGGGTACCTACGCCGACATGTCTGATGACGTTGGATACGAGCTCGCTGACACAGAGTTGGGCCGTGTCGGTAACGCCGTGCAAGCCCCACAGCTCTAGGTGAGACCGAAGGGCGCGACGAAGCCCTGCGACTTCCTCGGGCTCAGTCACGAACAGCAGGTCCCAGGGCTTCCTCAGCAAACCGGCAGTGCAGTCCATCGTTCAACTCCTGTGACGTAACTTCGCGTTGCGATGTGCAGTCAACTACACACACAGAGTTGCATTGGAACTCTCAAAATGGAACTCTCATCCCCTGCCTGCAGGAGCGCAGCCCGTTCCGCGCGCCCCCGGCGCGTGCCGCCTTGCCGTCACGGTCGACCAACCTTGACGATCTGGCAGATCAACATGAAGGGTCTTGAACATGGCAGTCGGACCTACCACTCGTAGGCGCCAGTTGGGCGCCGACCTGCGTCGTCTCCGCGAACTCAAAGGCCTGACACTTGAGGAAGCGGGCGCACGCGTCGGCATCTCGAAGGCGACTCTGAGTCGCTACGAGACCAAGGAGGGGTCGGTCAAGTGGCCGGCCGTAGATGCCCTTTGCCGCGAGTACTCAGTTTCAGATGAAGAGCGTCTGGCCCTCGTCGATCTGGCGAAGGACGCCAAGATCCAGGGCTGGTGGCGGTCGCTGGCTGACCCCATCCCCGAGTCGATGAATCTCATGCTCACACTTGAGGACGAGGTGGCTCGCGAGGACCACTACGCCTGCATGTACGTCCCGGGGCTTCTTCAGACCCGCGCCTATGCCGAAGCCGTGCATCGAGCCTCCGAGATGCGGTGCACCGAGCGGGAGGTACAGCACATGGTGGACATCCGCATGAAGCGGCAGGAACTCCTACAGCGCGCAGAGCCACCACATATCTGGTGCGTCATCGATGAGGCTGCGATCCGGCGCAGCGTGGGTGGGCAGACGGTGATGCGCGAACAGTTGCGGCACCTTCTCGCCACGACGGAACTCCCCCACGTGACCATCCAGGTCCTACCGTTCTCAACCGGTGCCCACGCGGCAGCGGTGGGCAGCTTCGTCGTTCTGGGAGGCCAGACTCCCGAACTGGACGTGGTGTATGTGGACACCCTCGGCGGCGGGCTGTTCATGGAGAAGCCCAAGGAACTGGAGCGCTATAGGTTGGCGTTCCAGTACCTTCGCGCGCAGGCCCTCGACCTCGAGGCATCCATGGCGCTGATTCAACGTATGAGCGAGGAGTCCTGATGGACATACGGCCCGAGTCCCGCTGGTTCAAGTCCTCGTACAGCGGCGGAAGCGGCACCGAGTGCGTCGAGTGCAACCACGTGGCCGACCGCTTGCGCGTACGTGACTCAAAGCGTGTCGACGGTCCTGTTGTGGCCGTCCGCATCCAGACTTGGCGGGCGTTCGTACGGGCGCTGTAAGACTGTGGTCTGGTAGGAGCGTGCGGCCGCAACGGCGAGAAGGCAACGCGCGAATTTCTGGGAAATTGATTCACATTTCACCAAGCAGATATCCACAGTGGTACATTCCCTGCATCCCATTGAGAGTGTGGTCAAATGATTTCTCTTATCGATTTAGTCGATCTGGCTCGACGATTCGAAAGTGACCTCTCTCTACCTGTCGACCCGCTTCGAATAAAGGATCGGGAAATTGATGTCGACGCCACCCCTGTCATTATGGGGTGCATCAATCTTTCGCAAGACTCAACCTATCGGGAGAGCATTTCAACCTCAACTCAATCTGCCATCCGAAGAGGTCGCATTCTCACGGCGCAGGGGGCAGAGATCGTCGACATCGGCGCCGAGTCGAGTAACCCCCGCACCGTACGATTCACAACGCACGAACAGACTTCCGCCTTGGTGCCAGTCATAAGAGAACTTGCTTCGCAAGGCATAACTGTTTCGATAGAGACTTATGACCCTACCGTTGCCAGATCTTCCTTGGAAGCGGGGGCGCTCATCCTGAATTACACCGGCGGGTTAACATCAGACAACGAAATTTTTCGTATCGTGGCCGACCATCAGGCCACGATCATCCTGTGCTATATCGAAGGAAATAGCTCTCGAGACGCGAGCGCAAAGAGCATACACGAAGATCCCATCCCAGGAATGCTTGACTACTTCGACAAGCGCGTGAAACACGCTCGCTCTATGGGAGTCGATCGAATCGCCATCGACCCTGGAATCGGCTTCTCCCATAACAAGTCTGTAACCGCTGACGTTCGCACTCGCTATCAGGCCAGAGCCCTACTAAATACATTTCGATTGCGACGCATTGGCCTCCCCATCTGTCACGCTTTACCGCATGCATTCAATCTTTTCGAGGATGAATTTCGCACCGCCGAAAGCTTTTTTGCGGTGTTAGCGCACCTTGGAGGAACTGGCATATATCGCACTCACGAAGTTCCTAGAATCAGGGCGACATTATCTACTCTACAGGCACTCGAACCTCAAAAAATTAGCCTAGATAACAGCGACTAATATAACGAGGTGACTCGGTCCTGGCTGCCGTTTCTAAAGGATGTTGCACAAGGCCGTGAACTGGGCGTCTCCGGTGTATGGCTGGGGTGCTGAGGGCTGAACGCGTGTGGGTGGAGACGTTCACGGGGCTGCGGTGGGAGCAGTTCGGGCGGTTGTTGAAGGCGGTGCGGGAGCGGAGTGGCAACGGCACCCTGCGGGGCCGGCCATGGGCTCTGCCGCTGGCTGAGCGGGTCCTGATCGTGGCGGTTTACTACCGCACGAACCTGACCATGCGACAGCTCGGGCTGCTCTTCGGTGTCTCGTCCTCGACCGTGTGCCGGGTGATTCAGAAGCTGGGTCCGCTGTTCGCAGTGGAGCTCGTGGCCCGCCCGGCCGATGCGGCGGACCGGTTGTGGATCGTGGACGGCACACTGATCCCGGTCCGCGACCGCAAGGTCGGGGTGTCCAGCCGCAACTGCCGGTTCTCGGCGAATGTGCAGGTCATCGTGGACGGGGATACCCGGCTTGTCATCGCGGCAGGTCGTCCGGTGCCGGGCACCACCGCGGATGCGCATGCTTGGCGGGCCTCCGGACTGGCCGAACACTGCCAGGACGTGACCGTGCTAGCCGACGGCGCCTACCTCAACTGCGGCATGGTCACCCCGCACCGCAAACGCCCCCAACGCGGGCTGCTGCCAGGCGAGGAGGCCGACAACGCGGACCACCGAACTGTGCGGGCCCGGGTGGAACATGTCATCGGCCGCATGAAGAACTACAAGATCCTCCGCGACTGCCGACAGCACGGCGACGGCCTCTACCACGCCGTCCAGGCCGTCGCCCACATACACAACCTCGCCCTCGCATCACGACCAGAAGACTGTGATCACAGGACCTGACCTGCCCAAACACGGCCTTGTGTAACACGCTTTAGTACGCGGTACGCAAGCTTCGGACGTATCGTGGGGCCGCCCGGTTCTTCGTCAGTGTCGTGCTTCCGCGCGCCGCGTAAACGGCGGCCTGCGGCCGTCGCCTGCGGCGATTGCACTTCACCCTTGACCCGGCCCGCTCCAGCACGGGTCAGAAGCGAACGTGCGGCCCGGAAAGGTGGGGCCCAGGAGGTAGGGATGCGGGCCGGGTTGGTGGGGCTGCAAGGGTGGGCTTGCGGGCGCAGTCGCGTTTCGCCGACACGCCGGGGCGGCTCAGCGGCTGTCGGTGAGTGGGTGGCTGCCGGTGACCGGGCGGACGCCAGGCGCGGCCAGCGCGGGCTACGGCACCTATGCGAACGAGGGGCTCTATCCGGAGTCCACGTCGTGTGCCGGCGGCTGCGGTTCCTTCGCCCGAATCGAGAACGCCCCCACCAACCGCTCGACGTACCTCGACCGTTCCGACGACGATGGGGCGACCTGGGCGAACACGTCCGAACCGGTCGGGGCCGGTCTCACCTACGCGTACACCAAGATCGGCAACAACCTCAACGGGCGGGTGTCCCGCACGGCCCTGCTGAGCCCGTCAGCGGCAACGGCAACAGCGGCGGCGGACACCGCATCGTCCCGCCGCGCGCCTCGGCCACCGTCACGGTGCCAGCGGGGGTGACGGCGGGAGTCGCCGTCTTCGACCGGCAGACCGGCACGTTCACCGAGCAGCTGAATCCGGCCATGCAGTTCCGGTCGGCCTCCGTGGTCAAACTCCTGATCGCGCTGGACTACCTGTGGAACCGCGGCCCCACCTACGAGATTCCGGCCGGTGACCGGACCCAGCTGAACTCCATGCTCCGCAGCAGCGACGACGACGCGGCCAGTGACTTCTGGGTGCGCAATAGCGGGGGCGCGATCGTCACCCGGATGTCCGACGAACTGAAACTCTCCGACACGACTAGGCCGCCGACCGGCCAGGACGGTATGTGAGGCCGAGATCGAGAACCAGTGAGAAAACGGTAAGTGCATGACCGGGATCAGTAAGCATCTCTCCCTCTGGACGGCGGCCCTCGCTCTGACGGTGGGCGGTGTGATCGCCGCCCCTGCGGCCGGTGCCGCCTCAGACGACGACTGCGTGGTCCGGGTGAGCGACAACCGGTTGTGGTGCGGGAACAACTCACCGGTCATCACGCGCAAGGGTGCCTGCCATGAAGCCCCCGTCACGGGGCAGTTGTTGGCGAATTACAGCTGGTTCGACTGCTGGACCAGTGGCGAACTGCACGGGGGCGGCAACACCATCTGGTACCACACCGCCGCCGACTGGGCCCATCCCAACTACGACGAGTGGGGATACGTTCCGGCGGACTGGGTGGGCACGACGGGTTCATTCGAAGCCGATCCGACCGCGCACGGTCTGCGGCGCTGCTGAGGGGGGCGGACCGCTCTTTGACGCCGCCGGTCTCGTCGACGAGGGCGGCGGCGTCCGCGCTCCCGCCGGGGCGCGACGAGACGTGCGCCGGGGATCGGGAACGGGCTATGCGCCGCCGTCACTGCCGTCGCGTAGGGAGTGGATCATGCTTCGCAGGGTCCGGAGCGCGTGCGACCGGTCGGCCTCGGTCAGGCCGGCCAGCATTCTGAGCTCGACGGACCGGACCGCCGCGGTCGCCTGCTCCAGGCTCTGCCGGCCGCGGGGTGTGAGCTGCGTGGGAAGGACCTTCCCGACGGGTGCCTGTGCGGGTCTGGTCACGTAGCCCTCTCGTTCCAGGTTCTGGAGCAGCACGTTCATCGACTGCCGCGTCACGAACGCGCCCCGCGCGAGCTCGGAGTTCGACAAGCCCGGCCGCTGGGACAGCAGTTCGAGGCAGGAGTAGTGCGTCACGCTCATCCCGAGCGGCCGCAGCACCTCCTCCATGGCCACGCGCAGAGCGCTCGACGCCTCTTTCAGCAGGTAGCCCAGTGACGTCTTCAGGTCGACACCCTCTTGATTCATGTCAGGATTCTGACATAGGTTGACCTGTGTCAGAAAGCTGACACGAAAAGAAGGAGCACCGCCATGCCCGCCACCGGCCCCGACTTCATCTCGCTCCAGGCCCGCGACCTCGACGCCTCGCAGGCGTTCTACGAGCAGTACCTGGGCCTCGTCCGCTCGCAGGCCGGACCTCCGCACGCCGTCGTCTTCGAGACGAAGCCGATCGCGTTCGCACTGCGCGACCTCGTTCCCGGCACCGATCTCGCATCCGTCGCCCAGCCCGGCATCGGTGCCGCGATCTGGCTCCACGCCACGGACGTCCAGGCCATCCACGACGCCCTCGCCGCCGACGGCCACACCATCGTCTCCGCGCCGGTCGACGGCCCCTTCGGCCGGACCTTCACCTTCGCCGACCCCGACGGCTACCGGATCACCCTGCACGACCGCACCTGACCGGCCGTACGCCGTCTCCCGCCCCGCCGCCCCGACGACGTTCCCCTCCTGTACAGGTACCCGGAGGGCTAGGAACGGTGTGCTCGGGGATGATCTGGTGCATGGGGCATGAGACAGGGCGCGGGACGGACGGGGACGACGCCCGGGCATGGGACGAGCGGTTGGCCTGGGCGTACGGGCTGATCTCGAAGGATCCCGGCGAGCGGGCCGCCGCACTGGATCGGCTGGCCGCCGCCAGGAAAGCCACGGACGAGGCCGTCGAGCGGTTCAACGCGACCTTGCTGGCGTTGCAGGAGCAGGGGGTGCGGGAACCGTACGGGGTTCCGGCCCTGCGGCTGGCCCACGAGGAGCACCTGCGGATCCGGGGTTCCTCCCTGCCCGACGGTCTGTGGGACCGGTGGGACTGCGAGGACATCGCGAAGTGGCCGGGGCTGCCCTACGCCCTGCTCTTCCTGGAGTGGGAGGCCCGGTTCCCGTACGAGTGGACCCTCACCGCCAAGGCCTGGGGGACGAAGCAGGGGCTCGTCCGGGATCTGGCCGTGGACTCCGTCGGGCGGGATCCGGTGGCCCGGGCCAAGCTGATCGACCTCGTGGAGATCGTCGTGCGGCGGGCCTACCGCTGCAAGGACCGCGAGTACGTGCGGGTGGCCCGGGTTCTCGACGGGCCTCCCCTGCGCGTACGGCTGGAGGCGGCCCGGCGTTCGGAGAACCCCTGGGCCCGGTTGCACGCCGGGTACGTGCTGTGGATGCTCGACCGGCCCGAGCTGCCCAACAGCCGGCGCGTCTGGCGCACCTGGCTGGCCGACGCCCGTCCGTGAGGGGGCCGGCGCCCGGCCGTGAGAGGGGCGGCGCCTTGCCGTGAGGAGGCCGCGCCCGCCCGGCAACCTTTCCGCCCGCGGCTGCCACCGCTCTGCGACAGCTCCTCAACTCCGTGACGAGGGTGGGCAGATGAGCCGTAACACCAGTGTGGGCAGTCGTAGGCGGTTCCTGATCGGTGCCGCGGGTGCGGGCGGCGCCGGGGTCCTCGGCGCCCTGGGCCTGCCCGGTACCGCCAGTGCCGCCGGTGTCCCTGGAGGCGTCGCCGCGACCGGGACCGTCTACATCGCCAGTGACTCCACCGCGCAGACCTACAGCTCCGGTTACTACCCCCAGGCCGGATGGGGACAGAAACTGTCCGGATACTTCACCTCGAACATCACCGTCGCCAACCGCGCCATCGGCGGGCGCAGCTCGCGCTCCTTCATCGAGCAGGGGCGGCTGGCCGCGATCCACCAGGTGATCAAGGCCGGTGACTACCTGTTCGTGCAGTTCGGGCACAACGACGCCACCGTCGGCAACGCGGAGCGGTACACCTCCCTCGCCGACTACAAGGAGTACCTCCGCAACGACTACATCCGGGCGACCCGGGCGCGCGGGGCGACACCGGTCGTCGTCACGCCCGTCTCGCGCCGCTCCTACAACGCGACCACCGGGAAGTTCAACGTCTCCTTCCCCGCGTACGTGGACGCCGCGAAGGCAGTCGCGCAGGAGGAGGGGGCTGCGCTGGTCGACCTGGCGGCGGCCAGCCGGGCCTACCTCGACGGGATCGGCGTCGAGGCCTCCAAGGGGATCTTCCTGTGGCTGAACGCGGGGCAGTACCCGAACTTCCCCGGCGGGGTCCAGGACAACACCCACTTCCAGGAGCGGGGTGCCGTCGAGATGGCCCGGCTGGTCGCGCGGGCCGTGGCGGGGCTGGGGCTGCCGGTGTCGGGCGAGGTGGTGCCGGGGGTCCGGGCCGGGGTCCGGTGAGGGAGGCTGGTTGGTTAGTCTCGGCCGACCGGCGGACGGAGGAGTCCGCCGGACGCGACGGCAGGAGGCAGTGATGGCGAAGGTACCGGCCGCGGCGGTGGCCGCCGGTGGACTCATCGGCGGGTACGGGGTCGCCCGCTGGACCAGGAAGCGTCAGCTCGGCGGGGTCGTGCTCGCCGCCGCCGGGGCGGCCGCCGCCCAGCGGTGGCGGCAGCAGGCGGGAGGGAGGGCGGCCGGGGCGCTGACCGCCGCGTACGTCGCCGCCTTCGCCGGCTCCCATCCGCTCGCCAGGGAGGTCGGGGCGTGGCCCGCGGTGTTCGGGGCGGCCGGGGCCGTGGCACTGGCGTCGTGGGCCGTGGCCGACCGGCGGGGCTGAGTCCCGCCCCCGACGCTCGCCCCCCTATCGGCCGACCCCCGTCGGCCGTCCCCCATCCGCCGACCCCCATACGCTGTCCCCGTCGGCCGACCCCCATACGCCGTCCCCCGTCAGGCCTCGTCAGTCCCCAGCGGGTCTCATCGGGCCCGGCCTCAGCCCGTCCGCCTGGCCCCGCCCGGTCCGGACGGGCCCGGTCCGGACGGCCCCCGTACCGGCGCCCGGCGGTGCCTCACTCGTCGACGGCCTCGCCGAAGCCCGCGCCGTCGCCCGGAGCGCCGAGCGAGGTCGCGCCGTAGAGCCACGCGCCGGTCGTGACGAGGCCCTTCGTGCTCGCGGACAGGTGCCAGACCACCCCGTCGTGGCCGTCCTCGTCCGGCGCGGCGGCCAGCAGGTCGGAGCGGCCGTCGTGGTCCGTGTCGGCGAGCCGCACCTGCTGCCCCCACGCGTCACCGGCCTCCGCGGTCCCGGGGACCTCGGCGCTGTTCTGGTCGAAGGACTGGGCGCCCGTGGCCGTCAGGCCCTCGGCCGAGCCGCGCAGCAGCCACACCGCGCCCGCGTCCGCGACGGTGCCGATGTCCTCGCCGGGGGCGCCGACGGCGACGTCCGCGTAACCGTCCCCGTCGACGTCGCCGACGGAGAGCTCGGTGCCCCAGGCGTCACCGCGCTCGCCGGCACCGGGCACACCCGGGGAGTTCTGCGTCCAGTACTGGGGCGCCTCCTCGGTCCCGTCCTCAGGAGCCTCCTGGCCCCTGAGGCCGCTGTCACTGCCGTAGTAGACGCCGATCATGCCGCCCGCCATGCCCTCCGCCTCGTGGTCGGGGCTGCTGTGGTGGCCCGTGACGAGGTCGTCGTACCCGTCGCCGTCGATGTCCCCCGACGCGGTGGAGACACCGCCGCGCAGGTCGCGCCGGAAGGTCACGCCGCTCTCGCCGCCCGAGTAGACCGCCGACCAGCCCTGCGCATGGTCGTCGTCGGGGCCGAACCCCGAGATCACCAGCTCGGCGTAGCCGTCCGAGTCGTAGTCGCCGGTGGTCAGGTACGCCGGTGTGAGGGCGCGTCCGGCGGGGTGCGCGGTCGTGTCGAGCGTGCCGGTGTGCCGCAGGGAGCCCGCGCTGTAGGTGAACAGCTCGGCGCCGCGGTGGTCGGTCACGGCGACGACGTCGCCCGGGGATGCCCCCGTCAGCCGGGCCGCGGTGACGGCGGAGCCGAAGCGGACCCCGGCGGCCGGGGACGCGGATGCGATCGTGACGCTGCGGGCGGCGCCCAGCCCGGTCCCGGAGCCGTACAGGACGGTCACCCGGCCGGCGTCCTCCAGCGAACCGACCTCCTCGCCGGGCGCCCCGATCACCGCGTCGTCGTACCCGTCGCCGTCGAGGTCACCCGTGGCGACGGCCGCACCGAAGGCGTCGTACGTCTGCGAGGTGCCCGGAACACCGGCGGTGGACTGGCTGAAGACCGCGGTACGGGCCTTCGGGGCGCTCTTGGCGGTGCCGATGCCGTTGGCCGCCCCGTACTGGACGGTGACGAACCCGGCGCCCTCCTTGCCGTCGGCGGTGCCCTTCGGCGCGCCGATCAGGACGTCGTCGTACCCGTCGCCGTCGAAGTCGGAGTTGCGGTCGTTCGCGGCGGTCCCGCCGGGGGTGCCCGCGAAGGAGGCGGGCGCGGCGGCGATGCCGAGGCCGCCCAGCAGCAGGAAGGAGGCCGCGGAGACGGCGAAGGAGACGGTCCTGCGGCGGGAGCCGAGGTTCTTGCTGGTCATGATGTGTTCCCCCGTTGATGGACAGCACTGAGGCGTCACGTGCGATCGAAAGGCCGGTGTGTACGTGAGAGCGGTGATGTGTGGCGGTAAAGCCTTGTTGCTCTCACTCACGCCTGGTTCGACACGAGACCTGCCGGGAGAGTTGTGGCACCCGGGGGTGCCGTGACGCAGCGGTTACGTCTGTAGCGGTACGCGGACCTCACGGGTACGGGCACCGGGACCGGTGCCCGTACCCGTACCGGTGCCGACGTCACCGGTGCCTGGCCCGTCCGGCACACCCCGGAACGCCCGCCGGTAGGCCTGCGGGCTCGTGCCCACCACTTTCCTGAACCGGTCCCGGAAGGCGGTCGGCGAGCCGAACCCGGCCTGTACCGCGATGCGTTCGACGGGATGGGTGGTGTTCTCCAGCAGGTGCTGGGCCGTGCGCACCCGCGCCCGGTGCAGCCACTGCAGGGGCGTCGTGCCGGTCTGCTCGCGGAAACGGCGGTTGAGCGTACGGGCGCTGGTGCCCGCCCGGGCGGCGATGTCGTCCAGGGTGAGGTCGCGGCCGGCGTTCTCCTCCAACCACGCCAGCAGGGGTTCCATCGTCGTGCCGGCCGGGGCCGGGGGCCGGCCGTGGACGATGAACTGGGCCTGTCCGCCCTCCCGTTCGAGCGGCATGACGGACATCCGGGCCACGTGGGCCGCGACGGCCGAGCCGTAGTCCTTGCGGATCATGTGCAGGCACATGTCCATCGCCGCGGCGGCCCCCGCCGAGGTGAGGAACTGGCCGTTGTCGACGTAGAGGACGTTGGGGTCGACCGTCACCGCCGGGTGCAGGGCGGCCAGGTCCGCGGCCGCGATCCAGTGGGTCGTCGCCCGCTGTCCGTCCAGCAGCCCGGTGGCGGCGAGGATGAACGCGCCCACGCAGACCGAGGCGATGCGCGTGCCGTTCGCCGCCGCCGCGCGCAGGGCCTGCGCCACCCCCGGCGGCAGCGGTCCGGTCGGGTCGGCGGTGCCCGGCACGATGATCGTGTCCGCCTCGGCCAGCGCCTCCAGCCCGTACGGCGCGCGCACGGTGAACGCGCCGGCGTTCACCTCCCCGGTCACCGAGCAGACCCGGACGCGGTAGGGGGCGCGGCCGTCCGGCAGCCGGGCCCAGTTGAAGGTGTCGATCGGAGCGGCGAGGTCGAACGGGATGACCTGGTCGAGCGCCAGTACGGCCACGGTGTGCATGGCAAGAGCGTAGGGGGGCGACGGATTCCCGCCAAGGAGCGGAAGCGGCTGCCGCGGACGGGGAAGCCGAGCCCACGGGCCCTGGCGGGAATCCGTTGAAGGCTGGCAATCTCGCCACTTCCACCGGATCCGGTGCGCCGCCTACCGTCCCCTCGTGACCAAGTTCCTCCTCGCACTCCATGTCCTCGTCGCGATCGTCGCCGTCGGTCCCGTCACCGTCGCGGCCAGCATGTTCCCGCCCGCCGCCCGGCGGGCCCTCGCCGCTCCCGGCGATCCCCGGGCGACGGAGACCCTGCGGCTGCTGCACCGGATCTGCCGGGTGTACGCGGCCGTCGGCATCGCCGTTCCCGTGCTGGGGATGGCCACGGCTCTCAGCATGGGCGTGCTCGGCGACGCCTGGCTGCTCGTCTCGATGGTGCTGACCGGGATCGCCGCGGCTGTTCTGCTGGCGCTGGTGCTGCCCCGTCAGGAGGAACTGCTGGAAGCGGTGGACGCGGCCGGCTCCGCGGAGGCCGCCCCGACGGCGCCCGCGTCCACGTCGGTATCCACGTCCACGGAGGCCGCCGCGACGCTCTCCACCTCCACCGAAACCGCCCCGAGCGAAACCGCCCCGAGCACCCGCGTCACCGTCCGGCTCGCCATGTTCACCGGCGTCTTCAACCTGCTCTGGGCCACCGTCACGATCCTCATGATTGTGCGGCCCGGTTCCACCACGGGCGCCTGACCCTCACCACCTGACCCTCACCACCTACCGCTCGACGCCCGCCGCTCACACCCGCCGCCCGCACGCCGCGGGCCGCTGCGGACGGGCGAGGACCAGTCCCTCCATCGAGTCGCCGGTGTCCTCCTTGAAACGCCGGGCCACGGCCGTCGCGACGAGCACCCCCGCCGAGATCACGAGCGTGGCGGACGCCCAGGTCAGGGACCAGGGCCGGCCGGACACGCCGGGCGGCTCGCCGTTCGCGCTCAGCGAGGCGTACAGGAGCGCGGCCGGCGGCACCGCCACCAGCAGCAGCGGCCAGGCAAGGGCGTCACGGCGGCCGAAGTACGCGGCCAGGGGGAGCAGGCAGCCGGCCAGGGCGGCGGCTCCGAGGACGGTCACCGGAGCCGCCTCCGCGGTCGGGCCGAACGACGCGGGGCGGTCGCGCGGCTCCCAGGGGACGCACAGGAGGTACGCCGCCGAGGACAGGACGGCACCCAGCAGGCGGGTCAGCCAGCGTTCCGTCCAGGGGCGCTCCGACAGCGGGCCCAGCAGCTTCTCGGTCATAGGAACGAACGTTCCTCTGCCGCACGCGGGGCCGACAGAGTACGCGTACTCAGTTCGGATCTAGGCCTTCGCGCCCGCCCCCGTGCCGGTGCCCGTGCCCCCGCCCGGCGACCCGGCGGGGCCGGCGGCCGTCGACAGCGGGCTCGCGATGTCCTCCAGGGAGCGCCCCTCCGCCTTGACCGCGAGCGCCGCCGCGACGAGGCCCGCCGCGCACATCAGACCGGCGCCGATCTGGAAGGCGAGGACCGTGTCTCCGACGACGCCCGTGCTGGTCAGGTCGGCGAAGATCAGCGGACCGCTGATGCCGCCGGCCGCGGTGCCGATGGCGTAGAAGAAGGCGATGGCCATCGCACGGGTCTCCATCGGGAAGATCTCGGAGACGGTCAGGTACGCGCTGCTCGCGCCGGCCGACGCGAAGAAGAGGACCACGCACCAGCAGGCGGTCAGGGTGACCGCGCTCAACGAACCCTGGTCGAAGAGGTACGCCGTGCCGAACAGCAGGACGCCGGAGAGCAGGTAGGTGGACGAGATCATGATCCGGCGGCCCACGGTGTCGAAGAGCTTGCCGAGGAGCAGCGGGCCGATGAAGTTGCCGGCCGCGATGACGGCGAAGTAGTAACCGGTCTTCCCCGTCGGCACGTCGAAGAACTTGGTGAGGATCGCGCCGAAGCCGAAGGTGATCGCGTTGTAGAGGAACGCCTGCCCGATGAAGAGGGACAGACCCAGCACGGCGCGCTTGCGGTACGTCGAGAAGACCGTGCGGCCGATCTCCAGGAACCCGATGCTCTTGCGCTGGTGGATGGTGATCTCCCCGGCGGGCGGCGGGAGTTCCTTCCCGGTCTCCTCCTTGATCTGCCCCTCGGCCTCGGTGACCAGCCGTTCCGCCTCCTCGCCCTTGCCGTGGATGAACAGCCACCTGGGGCTCTCGGGGACGTTGCGGCGTACGAGCAGGATGACCAGGCCGAGGACGACGCCGAGGACGAAGGTGAGCCGCCAGCCGACGTTCATCGCGAACAGGTCGGTGTCCAGCGCGACGATCGACAGGAGGGAGCCGGCGACCGCGCCCAGCCAGAAGCTGCCGTTGATGATCAGGTCGACGCGGCCGCGGTACTTCGAGGGGATCAGTTCGTCGATCGCCGAGTTGATGGCCGCGTACTCGCCGCCGATGCCGAAGCCGGTGAGGAAGCGGAAGAGGAAGAACCACCAGGTGGAGAAGGAGAGCGCCGTCATGGCGGTGGCCGCCAGGTAGACCGCCAGGGTGACCATGAACAGCTTGCGGCGGCCGAAGATGTCCGTGAGCCGGCCGAAGACCAGGGCTCCCAGGCAGGCTCCCGCCACGTAGAGGGCGGCTGCCAGGCCGGTGACCTGGGCGGCCGAGATGGGCAGGCCGCTGCCGGGCTCCGAGAGCCGGCCGGCGATGTTGCCGACGACGGTGACTTCCAGACCGTCCAGGATCCAGACGGTGCCGAGACCGATCACGATGGTCCAGTGCCAGCGTGACCAGGGCAGCCGGTCCAGTCGGGCGGGCACGGCGGTGGTGACGGCTCCGCTGCCCGCGGATCCGGTGCCGGCGTCGGTTACGGCCATGGGCTCTCTCCTCGACGAGCGAACCCCGCACGGGGGTGGGCGAACCCCCTACGTGTCCCCCCGACGCGCCGCTTTACGCCCCGGTCACGGCCGCTCGCACCCGGTCGGCCCAGGTCAGCCGCCCGCACCGGCCGCCGGGCTCGACCACCCGGGCCGGGGCCCGGCCCGGCCGTCCGTACCGGCCGCCCGGGTCAGCCGCCCAGAGCCCGCGACACCGTGTAGATGACAAGGCCGGCCAGTGATCCGACCACCGTGCCGTTGATCCGGATGAACTGCAGGTCACGGCCGATGTGCGCCTCGATCTTCCGGGAGGTGTGCTCGGCGTCCCAGCCGGCGACGGTGTCGGTGATCAGGGAGGTGATCTCGTCGCGGTACGTCGTCACGACGTACACCGCCGCCCCCTCGACCCAGCCGTCGACCTTGGCCTGGAGCCGCGCGTCACCGGCCATCCGCGCGCCGAGGGACAGCAGCGAGGCCCGCACGCGCAGCCGCAGCTCGCTGCGCTCGTCCTCCGCGGCGGACACGATCATCTGCCGTACGGAGGACCAGGCGGACGCGATCAGGTCCTGGACCTCGCCGCGGCCGAGGACCTCGCGCTTGAGGTTCTCCACCCGCGCCCGGGTGTCGGTGTCGGACTGGAGGTCGGCGGCGAAGTCGCCGAGGAAGCGGTCCAGGGCGCCGCGGGCCGGGTGGGCGGGCATGTCGCGCATCTCGGTGACGAAGCGCAGCAGTTCCTTGTAGACGCGCTCGCCGACCCGCTTGTCGACGAACTTCGGGGTCCAGCCGGGGGCGCCGCCCTGCACGGCGTCCATCACCTGCTCGTCGTGGAGGACGAGCCAGTCGTGGGCGCGTACGCAGATCAGGTCGACGACCCGCCGGTGGCCGCCGTCCGCGACGATCCTCTCCAGGGTCTTGCCCATGCCGGGGGCGATCTCCTGCGCGTCGGCCCGCCGGTTGATGGCCTCGCCGACCACCGCCTGGACGTCCGAGTCGCGCAGCACCGCGAGGGCGCCCCTGAGCGCGGTGGCCAGCTCCGCCGTCACCCGGTCGGCGTGCTCGGGGTCGGCCAGCCAGGTGCCGAGGCGGCTGCCGATGCCGACGGACCGCAGCCGCTGCCGTACGACGTCCTGGGACAGGAAGTTCTCCCCGACGAACTCGCCCAGGGAGACGCCGAGCTGGTCCTTCTTGGTCGGGATGATCGCGGTGTGCGGGATGGGCAGGCCCAGGGGCCGGCGGAACAGCGCGGTGACGGCGAACCAGTCGGCCAGCGCGCCGACCATGCCGGCCTCGGCGGCCGCGGCCACGTACCCGGCCCAGGCGCCCGCGCCGGAGTTCTCGGCCCAGGTGGCGAACACGTAGACGAGGGCGACCAGGAGCAGCAGCCCGGTCGCCGTGGTTTTCATCCGGCGGACGCCCCGGAACTTCTCCTCGTCGGCGGGGCTGAACGAGTTCATCGCCCGGTTCGGTGCGGCGGCGCCGGTCCCCGGGGAGCCCGCGGCGCCCGGCAGGCCCGCGGCGCCCGCAGGATCCGCGGCGCCCGTGGGGTTCGCCACACCGCCGGGGCGGGAAGACCCGCCCTGCGGACCCGTTTCCCCTGCTTCGTCCTCTTTCGTGCTTTCCATCCGCTCCATCCGTTCCCGGGTCCCCCCATCGCATTGTCCCAACCTGACCGACTCCTGGAACGGAACAGGAGTTCCCGGCGTCTGTCCGGGCGGGGCCCCGTCGGGTCCTTGCCACGCCATGCCTCATCATGGGGTGATCACACCGGAGCCCGGGCTCCCATTTTTTCGAGGAGATACGCACCGCATGACCAAGCGTCACGGTTATGCCTTGCTGGCCGCGATCATCGCCGTCATCGTCGCCATCTCAGCCGCCATATACGCCGGTGTCACCGCCGACGACAGCCCGGAGACCGCGGTCACCGGTGCCCGCGGCCCGCACAACTCGGCGGCACCCGCGTCCGCCGGCACCTGGGTGGGCGCCTGGTCGGCGTCCCCGGCGGGCTCGGAGCCGGGCACCGAGGAGAACGGCATGGCGGGCCGCTCGGTACGCAACGTGGTGCACATGGCGGTCGGCGGCACCGCGGCCCGGATCACGCTCTCCAACCTCTACGGACAGCAGCCGCTCAGCATCACGCACGCCTCGGTCGCCGTGGCCGCCACCGGGAACGACGCCGCCGCGGCCCCCGGCACGATGCGCCGCCTCACCTTCGGCGGCCGCCCCTCCGTGCTGGTGCCGCCCGGGCGGCAGGTGGTCAGCGACGCCGTACGGGTACTGGTCCCGCACGCCACGGACGTGCTGGTCACGACGTACTCGCCGACCCCGTCCGGACCCGTCACCTACCACCCGCAGGCACGGCAGATCTCGTACACCGCGGAGGGCGACCGCACGGAGGACGTCAGCGGCGTCCCCTACACCGGGCAGACGCCCTACTGGCGCTACCTGACCGCGGTGGACGTGCTGAGCAACGAGTCGGACGGCACGGTCGTCGTCATCGGCGACTCGCTCACCGACGGCGTGACCTCCACCGTGGGCGAGAACCGGCGCTGGACGGACGTCCTCGCCGGCCGGCTGCGCGGCGGCTCGGACGGGCCCCGCTACAGCGTGGTCAACCAGGGCATCAGCGGCAACCGCGTCCTCACCAGCGGCCTCGGCCGCCCCGCCGAGAACCCGAGCGGCCTGAGCCGCTTCGACCGCGACGTGCTCGGCCGCACCAATGTCAGGGCCGTCGTGGTGGCCCTCGGTGTCAACGACATCCTGCGCACCCCGAGCCAGACCGACGCGAACAAGATCACCGCGGGGCTGCGCGGGCTGACGCGGCTGGCCCACGCCCGCGGCCTGCGGGTCGTCGGCGCCACCCTGATGCCCTTCCAGGGCCACCGCGGCTACCTCCCCCACCTCGAGGACACCCGGCAGGCCGTCAACGCCCAGATCCGCGCGGGCGGGGTCTTCGACGCGTACGCCGACTTCGACAAGGCGCTCCGCGATCCGTACGACCCCCGCCGCCTGCGCGCCGACTACGACTCGGGCGACCACCTCCACCCGAGCGACAAGGGCTACGCCCGCATGGCGGAGGTCTTCGACACCGACACCCTCAAGGGCGCGGCGCCGGCGCAGCTGTAGAAAGCCCGGGGCGAGCCCGCGGTCGAAAACCCGCGGGCCCCGGCGGGGGCTGATCGCGCCGTTCCCCGCGCCCCTGACAACAGGCGCGTGGAAGACCGCGCAGTCTTTCGTCTTCAGGGGCGCGGGGAACGGCGCAGTCCTTTGCCCTTGGGGGCGCGGGGAACTGCGCAGTCTTTTAGGGGCGCGGGGAACTGCGCGACCAGCCACGACGCACCCGCACCCGCCCACACACCGGCGGCAGCGGCGGCGGCGGCCAAGCCGAAGAGGGGCGCGCCCTCAGTCCCGCCCCGCCTCCAACTCGCCCCGCCGCTCGGCCCGCCGCTCCACCTTCTCCTGCCGCCGCGCCTCCTTGAGGCGGGCCCGCTCCGCGCGGGACACCTTCCGCTCGATCCCCACCCCGCCCCAGAACGCGAACCCGGTCACCACGACCCGCGGAGCCCCCGGCTCACCGGGCACCCCCTCCTGACCGTGGTCGAACCCGCCCATGATCCCGATCCCGCGGACGACGACCTCGACCCCCGGCGGCACGATCACCTGCGTCCCGCCCATGACGGCGACGCAGTTGACGACGACCTCGCCGGCCGCGAAGTTCGCCTCCCGCAGATCGATGACACCCCCGCCCCAGAAGACGACGGAGTTGAACCTCCGCGGCACGGTCCAGTGCCCCTTGCGCTCGAACCCCGACATGACCGCCACGCCCCACTGCGACGAGGAGTCCGAGTCACCGACGATCCGCCCGGCCCAGTCCCCGCTGCCGCCCGGCCCCTTGACCATCGACACGGCCGGCCCCGGAGCGGTGACGCCCGGCACGGGCAGATCCCGCGTGATCGGCTCCAACTCGCCGTACGTACGCGCCTTGTACGTCGCCTCCAGCCGCTCCTCGAACTCCGCCATGTCCAGGCGGCCTTCGGCGAGGGCGTCCCTCAGCACTTCGCAGACCTGCTCACGGTCGGCGTCGGAAGCACGCAGTTCGGGAAGTCCGCCCGGGAGTTCGTCCGTCATGACAGCAGCCTACGAGGTTGCCTTCTCCGCGTACATGCGGCTGATGACGGCCTCGATGTCGGGTTCCCGTACCGACAGGTCCACCAGCGGGTACTCGGCCGCGATCCGCGCCACCAGCGGTGCCGCCGACTGCGCCGCCGGGAAGGCGAGCCACTGCCGCGGCCCCTCGACCTTCACCACCCGCGCCGACTCCACCTCGACGGGGGGCAGTTCGCGCTCCAGGTCCACGACCAGCGTGCGCTCGCTCTCCCCTATCTCGTGCAGCCCGGAGAGCGGACCGTCGTACATCAGGCGCCCGTGGTCGATGACCATCACGCGCCGGCACAACTGCTCGATGTCGGAGAGGTCGTGGGTCGTCAGCAGCACGGTCGTGCCGCGCTCCGCGTTGAGGTCCCGCAGGAACTCCCGCACCCGCACCTTGCTGATCACGTCGAGCCCGATCGTCGGCTCGTCCAGGTACAGCACCTCGGGATCGTGCAGCAGCGCCGCCGCGATGTCCCCGCGCATCCGCTGCCCGAGCGAGAGCTGCCGTACGGGCACGTCCAGCAGGGCGCCCAGCTCCAGGAGTTCCACGCACCGGTCGAGGTTCTCGGCGTACCGCGCGTCGGGGATCCGGTACATGCGGTGCATCAGCTTGTACGAGTCGATCAGCGGGAGGTCCCACCACAGGGTGGTCCGCTGTCCGAACACCACGCCGATGTGCCGCGCGAGCCGGGTACGTTCGCGGGACGGGTCGATACCCGCCACCCGCAGGCGCCCGCCGCTCGGTGTGAGGATGCCGGTGAGCATCTTGATGGTGGTGGACTTGCCCGCGCCGTTCGGCCCGATGTAGCCGACCATCTCGCCGCGCGCCACGGTGAAGGAGATCGAGTCGACCGCCCGGACCTCCCGCCGCTCACTGCGCAGGAAGCCGGTCTTCTTGCGCACGTCGAAGACCTTCTCGACCCGGTCGAGGTGGATGAACCCGTTCTCCCGGGATCCGGTGCCGGTGCCGGTGCCGGTGCCGGTGCCACTGTCTGTGCCGGTGCCGCTGTCTGTGCCGCTGCCGGTACTGATGTCGGTGTCCACGAACTAACTCCCCGTGCTCCGGTACGAACGAAGGCCCGCCCGCCAGGCGAGACCTGCCAGCGCGCAGCAGGCGGTCGCCACGAGCGGCGACAGGAACGCCACCCACTGCGGCAGGTCGAGCGGATACGGCAGCCCGAGCACGTACAGCGCGGGCAGCCAGTTGACGAAGGCCAGCGGCACGACGAAGGTCACCCCGCGCACCAGTTCCTTCGCGAAGACGGTCGGCGGGTACTGCAGCAGCGTGGTCCCGCCGTACGTGAACGAGTTCTGCACCTGGGACGCGTCCTGCGCCACGAACTGGAAGGCCCCGCCCGCCACGAACACCGCCCCGAAGATGGCCGCCCCGCCGGCCACCGTCACCGGCAGCAGCAGCACCTTGAGCGGCGTCCAGTCGATGTCGACCACGGCGAGCGCGTACCCGAGGACCAGCAGCCCCTGCGTGATCCGGCCCAGCCGGCGCACCGCGAACCGGTCCGCGGCGACCTGCGCGAGCACCGGCACGGGACGCACGAGCAGGGTGTCGAGCGTGCCGTCGCGCACCCGGCCGCCCAGCCGGTTCATCGAGCCGAACAGCAGCTCGGTGAGACCGAACGCCGCGCTGGACAGCCCGTACAGGAAGGCCACCTGGCCCAGCGAGTAGCCGCCGAGCTCGTCGACCCGCGAGAACATCAGCAGGATCGTCATGAAGTCGAGCGCGGTCCCCGCGAAGTTCCCGAAGAGGGTCATCGCGAAGGACGCGCGGTACGCCATCGTCGAGCGGATCCACATCCACGCGATCAGCCGGTAGGCCCGCAGCCCCTCCGCAAGCCGCGAACCGCCGGCCCGCTCGAAGCCGGGGTGCACGTCCTGCCGCTCCCGGAGGTCAGCCACCCTGGACCACCACCCTGCGCGTGGCCGCCGACTGGAGCAGCCGGCCCACCGCCAGCAGCCCGACGGCCCAGGCCGCCTGGAAGGCGTACGTACGCAGCAGCGCGACGCCCGTGCGCTCGCCGAGCAGCACGTCCGCCGGGGCCTGCAGCAGCGCCGACCAGGGCAGTGCCCGGGCCAGCTCGCCGAGCGCGCCCGGGAAGACGTTCAGCGGCAGCGTCATCCCGGAGAAGAAGATCGCCGCCAGGACGGACAGCTGCTGCGCGCCCGCCCCGTCCATGAACCAGAACGCCGCGAGCGCCACGAGATAGCGGATCGCGAAGCTCACCAGGACACCGAGCAGCACGGCGACGAGGAACGCCGCCCAGGTCCCGATGTCGGAGGGCAGCGCGAGCCGGAAGACGAGGCCGCCGATCATCATCGGCACCACACCACGCCCCAGCAGCTGGAAGGCGGCCCGCCCGGTGTCCGCCGCCAGCCACCACGACTGGAGATCGACGGGCCGGTACAGGTCGATCGCGATGTCACCCGTACGGATTCTCTCGGTCATCTCGTCCTCGAAACCGCCGCCCATCACCGCGACCACCGCGAGCAGCCCCTGCCCCACCCACACGTACGTCACGGCCTGGGCCTGGTCGTACCCGCCGAGGCCGGGCCGCTCGTCCCACAGCGCGATGTACGTGTACGCCAGGATCAGCCCGAAGACCGTGTTGGTGAACACCCCCGCGGCGGTGGCCACCCGGTAGGTCGCGTACCGTCGGAAACCGCCTGCCGCGACGGCCGCGTACAACCTCCAAGCCCGCACCACGAACCCTCTCCGGTAGTTCCGAGCCAAAACGCTGGAGCCTAGTCGCGGGACCGTGCCGCGTGCCAGGCGTTTTCTTCGCGCCCTCTCCTCACGACGCGTGCCACGCACAGGGAACGATTCACCGGATGGGACAGTCTTCAAGGGTGGGCGCACCAGGCGTACGAGGGCGTACCAGATGTACGACGTGAAACGGGAGCACGGCACACGATGAACGACCAGCCGCAGCCTGAGCAGCAGCAGCCGAGCGAGGGCTGGGCACCGAGAGACCCCGACACCCCCGCCGCGGCGGAGCCGGCTCCGGCTCCGGCTCCGGCCGAAGAAAAGCCCGGGGAGCCCGGGGAGCCTGGGGAGCTCAGGGAGTCCGGGGAGCCCGGGGAGCCCGAGAAGGCGGAGAAGGCGGAGAAGGCGGAGAAGGCCAAGCGGCCCAAGCGCACCGGCTGGAAGCGGCTGATCCCGACCTGGCGGATCGTGCTCGGCACCTTCGTCGTCGGGATCCTGCTGCTCGTCGGCGTCTTCGCGCTCGGTTACTACCTGGTGAAGATCCCTTCGGCGAACGCGACCGCGATCAAGCAGAGCAACGTCTACCTGTACGCGGACGGCAGCCAGCTCGCCCGCGACGGCGAGGTGAACCGCGAGAACGTGGACCTGTCGCTGATCTCCGAGGACGCCCAGCACGCGGTGCTCGCCGCCGAGGACCGCGACTTCTACACCGAGTCCGCGGTCGACCCCAAGGCGATGCTCCGCGCCGGCTGGAACACCGCCACCGGCAAGGGCAAGCAGTCCGGCTCGACGATCACCCAGCAGTACGTGAAGAACTACTACCTGGCGCAGGAGCAGACGGTCACGCGCAAGGTGAAGGAGTTCTTCATCTCGATCAAGCTGGACCGCGAGAAGAGCAAGGACGACATCCTCGAGGGCTACCTCAACACCAGTTACTTCGGCCGCAACGCGTACGGCGTCCAGGCCGCGGCGCAGGCCTACTACGGCGTCGACGCCAAGGACCTGACGGCCGGCCAGGGCGCCTACCTGGCCGCGCTCCTCAACGCGCCGAGCGAGTACGACGTGGTCGCGCACCCCGAGAACAAGCCGGCGGCCCTGGCCCGCTGGAACTACGTCCTCGACGGCATGGTCAAGAAGGACTGGATCACCGACTCCGAGCGCTCCGGTGTCGAGTTCCCCGCGCCCAAGGAGACGGTGATCGCGGCCGGCATGTCGGGCCAGCGCGGCTACATCGTCAAGGCCGTCAACGACTACCTCGCCGACCACGACATCCTCGACGAGGACGCCCTGAACGCGGGCGGCTACCGCATCACGACCACCCTGCAGAAGTCGAAGCAGGACTCCTTCGTGAAGGCCGTCGACGACCAGGTGACGGACGAGCTCGACAAGAAGGACCGCAAGGTCGACACCTACGTCCGCGCGGGCGGCGCCTCCATCGACCCGAAGACCGGCAAGGTCGTCGCGATGTACGGCGGCATCGACTACACGAAGCAGTACTACAACAACGCCACACGCCGGGACTACCAGGTCGGCTCCATCTTCAAGCCGTTCGTGTTCACCTCGGCCGTGCAGAACGACTCGGTCACCCAGGACGGCCGCCCGATCACCCCGAACACCGTCTACGACGGCACGAACCAGCGCCCCGTACAGGGCTGGGACGGCGGCCGGTACGCCCCGGAGAACGAGGACCAGGTCTCGTACGGCCGGATCCCGGTCCGCACCGCCACCGACAAGTCCGTGAACTCGGTGTACGCGCAGATGGCCGTGGACGTCGGCTCCGCGAAGGTCGAGAAGACCGCCGTCGCCCTCGGCATCCCGTCCGACACCCCCGACCTGAACCCGTCCCCGTCCATCGCGCTCGGCACGGCCACCGCCAGCGTCCTCGACATGACGGAGGCGTACGCGACGCTCGCCAACCACGGCAAGCACGGCACGTACACGATCATCGAGAAGATCACCAAGGACGGCTCGGAGGCCGTGGAGCTGCCTGCGGCGAAGACCGAGCAGGCCGTCAGCAGGGAGGCCGCGGACACGACGACCTCCATCCTGCGGAGCGTCGTCGAGGGCGGCACCGGAACGGCCGCCCAGGCCGCCGGACGCCCCGTGGCGGGCAAGACCGGCACCGCGGAGGACGACAAGGCGGCCTGGTTCGCCGGCTACACCCCGAACCTCGCCACCGTCGTCGCCGTGATGGGCCAGGACCCCGACACGGGCGAGCACAAGTCGCTGTACGGGGCGCTCGGACAGGCGCGCATCAACGGCGGCGGCTACCCGGCGCAGATCTGGGCCCAGTACACGAAGGCCGCACTGAAGGGCGTGAAGGTCCAGGACTTCGACCTGAACCTCCAGGACGGCGCCGAGCAGCAGGAACTCCCGCCGCCCGACTCCGACGGGGACGAGACCGGGACGGGCGGCACCACCGGCGACGGCGGCACGACCACCGGCGGCGAGGAGACCCCGGCCACCGAGGGCCAGGACAACGGCGGCACCACGGGCGGCGACACCGACGGGGGCACCACCGGGGACGGCGGGACGACGACCGGCGGCGGCACCACGGACGGCGGTGACACCGGCGGCACCACGGGCGACGGCGGAACGACGACCGACGGCGGCACCACGGACGGCGGTGACACCGGCGGCACCACGGGCGACGGCGGAACGACGACCGACGGCGGCACCACGGACGGCGGGATCGGATCGACGGGAACGACGATCGGCGACTTCCCGTAGCCCGCGGCCGCTCTTGCCGGCCACCGGCGGCCGGGGCCGCCGCTCCGGCCGTCGGTGGCCGGGGCCGCCGCTCCGGCCGTCGGTGGCCGGGGTCCGGCGGCCGGGGCCTAGTGGCCGGAGGTCGCCTTCAGCCCGACGACGGCCACCAGCAGCAGACAGACGAAGAAGATCCGGGCGGCGGTCGCCGGTTCACCGAGCGCCACCATGCCGACCACCGCCGCACCGGCCGCGCCGATGCCCACCCAGACCCCGTACGCGGTACCGATGGGCAGCGACTTCGCCGCGTACGACAGCAGGAGCATGCTGGCGACGATGCCGGCACCGGTGAAGAGGCTGGGCACGAGCCGCGTGAATCCCTCGGTGTACTTCATACCGACCGACCAGCCGACCTCGAGCAGACCGGCGACGACGAGCAGGACCCAGGCCATCAGGCACCTCCGTGAAGGAATCAACAGGGGGTGCGTCGTCTTTGCCTGTCCCGGTACGGCGCGTCTCGTCGGGTTGTTCCCCACGGTAGCAAAGAGTGGCTGCCGCGGCCCGTACGCAGCGGAAAGGGGCCGGTGACCACGGTCACCGGCCCCTCCGCCCCAACGCGTTCCAGGCTTCCAGGCTTCCAGGCTTCCAGAAGTACTAGAGGTACAGCCCGGTGGAGTCCTCGGACCCCTCGAACCGGTCCGCGGCGACGGCGTGCAGGTCCCGCTCGCGCATCAGCACGTACGCGGTGCCGCGCACCTCCACCTCGGCACGGTCCTCCGGGTCGTACAGCACCCGGTCGCCCGGCTCCACCGTCCGCACGTTCTGCCCCACCGCGACCACGTCGGCCCACGCGAGCCGCCGGCCCACCGCCGCGGTCGCGGGGATCAGGATGCCGCCACCGGACCGGCGTTCACCCTCAGCGGCGTCCTGCCGCACGAGCACACGGTCGTGCAGCATCCGGATGGGCAGCTTGTCGTCGTGGCTGCTGTGCTCATTACTCTTGGCGCTCACGGTCCGAACCTACCTGTCTCCGGGCCACTCGTACGCAGGTGGAGTACGGGTGGGACACGGATGGGACATGGGCTCAGCGCCTGCGGCGCCTGGTGCCGAGGGTGAGCAGTCCGACGACGCCGACCAGCACGAGGGCCACGGGCACGATGCGGTCCAGCCGCGGCTCCCCGTCCTCCGTGACGAACTGGGCCTTCACATCGTCGACGACGCGGTTGACGCCGACGTAGGCACGTCCGAGGGTGTGGTCGACGCTGGACGCCACCTTGGCCTTGGCATCCCCGACGATGGTCTTCGGGTGCACCCGCACACCGATTTCGTCGAGCGTCTCGGCGAGGGTTTCGCGACGGCGTTTGATGTCCGCCTCGATCTGCGCCGGAGTCCTGGTGTCCGGCGTGCTCGACGTGTCAGACACGCGCTGCCTCCGTGATCGTGGTCGTTGCTTTCCTTGGCCTGTTCCTGTCGGCCTTGTCTCTGGTCGACAGTCTGTCAGCTTCACCCGCCGGTCACCGCTCGGCACCCCCATTACGCTCGGTTCCGTATCCACCACCTCGCAAGGAGACCGAACCGAGATGAGCGAGCGACTCCAGCCCGGCGACACCGCCCCCGCCTTCACCCTGCCCGACGCCGACGGCAACGAGGTGTCCCTTGCCGACCACAAGGGCCGCAAGGTCATCGTCTACTTCTACCCCGCCGCCCTCACTCCAGGCTGCACCAAGCAGGCCTGCGACTTCACCGACAACCTGGACCTGCTCACGGGCGCCGGCTACGACGTCATCGGAGTCTCCCCCGACGAGCCGGCGAAACTCGCCAAGTTCCGGGACAAGGAGAACCTGAAGGTCACGCTGGTCGGCGACCCCGACAAGAAGGTCCTGGACGCGTACGGCGCCTTCGGCGAGAAGAAGAACTACGGCAAGACGTACATGGGCGTGATCCGCTCCACCATCGTGGTGGACGAGGAGGGCAAGGTCGAACGGGCCCTGTACAACGTCCGCGCGACGGGCCACGTAGCGAAGATCATCAAGGACCTGGAGATCTAGGCCCGAAGAGGAGCCACCAGCCCCGGGCCCACGCTCCCCGAACGACCGAACGGCCCGCACCGGATCAATCCGGTGCGGGCCGTTCCACATTCCGGACGTGACTGTCCGATAACCGGCTCGTTAGCCCGTACGAGACCGCGAACA
The DNA here is from genome assembly GCF_030817535.1 of Streptomyces sp. V3I8. NCBI lineage: Bacteria > Bacillati > Actinomycetota > Actinomycetes > Kitasatosporales > Streptomycetaceae > Streptomyces > Streptomyces sp. V3I8. Next base: position 5,404,196 of record NZ_JAUSZL010000002.1, on the reverse strand, counting down.
CGCGGCCGGAACGGAGGGGGAACGATGCCGGTTAGCTCGTACACGAGGGAGCGTCTGGAAGAGGCAGCCGGTTCGTCACGAACGCTGTCGGAGGCGCTGGGGAAGTTGGGGGTGGATCCGAGGAGCCCGACGCGGCGGTATGTGCGCGAGCGGATGAAGAGGCTCGGGGTGGACACCGCACACTTCGAACGCGAAGGGACCCGGTGGACCAGAGAGATTCTTGAGGCCGCGGTCTCCGCCTCGACGAATATGTGCGAAGTACTGCGCCGTCTCGGGCTCGAGGTCGTCGGCGGCCATCACACCCACATCACCCGCAGGGTCAGAGCCCTGGACATCGACACGTCGCACTTCGTCCTGGAAGCCCATCGGAGCGGACGCAAACGCAGACCTGAGGAACTGCTCGTCGAGCAGGGCCCGACGCATCCTCGTCGCGAGCAAAGTGCTCGACTGAAGCGAGCGATGACGGACCATGGCGTCGCCGCCCGCTGCGCCATGTGCGGTATCGAGGCAGTCTGGCTCGGCGAACCACTGCCTCTCGAAGTCGACCACATCGACGGCAACTGGCGTGACAACCGGATCGAGAACCTGCGTCTGCTGTGTCCCAACTGCCATTCCACTACAGACACTTACCGTGGACGGGCAAAGGGACGCCACCGGAGTTCCGCCTCATGAGCGGCGGCAACCGATACACCCGCGAGCAGCTGGCTCGGGCCGCCGAACAGTGTTCGAGCATCGACGAAGTGATCGCCTTCTTCGGCACCCAGCCCTATGTGAACCTTCGGCGCCACCTGTACAAGCGCTTCGAGCACTTCGAAATCGACATTGCTCACTTCTCCTGCAAGGACCGACGCAGGCACAAGGCCCTGCCGAGCGAAGAGGAGTTACGACGTGCCGTTGCCGAGTCGACTTCCGTAGCCGGCACCCTCCGACTGCTGCGACGCCCGGACAGCACACGCCTGCGCGCGCTGTTCCCTGAGCTGACCGCGAGGTACGGGATCGACACATCACACTTCCTCGGCCAGGGTCATCTGCGCGGAAAGCCTGGACCGACACCTCTGAAACGACCGGAAGACCTGCTGGTCAAGCGCAGCGGTGAACGGCGGGCCAGGACCGGTCAGCTGCGGCGAGCGCTCAGGGAGATCGGTGTACCCGAGCGATGCGCCCGATGCGGCGCCCCACCCGAGTGGCTCGACAGGCCGATGACACTCGAGGTCGATCACATCAGCGGGGACTGGAGCGACGACCGGCCCGAGAACCTGCGGCTGCTGTGCCCCAACTGCCATGCGATCACCAGCACCTGGTGCCGAGGAGGCTCGAGGCGTTCCGCGTAGCAAGCTCGACCACCAGCGGTCCCTGGCTGCCAGTAAAGTAGGCACCGCTGCGGGCCCGTATCCCAGCAGGCAAGAGGATGCCGGTTTAGATCCGGTATGTCGTGGGTTCGAGTCCCACCGGGCCCACCGACCTGAAGGCCCAGCCCGCATCGCACGAGCTGGGCCTTCGTCGCACCGAACCCCTCCGCTCGACACCTCGGCAGGCGCAACGGCGAACCGTCACTCGGCCGGCAGCGCGAACCACCTCAGCAGGACCGGCTTCGCGTCCGGCGGGGCGTCCTCCGGGCCGCGGGCGAAGCGTGCCAGGAGGTCCAGGTACGCGTCGTGGAAGGCGGTCACCTCGTCCTTGGTGAGGTGACTGAGGCTGCGGGAACCGCGCATCCAACCCTCCGACTCACCCTGCTCCCGCGTGAACCGCCTGGCCAACTCGATGTCCTCGTCGAGCCGCATCCGGTCCAGGGCGCCCGCGACCGCCCGCTCCCCCTCCGTCATCCCGTCCTGCGCCGGCCTGCGTACGTCGAGTCCGCGCACCGCCCGCCACCAGCGCTCGCGGCCGTTGGGCCGTTCCGGTACGTCCTCGATGAAGCCCCCGCGCTCCAGGCGGCGCAGGTGGTAGCTGAGGGTGCCGGTGTTCTCCCCGAGCGCGGCGGCCAGGGTCGTGGAGGTCGCCGGGCCGGAGACGGCGAGGCGACGGAGGATCTTCAGCCGCAGCGGGTGCGCGAGGGCCTTGAGGGCCGCCGGGTCACTGACCGTGCGCCGCTCGCCGTTCGGATCGGGCTCCGCTTCCGACTCGGTCTCCGACTCGGCCCCTGGCCCGACCTCGGCCCCTGACTCGGCCTCGGCCCCTGACTCGGCCTCGGCCTCTGACTCGGCTGCATCACTCATACGGAGAGCCTACCGGCACGCACAGCTGAAGCTCTGCAGATTTTTCTCTGCAGATCTTCCATTGCAGATAAATGTCTGCGATCGTTGAGGCAGGCGGGATCCTCCCGTTCAAGCTGTCGTCAGTCACCAGGAGGCCTCCATGTTCCGAGCCGGCCGTCCCGCTCGACGTCTCGCCATGGCGCTGTCCGCCATGGCTCTCACCGCAGGCATGGGCACGGCGGCAGCCGGCTCGGCGCATGCCGGAGTCGGCGTCGGCGTCGGAGTCAAAGCGCAGAACCGCGGTTTCCAGGACTGTCCCGCCCTCTCCGAGCTGCCCGAGGGCGCCGATCCGGCGAACTGGCGGTGCGAGGCCATGACCGCCGTCGGGCATCTCACCCTCGGCCGGGCCGAAGTGCCGATCGACGAGCCCTTGACGATCACCTTCGCGGAGGGCACGGACGACGGTGAGTACCGTCAGGTGTTCGGCGCGATGACCGCCACCCCGCTGCCGGTTCGGGGGACCCGGCTGTCGATCACGCCCCGGTACGGCGGGTACTCCGACTTCCGGTCCGACGACGAGCGGCGGGGCGAGCTGGATCTCACGTTCGGGATAAGCGGGCCCGGGTTGCCGGCCGGTTGCTCCCTGGGCAGCGCGGCGGACCCGGCCCATCTGGTGCTGCTGGAGACGGCTCCGCCGGTGGTGGTCACGCCGGATCCGCTCGTCGTCACCTTCGGGGTCGAGGACAACCGCTTTACGGCGCCGCGGACCTCGGGCTGCGGCCTGCTGGGACCCGTGCTCGACAGGGCACTGCGGCTGCCGTCACCGGCGGGCGCGAACGGCATAGCCCTGAACGCCCGGGTGACGATGCGCCCGTACGGGGAGGTGGAGTAACCCTCGGACTCCCCGGGCTCCCCCATCTTCCTGTCCCTCCTGGTCCTCCTGGTCCTCCTGGTCCTCCTGGTCCTCCGAGTGGGGGGACTCAGCCCAGCAACTCCCTGACCACCGGCACCAGTTCCCGGAACGCCTTGCCCCGGTGACTGATCGCGTTCTTCTCGTCGGGGGTCAGTTCGGCGCAGGTGCGGGTGTCGCCGTCGGGCTGGAGGATCGGGTCGTAGCCGAAGCCGTGGGAGCCGGCGGGCTCGTGGCGCAGGGTGCCTCGCAGACGGCCCTCCACCACGCGCTCGGTGCCGTCGGGCAGGGCGAGGGCGGCGGCGCAGGCGAAGTGGGCGGCCCGGTGCCCGTCCGCGATGTCGCCGAGCTGGGCGAGGAGGAGTGCGAGGTTGGCGCGGTCGTCGCCGTGGGTGCCGGACCAGCGGGCGGAGAAGATGCCGGGGGCGCCGCCGAGTACGTCGACGCACAGGCCGGAGTCGTCGGCGACGGCCGGGAGACCCGTGGCCTGGGCGAGGGCGTGTGCCTTGAGCAGGGCGTTCTCGGCGAAGGTGACGCCGGTTTCCTTGACGTCGGGGATCTGCGGATAGGCGTCCGCGCCGACGAGGTCGTGCTGCAGACCTGCGTCGGCGAGGATCGCCCTCAGCTCGGTGATCTTTCCGGGGTTGCGCGTGGCGAGGATCAGGCGGCTCATGGTGCTCACCCTAGCCAGGCGGGCGGTGCCGCGGCCGTCAGGGCGTGCAGACCTTGGTGAGCTCGCCGGCCGCGTCGGTCACGGGGCTGATGTCGGGCGTCGCGTCGCCGTCGTCGACGGAGTCGCGGACGTTGGTGACCGCCGTCTGGAGGTCGTCCACGGCCTTGTCGATGTCAGCGTTGTCGGTCCTGTCGCCGATGCTGTCGAGGTTCGTGTCGATCGAGTCGAGTGCCTCGTCCGTCTTGGTCGGATCGTCCCCGGCGTTCTCGACGGCCTGCTGGAGGTCGGTGACACTGTCGGCGATCGTGTCGGCGGTCTGGACGCAGTCCAGGGCCTTGTCGACGGCGTCGCAGCCGGTGGTCAGTCCGGCGGTCAGCGCGACGGCTGCCACGGCCGTGGCGACGGCGGTGAGACGGCGGGGTCGGCGGCGGCTCGCGGCCATGGAACGGTCCTCCCGTTGGTCAGGCCCCGGGGGCCCGTTTCGTAGGCCACAGGGCCCCGTTGGCAAAGGCCGGGCGGCGACCGGTGTGCCGTGCGCCCGCACCTGTAAGGACGCGACGGCCGGTGCCGTGGTTGCCCGCGACATCCGGCCGCCTTGGTGCGTCTTTTACCTTTCGAGGACCGTGTCGAGTGCCGCGCGCTGGGCGGCGGCGAGTTCGGTGCAGCCGAGGACGGCGAGGTCGAGGAGGGAGTTGAGCTCGTCGCGGTCGAACGGCTCGGCCTCGGCGGTGCCCTGGACCTCGACGAAGCGGCCGTCGCCGGTGCAGACGACGTTCATGTCGGTGTCGGCGCGGACGTCCTCCTCGTAGCAGAGGTCGAGGAGGGGGATGCCGTCGACGATGCCGACGGAGACGGCGCCGACGGTTCCGGTGAGGGGCTGCCGGTTGGCCCTGATGAGCTTCCTGCCCTGGGCCCAGGAGACGGCGTCGGCGAGGGCGACGTACGCGCCGGTGATGGCGGCGGTGCGGGTGCCTCCGTCGGCCTGGAGGACGTCGCAGTCCAGGACGACGGTGTTCTCGCCGAGCGCCTTGTAGTCGATGACCGCGCGCAGGGAGCGGCCGATGAGCCGGCTGATCTCGTGGGTGCGGCCGCCGATCTTGCCGCGGACGGACTCGCGGTCGCCGCGGGTGTGGGTGGCGCGGGGGAGCATGGAGTATTCGGCGGTCACCCAGCCCTCGCCGCTGCCTTTGCGCCAGCGCGGGACGCCTTCGGTGACGGAGGCGGTGCAGAAGACCTTCGTGTCACCGAAGGAGACGAGGACGGAGCCCTCGGCGTGCTTGCTCCAGCCGCGTTCGATGGTGACCGGGCGGAGCTGTTCGGGCGTGCGGCCGTCGATGCGAGACATGGCGACGAGCCTAGTCGTTCACGGCCGAGGGGCCGCCCCGGTCGACGGAAGCGGCCCCTGGGGGGTGAGGCTGCGGGACTTACATCATGTCTTCGATGTCCGCGGCGATCGGGTCCGCGTCGGTGCCGATGACGACCTGGATCGCCGTGCCCATCTTCACGACGCCGTGGGCGCCCGCGGCCTTCAGGGCGGCCTCGTCGACCTTGCTCGGGTCGAGGACCTCGGTGCGCAGCCGGGTGATGCAGCCCTCGACCTCTTCGATGTTCTCGATGCCGCCGAGCCCGGCGACGATCTTCTCAGCCTTGGTGGCCATGTCCTACTCCCTGATCCGAACCGCTTTGTCGCAGCGCTTTGTCGCAGTAACCCACAGTTGGCCCATCTTCGCGAGCGGTTGCGTCGCCTCTGCCGAAGGATGGCGGTCACGACAGCGTGATCCGTTCGCGAACCGTTCGCCGACTGGTCTACACCAGTTTTCAACGGCCGCCAAACCCGCCCGGTTCCCGGGGCGCGGAGGGCGCCGGAGGGACGCAGGAGGACAGCCCATGAGTGCCGACGGTACGGCCGCGCCCGTGCGGTCCCGCTGGAGCGATCTGTTCCAGGGTCTGCAGAAGATGGGTCGCAGCCTGCAACTGCCCATCGCCGTGCTGCCGGCGGCGGGCATCCTCAACCGCCTGGGGCAGCCGGACGTGTTCGGGGCGGACGGCCTCGGCTGGACGAACGTCTCGAAGGTGATGGCGGGTGCGGGCAGTGCGCTGCTCGACGGTTCGCTCGGTCTGCCGCTGCTGTTCTGCATCGGTGTGGCCATCGGGATGGCGAAGAAGTCGGACGGTTCGACGGCGCTGGCCGCGGTGGCGGGTTTCCTCGTCTACTACAACGTGCTGCGGCAGTTTCCGGAGGACTGCGCGGGCGGGGCGAAGGCGGTGGCGACGGGCTGCCAGGCGCAGGACGGCACGGTGGCGGCCTTCACGTATCAGAACCCGGGTGTCTTCGGCGGCATCGTCATCGGTCTGCTGGCGGCCTACTTCTGGCAGCGGTACCACCGCACGAGGCTCGTCGACTGGCTGGGCTTCTTCAACGGCCGCCGGCTGGTGCCGATCGTCATGGCGTTCGTGGCGATCGCGTTCGCGGCGCTCTGCCTGTGGGTGTGGCCGCCGATCGGCCGGGGCCTGGAGGACTTCAGCGACTGGCTGGTGAGTCTGGGCGCGTGGGGTGCCGGGGTCTTCGGCGTCGCCAACCGCGCGCTGCTGGTGATCGGGCTGCACCAGTTCCTGAACGTGCCCATCTGGTTCCAGTTCGGCAGTTTCACCAAGCCGGACGGGTCGGTCGTGCACGGCGACATCAACATGTTCCTGGCGGGTGATCCGGACGCGGGCCAGTTCACGTCCGGGTTCTTCCCCATCATGATGTTCGCGCTGCCGGCCGCGTGCCTGGCGATGACGCACTGCGCGAAGCCGCACCGCCGCAAGGAGATCGGGGGCCTGATGCTGTCGATCGCGCTGACGTCGTTCGTCACGGGCATCACGGAACCGATCGAGTACTCGTTCGTGTTCATCGCGCCGGTGCTGTACGCGGTGCACGCGCTCCTGACCGGTGTCTCGATGGCGGTGACATGGGGTCTGGGGGTGCACGACGGCTTCAGCTTCTCGGCCGGCCTGATCGACTACGTCATCAACTGGAACCTCGCCACGAGACCCTGGGCGATCATCCCGATCGGCCTGTGTTTCGCGGTCGTCTACTACGTGGTGTTCCGCTTCGCGATCACGAAGTTCGACCTGCGGACCCCGGGCCGCGAGCCGGAGGACGAGGTCGAGGACGTCACCAAGGCCTAGCCGGGCGGGGCGGGGCGGGACGGGCCCCTCGCCATGCCTTTTGCGTGCATGTGCCCCGTTGGGCGGCGACTTCCCCGCCCTATGGTCGAGGCCACAAAATTCGCGGGTTCCTTATCTCACCTTCACCGTGCTACAACAGGTCTACACCACTCAGTGGTGTAGACCACGTGGTCGATGACCGCGTTCCCCCGAAGACGCCGCCTCTCCTTCCTGCCTGCCCTCAGGCGGCGCCTCGCCCGCCCCCGGCCGCCTCCGGCCGGGGGGACACCCAGGAGGAAGTTGTGTCCACGGCCAGCGCCGCCCCCGAGGCTGCGAAGAAGAAGGGCTCCGGCGCGATGGCTGTCTTGCAGCGCATCGGCCGCAGCCTCATGCTCCCCGTCGCCGTCCTGCCCGCGGCAGCGCTCCTGGTGCGTCTCGGCAACACCGACATGCTCGGTCGCGAGTCGTTCCCGGCGTTCATAACGAAGATCGCCGGCTTCATGGCGGCGGGCGGCAACGCGATCCTCGACAACATGGCGCTGCTGTTCGCGGTGGGCATCGCCATCGGCTTCGCGAAGAAGTCGGACGGCTCCACGGCCCTCGCGGCGGTCACGGGCTACCTGGTCTTCAAGAACGTGCTGGCCACGTTCACCGACAAGAACCTGCCGCAGGTCGCGAAGGCCGTCGACGGCAAGGTCGTCATGGTCGACGCGCCGGTGGACGCCAAGGTCCTCGGCGGTGTGGTCATGGGCATCGTGGTGGCCCTGCTCTACCAGCGCTTCCACCGCACCAAGCTGCCCGACTGGGCGGGCTTCTTCAGCGGCCGCCGCCTGGTCCCGATCCTGTCCGCCTTCGCGGGTCTGCTGCTCGGCATCGTCTTCGGCTACATCTGGCCGGTCCTCGGCACGGGTCTGCACAACTTCGGTGAGTGGCTGGTCGGTTCGGGTGCCGTCGGCGCCGGCATCTTCGGTGTCGCCAACCGCGCGCTGATCCCGATCGGCATGCACCACCTGCTGAACTCGTTCCCGTGGTTCCAGGCCGGTGAGTACGAGGGCAAGAGCGGCGACATCTCGCGCTTCCTGGCCGGCGACCCGACCGCCGGGCAGTTCATGACCGGCTTCTTCCCGATCATGATGTTCGCGCTGCCCGCGGCCTGCCTCGCGATCGTCCACTGCGCCCGCCCGGAGCGTCGCAAGGTCGTCGGCGGCATGATGTTCTCCCTGGCGCTGACCTCGTTCGTCACGGGCGTGACCGAGCCCATCGAGTTCACCTTCATGTTCATCGCGCCGGTCCTGTACGGGATCCACGCGGTCCTCACCGGTGTCTCCATGGCGCTGACCTGGGCGCTCGGCATGAAGGACGGTTTCGGCTTCTCGGCCGGCGCGGTCGACTTCGGCCTCAACCTGGGCATCGCGACCAACCCGTGGGGCCTGGTCCTGGTGGGTCTGTGTTTCGCGGTCGTCTACTACGTGGTCTTCCGCTTCGCGATCGTCAAGTTCAACCTGCCGACCCCGGGCCGCGAGTCGGACGAGGAACTCGCCGAGCTGCAGAAGGCCGAGGCCAAGTAGCCCCGGCCCCGCTCCCCGTTCGTCCGGAATTCCCCGGACCGCCTGCCCGGCGGCCGGGGAATTCCGCGTTCCCGGGACGAAGTCGCCTGCCCTGCCCGCGCGCTCAGATCTCGTACGTCGCTCGCGGCGCGGCCAGTTCCACCGGGCCGCCGAACACCTCGCGGGCGTCCACCAGGTTGGCCTGCGGGTCGGTCCACGGCGGGATGTGGGTGAGGACCAGGCGGCGGGCACCGGCGCGGGCCGCGGTCTGGCCCGCCTCGCGGCCGTTGAGGTGGAGGTCCGGGATGCTCTCCTTGCCGTGCGTGAACGCGGCCTCGCAGAGGAACAGGTCGGTGTCGCGGGCGAGTTCGTCGAGCGTGTCGCACACACCCGTGTCCCCGGAGTACGTCAGCGACCGTCCGCCGTGCTCCACGCGGATGCCGTACGCCTCCACGGGATGGCTGACCTTCTCCGTGTGCACCGAGAAGGGGCCGATCTCGAACGAGGCCGGCTTGACCGTGTGGAAGTCGAAGACCTCGCTCATCGAGGAGGCGGAGGGGGTGTCCGCGTACGCGGTGGTCAGTCGCTGCTCCGTGCCCTCGGGTCCGTAGACGGGGATCGGATCGCAGCGACCGCCGTCATGGCGGTAGTAGCGCGCGACGAAGTACGCGCACATGTCGATGCAGTGGTCGGCGTGCAGATGGCTGAGGAAGATCGCATCCAGGTCGTAGAGACCGCAGTGGCGCTGCAGCTCGCCCAGGGCACCGTTGCCCATGTCGAGAAGCAGCCGGAAGCCGTCGGCCTCGACGAGGTAGCTCGAGCAGGCCGATTCCGCGGACGGGAACGACCCCGAGCAGCCGACGACGGTGAGCTTCATAGAGCAGAAACCTCCGCTGGCGGGAAGTGAGACGGGGGTCGTGACGGGGGTCGTACGGTCCGTCGAGCGTAAAGCGCGAAAGGGCGGGTCGCTCCTCCGTCGAGGGCTGTTGTGGGGGAACTCACCTGCGGTGTCACCGGTTCGGGGGCCTGCGGGGGCCGTGTCGGGAGCGGGCGGGCGCGGACAGGCGGGGCGGACAGGCGTGGGCGGGCAGGCGTGGGCGGGGACGCGCCGGGTACCGTCGTACGCATGAACATGTCGTGGTGGCTCGCGCTCACCGCCGTGGTGCTGCTCGCGGGCGTCGCGACGTTCGTGGACGGGTGGGGGCGCGGGCGCAAGCCCTCCACCCGGCGGCCGCCCGGCCGTTCCGACGCCGTCCGCCGGTCGCCCCGGCCCCGGCCGGCCGAGATCTGGTGGGCGAACGTGCCGTTCGAGGACGGGCCGGGGGCGAAGGACCGGCCCTGCCTGGTCCTGTCCGTACAGGGCCGGAAGGCTGTCGTCGCGAAGATCACGACGAAGAACCACGACGAGCGGGACGGGGTCATCGCGCTGCCCGCGGGGTCGGTGGGGGACGCCCGGGGACGGGCGAGTTTCCTCGAGACGGACGAGTTGCGGGGGGTGCGGGTACGGGAGTTCCGGCGACGGGTCGGAGAGGTGGACTCCCGGGTCTGGGCGCAGGTGCGGCACCTCGCGGGATGACGGCGACCGCCGTCACTTCCTCAGGGGCTCCGCCCCCGGTCCTCCGGTCCTCAGACGCCGGACGGGCTGAAAGATGTCGCGGCCGGGCCGCGACATCTTCAGCCCGTCCGGCGTCTGAGGACGAGCGCACAGCGCGACAGCGGGTCCGGGGGCGCAGCCTCCGGGGAAACCCCGGGCCGGGCCAAGGGCTACGCCCAGAGCTGGCCCTGCAGCGTGGCGATCGCTTCCTCCGTCGTCGCCGCCGTGTAGACCCCCGTCGACAGATACTTCCACCCGCCGTCGGCGACGACGAAGACGACGTCGGCGGACTCACCCGCGGCCACCGCCTTGCGGCCGACCCCGATCGCCGCGTGCAGCGCGGCCCCCGTGGAGACCCCGGCGAAGATCCCCTCCTGCTGGAGCAGCTCCCGCGTACGCGTCACGGCGTCGGCCGACCCGACCGAGAAGCGGGTGGTCAGCACGGACGCGTCGTAGAGCTCCGGGACGAAGCCCTCGTCCAGGTTGCGCAGGCCGTACACGAGGTCGTCGTAGCGCGGCTCGGCCGCGACGATCTTCACGTCCGGCTTGTGCTCGCGCAGGAACCGGCCCACGCCCATCAGCGTCCCCGTGGTGCCGAGCCCGGCGACGAAGTGGGTGACCGAGGGCAGGTCGGCCAGGATCTCCGGGCCGGTCGTCGCGTAGTGCGCGCCCGCGTTGTCGGGGTTGCCGTACTGGTAGAGCATCACCCAGTCGGGGTGCTCGGCGGAGAGCTCCTTCGCCACGCGCACCGCCGTGTTGGAACCGCCCGCCGCCGGGGAGGGGATGATCTCGGCGCCCCACATGCCGAGCAGATCCCGCCGCTCCTGCGAGGTGTTCTCGGGCATGACGCACACCATGCGGTAGCCCTTGAGCTTCGCGGCCATGGCGAGCGAGATGCCGGTGTTGCCGGACGTCGGCTCCAGGATCGTGCAGCCGGGGGTGAGGCGGCCGTCCTTCTCGGCCTGTTCGATCATGTGGAGCGCGGGGCGGTCCTTGACCGAGCCGGTCGGGTTGCGGTCCTCGAGCTTCGCCCAGATGCGGACGTCGGCGGACGGCGAGAGCCGCGGCAGGCGCACCAGGGGGGTGTTGCCCACCGCGGCCAGCGGGGAGTCGTAGCGCATCAGCGATCAGAGCCCGGCAGCCCGGTCAGACCATGCCGCCGGCGACGGCCGGCAGGATGGTGACGCTGTCGCCGTCGGTGAGCTTGGTGTTGATGCCCTCGAGGAAGCGGACGTCCTCGTCGTTCAGGTACACGTTCACGAAGCGGCGCAGCTCACCGCCGTCCACGATGCGGGCCTGGATGCCCGTGTGGCGGCTCTCGAGGTCGTCGAGGAGCTCGGCGAGGGTCTCCCCGCCGCCCTCGACCGCCTTCTGGCCGTCGGTGTAGGTGCGGAGGATGGTGGGGATGCGGACCTCGATGGCCATGGTTGCGGGCTCCTGTCGGAAGTCTGAAGGCGGAGGGCGAAGGGCGGAAGTCGGAGGGGAGTCAGGTCTGGGCGCCCGTGGCGGTGCGGGAAGAGCACCGGGGAGGGCAGGGGCAGGCCGGTCGCGGCCCCGCGGAGCCGTGGCCCACGGCCGTGCGGCGGCAGGGGTCAGCGCGTACAGATGGCGCTCTGCAGCCTGCACAGGTCGACGTGCAGCCGCGCCACGAGCAGCATGCCCGGCGTCTTGTCGCTCACGTCGTGGGAAACCATGGGCTCATCGTATCGATTCCCCGTCCGGGTCCCGGAATGTGATCTCGGATGGTGGATGAATTCTGCCCGAAGTGTGGGATACCCGGGAGATCCGCCGGGTTCAGTACGCCTCCACCACCGTGACCTCCTCCTCCGTGACCTCGCCGTCGACGATGCGGAACGAGCGGAACTGGAAGTCGCCGAGCCCGTCGGTGTCCGCGGTGGAGACGAGAACGTAGTGGGCGTCCGGCTCGCTCGCGAGGGAGATGTCCGTGCGGGAGGGGCGGGCCTCGGTCGACGTGTGGGAGTGGTAGACGACCACCGGTTCCTCGTCACGGTCGTCCATCTCGCGGTACAGCTTGAGCAGGTCCCCCGAGTCGAACTCGTAGAACGTGGGCGACATGGCCGCGTTCAGCATGGGGATGAAGCGCTCGGGGCGGCCGGTGCCCGCCGGGCCCGCGATCACGCCGCACGCCTCGTCGGGGTGGTCCCGGCGCGCGTGCGCGACGATCTGGTCGACGAGGGCCTGGGTGATGGTCAGCATGGGGCTCAGGATAAGCAGACGGCAGCCCCGTACCGGAGGGTGGTACGGGGCTGTCCACATGCCGGTCGGTGCGGCCGGTCTCCCCGGGCTCCGTCAGCCGGCCTTCTCGAACTCCGGCTCGCGGCGCTCGGTGACCTCCGGGTTGCGCGACTTCAGCACCGCCCAGCCGATGCCCAGCGCCACCGCCCAGCCCGCCATCACGTACAGGCAGACGCGGGAGTCGGCGTCGTAGGCGATGAGGCAGGTGACGAAGAGCAGGAAGACGACGGCGACCCAGCTGAACTTCGAGCCGCCCGGCGCCGGGAAGGGCGAGGCGGGCAGCCGGCCGGCGTCGACGGCGCGGCGGTACCGGATGTGGCTGACGAGGATCATGAGCCAGGTCCAGATGCCGGCCGCGGTGGCCACCGAGACGACGTAACCGAAGGCCTTCTCCGGGACGATGTAGTTCAGGACCACGCCGACGCCCATGAAGAGCACGGAGACGGTGATGCCGAAGGCGGGCGTCCTGGTGGAGGAGAGCCGGTTGAAGACCTTCGGGGCCTCGCCGTTGTCCGCCAGGGTGCGCAGCATGCGGCCGGTGGAGTACATGCCGGAGTTGCAGGAGGAGAGGGCGGCCGTCAGGACGACGAAGTTGACGATGCCCGCGCCGGCCGGGATGCCGATCTTGGCGAAGGCCGCGACGAAGGGGCTGACGCCCGGCGCGAACTCCGTCCACTTCACGACGCAGAGGATGACCGTGAGCGCGCCGACGTAGAAGAGGGCGATGCGCCAGGGCAGGGTGTTGATCGCCTTGGGGAGGGTCTTCTCGGGGTTCTCCGACTCCCCCGCGGTGACGCCGACGAGCTCGACGGCCAGGTAGGCGAACATCACGCCCTGCAGGGTCATCAGGGACGAGCCGACGCCCTTGGGGAAGAAGCCGTCGAAGGCCCAGAGGTTGGACACGGCGGCGGTGTCGCCCGCGGAGCTGAAGCCGAAGGTGAGCACGCCCAGGCCGATCACGATCATGCCGACGAGGGCGGTGACCTTGACCATCGAGAACCAGAACTCGATCTCGCCGAAGAGCTTGACGGAGATCAGGTTCGCCACGAAGAGCAGGACCAGGAAGGCCAGGGCCGTGACCCACTGCGGGATCTGCGGGAACCAGTAGTTGACGTAGATCGCGGCGGCGGTGAGCTCCGCCATGCCGGTGACGACCCACATCAGCCAGTACGTCCAGCCGGTGAAGTAGCCGAAGAACGGGCCGAGGAACTCGCGGGAGTACTCCGCGAAGGAGCCCGAGACCGGGCGGTAGAGCAGCAGCTCGCCGAGGGCCCGCATGATGAAGAAGATGATGACGCCCGCGAGGGCGTACATGAGGATGAGGCTGGGGCCCGCCTTGGCGATGTTCGCCCCGGCGCCCAGGAAGAGGCCGACGCCGATGGCGCCGCCGATCGCGATCATCTGGACCTGACGGCTGCCGAGCCCGCGTTCGTAGCCCTCCGCGGAGGCGTTGCCGTCCGGGGTGCCGCCGTCGGCGGCGCCGTCGCCGCCGCGCTCGTCGTCGTGCTTGCCGACCTGCACCGAGGTCATGTCTCGTGCGCCTTTCTCCATGCCGGCCCGAGCCGTCGTCGGCTTCGGTCCGGTCTCCGAATCCCCCCGGATTGCTGGAGTCGAGCGGGCTCCCCGAGCCCGCTCCTGCCTGGCCGGCGGTCGCCGGCTCGGTGGCGCACCCGGCGGGACGTGGGTGGTGTCCCGTCGGGCGGTCGTGAAGATCTATCACGGCCGCGACGTCGATCGTCCGTGCCGGTTGTAGCGCATGCCACAGGAAGAAGCGGACATAAAACACCCGGGCCCACATTGCAGGCCCGGGTGGTGATGTGATCGTTATCCGGATTTGAGCGTCCGCTGAGCGAACGTCCGGGTCAGTTCATCAACGTTTCGACCAGCGTCTCCTGCAGTCCGCCGAGCCACAGGTAGGCCATCACCATGGGCTTGCGCGGGTCCTCGTCAGGCAGCCGGTAGAGCAGGTCGGTGTCCTCCTCGTCGACGACGTCCAGCCGCGAGCCGATCGCGAGGCGCAGGTCGTTGAGGGAGCCGAGCCACTGCTTCGACTCCTCGGGGGTCAGTTTCAGGACCGCGCCCCCCTTCCCGTCGGCCGCGACGGCGTCCAGGGAGCGGATCACCACGAGGGCGTTCTCCCGCTTGCCGGCCCGCAGGTCGTTCTCGGTGAAGCGGCGGAACTCCGAGGAGTACGCGCGCTGCTGCTCGGCCTGCTCGGGCGAGGTGGCCTCGACGCCGGGGCCGCTGTACGCGTCCGGGAAGAGGCGCTTGAGCACGGGGTCGGCGGGCGGCTCGCTCGGGCCCTCGGCGAACAGCTCGGCGAGCGGGTCGTCGGACACGTCCCCGCCCGGGCCCGGCCCGATCAGCTCCAGGAGCTGGACCGCGAGGGAGCGGATGATGGAGATCTCGACCTCGTCGAGCGCGACGGCCGCGCCGCCGCCGGGGAGCGGTTCGAAGTGTCCTGGCATCAGGTTGCGTCGCTACTTCCAGTACTGCGCGGATGTCGGGAGGGTGCCGGCCGCGCCACGGCCGGCCGTCGGGTCAGTTCCGGTCGTGCTGGAGGGTGGCCCACAGACCGTAGCCGTGCATGGCCTGCACATCGCGCTCCATCTCCTCACGGGTGCCGCTGGAGACCACGGCCCGGCCCTTGTGGTGGACGTCCATCATCAGCTTGGTGGCCTTGTCCTTCGAGTACCCGAAGTACGACTGGAAGACGTAGGCCACGTAGCTCATCAGGTTGACCGGGTCGTTGTGGACGATGGTCACCCAGGGAACGTCGGGCTCGGGTACGGCGAAGACCTCCTCCGCCGACTCGGTCTTCTCGGTCTCTAGGGGTGCGGGAGCCGTCACACGGCCCATGCTGCCACCACAGGCGGGTGCCCGGCCAAACGAGCCCCGCAAAACGCGATCCCCGCACGGTGTTCCATGAGGAGCCCCACAAATCGTCAGAGTGACGAGATAGGGGGTAGCATCCCTGCCATGAACACTGCGGACCTAGGGCTGCCGGTGGACGTCCCGTCGACCGCGCTCTTCACGGACCACTACGAGCTGACCATGCTGCAGGCCGCGCTGAAGGCCGGCAGCGCCGACCGGCGTTCGGTCTTCGAGGTCTTCACCCGCCGCCTGCCCGAGGGCCGCCGCTACGGCGTCGTCGCCGGCACGGGCCGGGTCCTGGACGCGGTCGAGAACTTCCGCTTCGACCCCGGCGTCCTCGGCTTCCTGCGCGAACGCGACGTCGTGGACGAGCCGACCCTGGAGTGGCTGGCCTCCTACCGCTTCGACGGTGACATCTGGGGCTACCCGGAGGGCGAGGTCTACTTCCCGGGATCGCCGATCCTGCGGGTCGAGGGCTCCTTCGCCGAGTGCGTGCTGCTGGAGACCGTGATCCTCTCCATCCTCAACCACGACTCGGCCATCGCGGCCGCCGCCTCCCGGATGGCCTCGGCCGCCGGCGGGCGCCCGCTGATCGAGATGGGCGCCCGGCGCACCCACGAACTGGCCGCGGTGGCGGCGTCCCGCGCCGCGTACGTCGGCGGCTTCACGACCACCTCGGACCTGGCCGCGGGCTTCCGCTACGGCATTCCGACGGTCGGCACGTCCGCCCACGCCTTCACCCTCGTGCACGACACCGAGCGGGACGCCTTCCGGGCCCAGGTGGACTCGCTCGGCCGGGGCACCACGCTGCTGGTGGACACGTACGACGTCGCCGAGGCCGTCCGGCTGGCCGTCGAGGTGGCCGGGCCCGAGCTGGGCGCCGTCCGCATCGACTCCGGCGACCTGCTGCTGGTGGCGCACCGGGTACGCCAGCAGCTGGACGAGCTGGGTGCCACGAAGGCCCGGATCATCGTCACCTCGGACCTGGACGAGTACGCGATCGCCTCGTTGGCCGCGGCGCCCGTGGACGCGTACGGCGTGGGCACCCAGCTGGTGACGGGTTCCGGCCACCCGACCGCGTCGATGGTCTACAAGCTCGTCGCGCGCGCCGAGTCGGCCGACCCGAAGGCCCCGCTCGTGCCGGTGGCGAAGAAGTCCTTGGGCGGCAAGACCTCCATCGGCGGCCGCAAATGGGCCGCGCGGCGGCTCGACGGGTCCGGGACCGCCGAGGCCGAGGTGATCGGCACGGAGGCCGTCCCGGCCGAGCTCGGCGACGGTCTGCTCCAGGTCCGGCTCGTCGAGGGCGGCCGGGTCGTCGCCCGCGAACCGCTGGACGTCGTCCGCGAACGGCACGCGCGGGTCCGCGCGGGCCTGCCCCTGTCCGCGACGCAGCTGTCGCGGGGGGAAGCCGTCATTCCGACCGAGTACGTGTGAGCCGCGTGGGCCCGGCCGGCGACGGCCCGGGCCCACGTCCCCGGCCGATGCCCCTCCTCCACGTGTCCGTACGGGAGTGAACGGGTGGTGAGCCGGGAAGGGGCAACGGCAACGACCGCGCTCTCCGCGTCCGCCGCCCCGCCCGCCCGCGCCCGTGAGGGGTACGGGACCGTACCGACCCGCGCCCGCCCGCCGAGCCGAAGGACACCGACCATGCGCCGCGCCCTGATCGTCGTAGACGTCCAGAACGACTTCTGCGAAGGAGGCAGTCTCGCCGTGTCCGGCGGGGCGGATGTCGCCGCCGCGATCACGGAGCTGATCGGGCAGGCCCCGGCCGGCTACCGCCACGTGGTGGCGACCCGTGACCACCACATCGCGCCCGGCGGCCACTTCGCCGACAACCCCGACTACGTCCACTCCTGGCCCGCGCACTGCGTGGCCGGCACCGAGGGCGTGGGCTTCCATCCGAACTTCGCTCCGGCGGTCGCCTCCGGCGCGATCGACGCCGTCTTCGACAAGGGCGCGTACTCGGCGGCGTACAGCGGCTTCGAGGGCGCCGACGAGAACGGCCTCTCGCTGGCGGACTGGCTGCGCGCCCGCGAGATCACCGAGGTCGACGTCGTGGGCATCGCCACCGACCACTGCGTGAAGGCCACGGCCCTGGACGCCGCCCGCGAGGGCTTCCGCACCCAGGTCCTGCTGGAGCTGACGGCGGGCGTCGCCCCGGACACCACGGCCCGGGCCCTGGACGACCTGCGCGAGGCGGGCGTGGAGCTGACCGGCAAGCCGGTCGTCTAGCTTTTTCAGGGGCGGGGCCTACAGAGGCGCGGCCGGCCGCCTCATCAGCGCGCGGATCGGATGCCACAGCTCCGCGGCGACCGCGTCCACCCCCGGCGCCGTACGCCATATGAGCCCGTCGGGATGGTGCAGCACCGCGGTGATCTCGTCCGGTGTCGGAGGTGCGCCGTTGCCCCGTAGGTACACCGCCCGCAGCCCCAGGTTCCGCAGCCGCGTCAACGCGCGGGCACGGTTGTGCGCATGCACCAGGACCCGGACCGAACCGCTGCCCTCGGCGAGCGGTCGGGGCAGGTTCAACGCCACCACGACGGTGCCGTTCGGCAGCTTGCTGAAACCTCCTGCGGCCATGCGGTCATACCCCCGTGCGATCAGGTGTCAATAAGAGAGTCACAGGACGCACCTAAACACGATCGGCCGCAACCCGCCAGGGGGTTGCGGCCGATCATGGTCTGACCTGGGAAAACGTCTTCCGTTACTTCGCGGAGGAGACCTTCACGGTGATCGTCGAGCCGTCGCGGGGCTCCTTGACGATGGCGATCTTGGTGTTGGTGTCAGTGATCTTGACACCCCCGGTCGGGTTGGCCGTGTCGTAGTACGTGTTCGTGCGGTCGTTGAAGATCCGGTTCCCCGGCTGCGACTTGATCTTCGTCGCGACGTCCGCCTTGTGCAGCGTGAGACCGTCCGTGCGGTACGAGCTGAACGGCGAGTCGTAGGACTGGATGCGGTTGCGCATCAGCACGCCGTCGGACCACTTCAGCGCCTTGGGGTGGGCGTCCACCGGCAGCAGCAGGCCGGTGCCCGGGTGCTGGCTGACGTTGTTGTCCCGCTGGGAGGTGTCCCACTTCCAGATCAGCAGACCGTTCTGGTACGGGAAGTGCTCCACCCAGGACGGCCGCGTGGACGCGAAGCCGAAGTTGTACGGGCCGACCTTCAGCGTCTTGTCGTACGACACGTACTGCCGGTTCTCGGCGATGTAGTACTGCGCGTAGTCCTTGGTGAAGGAGGCGCCGATACGGGAGAAGCCGGTCGCCTTCCACGCCGCGTCCGCGGTCTCGGCGTTGTCCGTGAAGAGCGCGGAGCCGTCGGCGGTGACGGTGATCCGGTCGGCCGCGAAGCCCGACTGGGCCACGCCGCCGTCGGTGGAGTAGCGGAAGCGCAGGTCGATCTTCTTGCCCGCGTAGGCGTCGAGCGGGTACGACAGCTTCTTGTACGCGTCCACCGTGCCGGTCAGCGCGGGGCTGCCGCTGGCATCGCGCGGGATCGGCGCGCCGTCGACCGTTCCGTCGACGGCGGTCCACTTGGCGCCGCCGTCGGTGGAGACCTCGGTGTAGAGGTAGTCGAAGCCCGACTCGATGTCGTAGTACCCGTCGAGCGTCAGCGTGGCCGCGGCCTTGCCCGTGAGGTCCACGGAACGGGTCAGCGTGTTCTTGAGCTTGTCGCCGCTGCCGCTCCACCACTGGGTGGCGCCCTCGGCCGGGGCGACGACCTCGGTGGTGACCGACCTCTTCGGCAGTTCGACCACCAGCGCCTGGGCCTTCTTGGTGTTGTACTCGGCCACACCCAGCGTGTGGGTGGAGCGCGTCGCGGCCTTGGCCGTGTCGTACTTCAGCCAGCCGAGCTGGAGCTTGTCCCAGGCGGTCATGTCGCCGGGCAGGTCACCGATGGCGTTCTTGCCGGTGCCGAGCCAGGAGCCGGAGGACATCAGCGTCCAGAACGCGGTGGAGTTCTCCGCGGTGTTGGTCGTGTCGTAGTGGTCCGGCAGACCGAGGTCGTGGCCGAACTCGTGGGCGAAGACGCCGAGGCCGCCGTTCTCCGGCTGGATCGTGTAGTCGCCGACCCAGATGCCGGAGTCACCGATCTGCGCGCCGCCCATCTTGTTGCCCGTGGGGCCGGTGGCGCCCTCGTCGGTGCCGAACGCGTACCAGCGGTGGGCCCAGATGGCGTCGTCGCCCTGGGCGCCGCCGCCCGCGGACTCGTCCTCGCCGGCGTGCACGATCTGGAAGTGGTCGATGTAGCCGTCGGGCTCGTTGAAGTCGCCGTCGCCGTCGAAGTCGTTGCGGTCCCACTTGTCGTAGGCGGACAGCGCGGACTTGATGTCGGCGTCGGACTTGCCGGCCGCCTTCTGGGCGTCGACCCAGGCGTTCACACCGTCGGCGACGGCGTTCCACGCGCAGGTGTCGGGGTCGCACTTGTTGGAGCCGTAGCGGGCCTCGTTGTAGGGCACCTTGACCCAGTCGGAGACCGTGCCGTCGATGGAGTAGCGGCCCGAGGACTGCTTCTCGTAGTACTTCTTCATCGACTCGACACCGTTGCCGGTCCCGAAGTACAGGTCCTCGTAGTGCTTCTTGTTGTAGTCCGCCTTCCAGTCCGTGCTGTTGTCCTCGGCACGGTCCGGCTGGGCTATCCGGTTGTGCAGCGGGCCGGGGGTGCCGCCGTAGCGGCTGTCCACCTTGTCGCCGAACTCCACGAGGATGGTGAAGATCTCATCGGTCTTCTCGCGGCCGAGCTCCACGTACTTGCCGTTCTGGAGCTTCACGACCTGCGAACCGCCGCGCTCGGTGACCTTCGCGTCACCCGAGATGACCCTCTTGAGGGCCTCTTCCCGCTGGGCTTCCTGACGGTCGGTCAGCGGGCCCTTCAGGTCGTGCTCGCGCTGGGTACCGTCACCGGAGGGTGCCGGGTCCTGCCGGTTCGCGGCCGCGGCCGGCTGGTCGCCGGCGTCGGCGGCCTGCGCCACCGCGAAGGTCGAGAACGTGGCGGCGGCCGCTGTCATCGCCACACCCACCGCGGCAGCTCTGAACGTCCATGGTCTGCTGATCACTTGAGGCAGTCCTCCCTCGCGCCCGGGCGCGCGGATGGAGGGTGTCCAGGTCATGGAGTCCGCGCGCGCTCTATGCGCGTCACAAGTGACGACATTCGATCGGAGTTGAAGGAGAAAAGACAGACCTTGACTTGGACAGGTCAAGTGGGTTATGGGCCGACGGCCGCCCGTCACCCCCTGTCACCCGCCTGTTCATCACCCCTCCGAGCACCGCTCAACAGGCGCGTCAACAGGCCGAGTTGGCGGACCTGATGATTCCGTGCGCCCCCTGTGCACCGGCACCGTGGGTTAGGTCACGCTTACCGCTCGTTCCGCTCGGGCACACACGCCAATAGAGTCGGTTGGCGGCTCGCCGGATATCCGGTGATTTGCCGAGCGACACCGTTGTCGCAGCCCTTTGATCCTTCATCCGCCACCTCCCCCACCGCGAGAGGCACCCCGGGGGGAGACCCCCACCCCGAGGACGGATTGCCATGCCTCGTCCGACCGCCGCACAGCTCGCCTACGGTTCCTGCACCGTGCTCTTCTCCACGCTCGCCATGCTGTTGCTGTCGCAGACGAGTTCGGGCCTCGGAGTCGTGGTCATCGCGCTCTCCGCCCTCGTGCTCGGGCTCCTCGTGGCCATGACGGTGCCCTCGCCGAAGTCCGCCGGGTCCGCGGCCCCGTCGTCCGCCGCCCGCCGGTCGTCCGCCGCCCGTCCCTCGTCCGCCGTCACGGAGCGGCGCGTTCCGCAGCGGCGCGAGACCGTCGCCGCCGCCGGCGCGTCGAAGCCGGTACGCGAACGCGCCTGACATCGCCCGAAGACCTCCGTGACCGCGAACCGGCGGGCCCGTGCCGCACGGGCCCGCCGGTTCCGTGTCGCGGCCCGGGCTCCCGTCGTCGGGCACCTGCCGCCGGGGTCCGCCGCCGGGCGGCTCACCCGGTGCTGACCACGACCGTCTTGGCCGCCTTGTCGTGCAGTCCCTGCTTGTACGGCTTGTCGAAGAAGCTCCAGCCGCCCGTGACGGCGGTCCAGATGCAGGCGCAGCAGAACGCGAACGGCACCCACAGCACCAGGGCGCGCACCAGGTTGGTCTGCACGGAGGGCGTGGAGCCGTTGTCGAGGTTCGCCACCCGCAGGTGCAGCCACCTCTTGCCGAGTGTCTGCCCCGACCTGCTGGTCATGAAGACGTCGTAGCCGACGTAGAGCAGCAGCGCGATCAGGGACTGCCCGAAGGACTTGCCGTACTGGATCCTGTCCGCGTCCATGTCGTACTCGTTGACGCCGAACCCCCAGGTCAGCAGCCACACCACGATGACGACGAGGACCATGTCGATGATCCGCGCGAGCACCCGCTTACCGCTGTCGGCGAGCGGCGGCATCCCGGCGAGCGGGTCGGTGGCGTACGGACCGCCGCCGTAGGGGTCACCGCCTCCGTAGGGCGGCGGGGCGGCGCCGTACGGGGAGCCGTCACCCGGCGAGGGCTCGCCGCCGTACGGGGAGCCACCGCCCTGTCCCGGGGGTGGCGGCTGTTTCCGGAACGGGTCCTCGTCCGGAGGGGGCGGCGGCTCGGTACTCATGTCACGAGTCGACCGCGAACCCTCCCCGCCCGCAATGAGGGAGGGGCCGTCCGGAGTACCCGTCAGCCGGCGACGAAGGTGTGGGCCGCCTTGTCGTGCCAGCACTGGCGCCACGGGCGGTCGAACAGGCCCCACACGACACCCGCGACGCCGATGACGAGGACCCCCGGGACGATGTAGACGAGCCAGCGGCGCAGGGCCGGGCCGAACGACGGCGGGTCGCCGCCCTCGATGTCCCGCACCTGGAGACCGAACAGCTTCTTGCCCGGTGTGCGGCCCCACTTCGCGGTGGGCAGCGCCTCGTAGAGGACGCCGAACACGATCAGTACGGCGAGCACGAGGCCGAGGTAGAGCGCGGTCGTGCCGTCCAGCAGCCAGACCGTGACCGTCTCACCGGACTGCTTGGCGGCGTCGATCTTCCCGTCGACGTGGTCGAGGGCCCTCGTGCCGAGCGGTACGGCGGCCGCCCCGGTGACCACGGCCAGCACGAGCGTGTCCACGAGACGGGCGGCGAACCGCTTGCCGAGCCCGGCCGGGCGCGCGTTCGCCTGCGAGCGGGCGGCGGCCTGGAACGGATCCTCCCGCACCGGCTTCCACGGCACGACGGGCTGCTCCTCGTCCGGCCCGGCCAGCCGGTGCACCTGCTGGGCCCAGGAGGGCTGCCCGCCACCGGGACCCGCGCTCATGGGCGCCTGGGCGGCCGACTGCTGCGGCGGCACGGCGGCGGCCGGGGCGGGGGAAGGAGTCGGGGCAGGAGCGGGGGCGGGCTGCACCTGCTGCGGACCGGCGGGAGCCGCCGGCGCGGTGAACGAGGAGGCGGGGGCGGCGGGTCCCCGGGCGGAGCCCGGGCGGGCCTGCGCCGCGGGCTCCTGGCCCGCTCTCGGCGACACGGTCCTGAAGGTCATCGTGCCCTCGGAGACGAGGGGTTCGGAAGCGAGGGGTCCGGAGGCGGGTTCGCGGGAGCCGGGGGCGCCCTGGCCCGGCACGTTCCCGGCAGCGGCAGCCGCAGCGGCACCGGCACCGGCCTGAGCGGCGTCCGTGCCCGGCTTCGGTGCGCTTCCCGCACCGGACTTGCCCGCGACGTGCGCGCGTCCGGCGCCCATGGCGCCGGCCGACCCCGCCGACCCGGTGGCTCCCGCGGCGTCCGTGGGGCGTACGGGTCCCGTGGGTCTGCGGAAGACCACGGTGCCGGAGGAGGGGGGCGTGGACGTCCCGCCGTCCTGCCCGGCGTCGGACGCGTGGAACGTGGCCGTGCCGTCCGTATGGTCCGACCTGCCGTCCGGCTGCGCCTGCTGCGCGGGCAGGGACTGCTGGACGGGCTGCGCCTGCTGCGCGGGCGGGGACTGCCCGGCCGGATCCGACGGTACGCGCGGGTCCGGGGAACCCCAGCGGACCCGGCGGTCCGGATCACCGCCGAAGCCGGTCTGCCGGGAGCGGTCGGCGCCCCACGCGGTGGCCGGCTCGGGACGGCTGCCGTGCTGCGCCTCGGCGGGCGACGGCCCCGCGGCCGCCGAGGGCGGGTCCTCGTCGAAGAAGTGCGGACCCGTCTCCTCCGTGGACACGGGTGCGGGCCGCGCGGCCGCCGGTGCGGACGCGGACGGGGACGGCGAGATCGACTCGCCGCCGGCCGGCGCCGGCCGGCTGGTGCCCGGCACCCAGGAGGCACCGTTCCAGTACCGGACATATCCAGGAATGGACGGGTCGGGGTAGTACCCCTCGCGGGGCCTGTCGTCGCCGGGGGCCGGGGTTGGGGCGCTCATGTCCGTCGTCCCGTATCTGCTCGGGGGTCGTGTTGAGCGTCCACATCTATCAGACCGGCGCACGCGCCACTGCCGCTCCTGGTGTACCTACCCCCTTCGAGCGGCGTTCCCACACGTTTTCCCGTCGCTACGGGGTATAGGGACTCGGCCGGTGGAGCCCTCCCGGGAAAATTCCGCGAACCGGCGTAATGCTCCGGGCCCCATCCCGTCTCCACTCGTACGGGCCTGCCCGACGGGCCCCGGACACGAGAGGAACCGGACGACATGAACGACGACACCGTGGTGGAGCGTGAGCTCGAACTCCAGCTGGTCCTGTCCCCCGACCGCAGCATTCCGGTCCCCGCGCTGCTGAGTTACCGCGCCCGCGACCCGTACGCCGTCCACGTCACCTTCCACATCGGCACCGACCACCCGGTGAACTGGACGTTCGCGCGCGAGCTGCTCGTCGAGGGCGTGTTCCGGCCGTGCGGGCACGGGGACGTACGGGTGTGGCCGACGAAGATCGGCGGGCGCGGTGTCGTCCTGATGGCGCTGAGCTCGCCCGGCGGGGACGCCCTCCTGGAGGCGCCCGCCGCGCAGGTGTCGGCCTGGCTGGAGCGCACCCTGGTCGCGGTACCGCCCGGCACCGAGAGCGGCCGGCTCGGTATCGACGGCGGCCTCGCCGAACTGCTCGCGCCGACGCCGGCCGACGATTTGTGGTTGTGCGACCCGTGGCCCTCGGACGAGTCCGCGGACGGGGAGTGAGAAGACGGGGAGCGAGGCGCCGAAGGGTGAGGGGCCGGAGGGTGAGGGGCGAAGGTGTCTCAGAAGAGCTTGCCGGGGTTGAGGATGCCCAGCGGGTCGAAGGTCGCCTTCAGCGCCCGCTGCACCTCGATGCCGACCGGGCCGATCTCGCGTGCCAGCCACTCCTTCTTCAGGACGCCCACGCCGTGCTCGCCGGTGATGGTGCCGCCGAGCTCCAGGCCGAGGGCCATGATCTCGTCGAAGGACTCCCGCGCGCGCCGGGACTCGTCCGGATCGCCCGCGTCGAAGCAGACCGTCGGATGGGTGTTGCCGTCGCCCGCGTGGGCGACGACCCCGATCGTCAGCCGGTACTTCCCGGCGATCCTGTCGACCCCTTCGAGCATCTCCGCGAGCCTGGAGCGCGGTACGCACACGTCGTCGATCATCGTCGTGCCCTTGACCGCCTCCAGCCCGGTGAGGGACAGCCGGCGGGCCTGCAGGAGCAGTTCCGACTCGGCCGCGTCCTCCGCCGGTACGACCTGGGTGGCGCCGGCCGCCTCGCACAGCGCGCCCACCGCGGCGAGGTCGGCGGCCGGGTCGGGCGTGTCGAAGGCGGCGAGCAGCAGGGCCTCGGTGCTCTCCGGCAGGCCCATGTGCGCCATGTCGTTGACGGCCCGCACCGTCGTACGGTCCATCAGTTCGAGGAGGGACGGCACGTGGCCGCCCTCCATGATCCGGCAGACCGCGTCGCAGGCGGCGGCCCCCGACGCGAACTCGGCCGCGAGCACGAGCTGTTGCGGAGGCCGGGGCTTCAGGGCGAGGGTCGCCCCGACGACGATGCCGAGCGAGCCCTCCGAGCCGACGAAGAGCCGCGACAGGTCGTATCCGGCGACGCCCTTCGCCGTGCGGCGGCCGGTGGACAGCAGGCGCCCGTCGGCGAGGACGACGTCCAGGCCGAGGACGTACTCGGCCGTCACCCCGTACTTCACACAGCACAGGCCGCCCGAGGCCGTGCCGATGTTGCCGCCGATCGTGCACATCTCCCAGCTGGAGGGGTCCGGCGGGTAGGAGAGGCCGTGTTCGTTGACGGCGCGGGAGAGCGTGGCGTTGACGACGCCCGGCTCCACCACCGCGATCCGGTCGACCGGGCTGATCTCCAGGATGCGGTCCATCTTGACCAGGGACAGCACGATGCAGCCCTCGGAGGCGTTGGCGGCTCCCGACAGGCCCGTGCGGGCGCCCTGCGGGACGACCGGTACGCGCAGTTCGGTCGCGACCCGCATGACGTGCTGGACCTGCTCGACGGTGCGCGCCAGCACGACGGCGGCGGGGGTGCCGGCCTCGCAGAAGCTGGCCATGTCGTTGGCGTACGAGCTGGTGACGTCCGGGTCGGTGAGGACGGCCTCGGCCGGCAGGCCCGCGAGGAGACGTGCGGTGAGACGTTCGGTGAGGCTGCCCACCGCCACGGCGTCCTCATCGGGTCGGGCTTCGATACGGCTCATGATCACAGCGTCGCACTCGGGGCCATCGGTGTGAACCCCGCCCGCGCGGGGCTTTCCGGGCCGGGGTGGTGGACGGATGTGCTCTTCGTACTGACGCACAGTGAGCGGCATGGAGAGCGGCGGTGTGGAGTGCGGCCCGGGGAAGGACCCGGCGGCCGGGACAAGGACGGGCGCCGGGACGGGGAGCGGTTCGGTCCGGCGTGATGTCCTCGTGCGGCGCGCTGTCGCCGGGGCCGTCGTGGGCTGCCTGGCGCTGGGGGGCGCGCTCGTGGTGATGCCCGACGGGGATCGCCGGCCGCCGGCCGCTCCCGGGCCCGTGGCGCGGGCCGCCACCGCCGTCGGGACCGGGGCGCCCGCCTCGCTGCCCGACCTCGGCGCGCTCATCCGGGACCGCGAGGCGCATCTGCGGGCCCATCCGGGTGATGTGCGGTCGTGGGCCGAGCTCGGCGCGGCGTACGTGGAGCGGGGCGGACGGACCGCCGAGCCGCGGTACTACCCGAAGGCCGAAGCGGCGTTGCGTACGTCGATCGAGGGACGGCCCGAGGGAAACACCGAGGCGTTCCGCGGGATGGCCGCGCTCGCCGACGCGCGGCACGACTTCCGGGCCGCGCGGAGGTGGGGCGAGGCCGCGGTGGCCGCCTCACCCGAACGGTGGACGGCCTATCCCGCGCTGATCGACGCGTACCGGGGACTCGGCGACCACAAGGCCGCGCGCAAGGCGCTGGACACATTCGTCGCGCTTCCCCCGGCCGGTTCGGCGGGCCCGGCGGCGAGGGCGCGGATGCTCACGGCCGCGGGGCTCGTGTACCGGGACCGGGGGTGGCGGGAGGACTCCGCTGCCGCCTTCTCGGACGCGGCGGCGCTCGCTCCGACTCCGGCGGAGCGGGCCGCCTGTCTCGTGCGGGTCGGTGAGCTGGCCTGGGAGCGCGGGGAACCCGTCGAGTCGCTGCGCGCCCACGAGGCCGCGCTGCGCGCCGAGCCCGGTGAGCACGCGGCGCAGGCGGGGCGGGGGCGGGCGCTGGTGGCGCTGGGCCGGCACTCCGAGGCGCTGCGGGCGTACCGGTCGGCGCTGGCCACCCGGCCGCTGCCGCAGTACGCGCTGGAGCTGGGCGAGCTGTACGAGTCGTTGGGGGTGGGCGGGGCCGCCCGGGTCCAGTACGACCTGGTGCGGGCGCGGGTGCGGGAGGGCGGCGCGGGGGGTGTGAACGACGAGCTGGTGCTCGGGGTGTTCGAGGCGGATCACGGGGACGCGGGGGCGGCCGTCCGGCGGTTGCGGGCCGAGTGGGCCCGGCATCCGTCGGCGGCCGTCGCGGATGCGCTGGGGTGGGCGCTGCACCGGGCCGGGAAGGACAAGGAGGCGCTCGGGTTCGCCACCCGGGCCACCGACCGGGAGCGCGGGGGCGGGGCGCGGGTCGCGCTGTACGCGTATCACCGGGGGACGGTCGAACGGGCGCTGGGGATGGACTGGGCCGGCCGGCGGCATCTTGAGGAGGCGTTGCGGATCAATCCGGCGTTCTCGCCCCTCCTCGTGCCGGTCGCGCTGCGGGCGCTGGAGGAGCTGGGCGAGCCGGCGGGCGCGTGGCGACAGCGGCCGGTGAGGGATACGGCCGGTGGCGACAGCGGCCGGTGACGGGTGCGGCCCCGCGGTGGGGGCCGCGGGGCCGTTTTCCCGGGGGGCTCAGAGGTTGCCGCGGCGTTCCTGCTCTCGTTCGATCGCTTCGAAGAGGGCCTTGAAGTTGCCCTTGCCGAAGCCCATCGAGCCGTGGCGTTCGATCATCTCGAAGAAGACGGTCGGACGGTCCTGGACCGGCTTGGTGAAGATCTGGAGCAGGTAGCCGTCCTCGTCGCGGTCGACCAGGATCTTCAGCTCGCGCAGGGTCTCGACGGGGACGCGGGTCTCGCCCGCCCACTCGCCGAGGGTGTCGTAGTAGGAGTCCGGGGTGTCGAGGAACTGAACGCCCGCGGCGCGCATCGTGCGGACCGTGCTGACGATGTCGTTGGTGTTCAGGGCGATGTGCTGGACGCCGGCGCCGCCGTAGAACTCCAGGTACTCGTCGATCTGGGACTTCTTCTTGGCGACGGCGGGCTCGTTGATCGGGAACTTGACCTTGAGCGTGCCGTCGGCGACGACCTTCGACATCAGGGCGCTGTACTCGGTGGCGATGTCGTCGCCCACGAACTCCTTCATGTTCGTGAAGCCCATGACCTTGTTGTAGAAGCCGACCCACTCGTTCATCCGGCCCAGTTCGACGTTGCCCACGCAGTGGTCGATGGCCTGGAAGGTGCGCCGGGCGGGCGGTTCGACGATCGGGGCGGCGGCCGTGTAGCCGGGGAGGTAGGGGCCCTCGTAGCCCGTGCGTTCGACCAGGGTGTGACGGGTCCTGCCGTACGTGGCGATCGCGGCGAGGACGACCGTGCCGTGCTCGTCCTCGACCTCGTGCGGCTCGGTGAGCGGGCGGGCCCCGTGCTCGACGGCGTAGGCGAACGCGGCGCGGGCGTCCGGCACCTCGATGGCCAGGTCGACGACCCCGTCGCCGTGTTCGGTCACGTGCTCGGTGAGGAAGTGGCCCCAGGGGGTGGCGGGCTTGATGACCGAGGTGAACACGAAGCGGGCGGAGCCGTTCTCCAGGACGTAGCTGGCGGTCTCCCGGCTGCCGTTCTCCGGTCCGGAGTAGGCGACGAGCTTCATACCGAAGGCGGTGGAGTAGTAGTGCGCCGCCTGCTTGGCGTTGCCCACGGCGAAGACGACCGCGTCCATTCCCTTGACCGGGAAGGGGTCTGCCTGCCGCGCGGTGTCGGGGGTGTGGTGCGTGGTCTGAGTCATGGCCGCAGGCTCTCTCCGTTTCGCAAGGTGCGCAATAGTTTGCGGAACGGCTGGGCATTGTGTGCAACGAAAGGGGTCATTTACCGATCGTTGTGTACAGGGTGACTACGTGGGAGGCGCTTGTGGGGATCGACCGGCTGGACGGGCGGCTCATCGTGCTGCTGGCCCGGGAACCGCGGATCGGCGTGCTGGAGATGTCCCGCCGGCTCGGTGTCGCGCGCGGGACCGTGCAGGCGCGGCTGGACCGGCTTCAGTCGAATGGCGTCATCCGGGGGTTCGGGCCGCAGGTGGATCCCGCGGCCCTCGGCTATCCCGTCACCGCCTTCGCGACCCTTGAGATCCGGCAGGGCCAAGGCGCGGACGTACGGGCCCACTTGGCGACCGTGCCGGAGGTGCTGGAGCT
Organism: Streptomyces sp. V3I8; assembly: GCF_030817535.1. Lineage (NCBI taxonomy): Bacteria > Bacillati > Actinomycetota > Actinomycetes > Kitasatosporales > Streptomycetaceae > Streptomyces > Streptomyces sp. V3I8. Next base: position 5,375,169 of record NZ_JAUSZL010000002.1, on the reverse strand, counting down.
GCACACGACCACGGGTGGCGGGGACATGCTGTGCCGGCTCGTGGCGCGGTCCAACGCCGATCTCCAGCGTGTGATCGACCGCGTCGTCGGTTTTGATGGCATCGTCCGGGCCTCCACGGCGATCGTCATGGAGAACCCGGTTCCGCTGCGGATCATCCCGCTGGTGGAGCAGGCGTCGAGGGACGACGGGTGAACGACGACGAACGAACGACTGGGTGACCGCGCGACCGCGTGACCGGGTGACCGGGTGACTGCGTGACCGGGTGACTGAGGCGATTCGGGTGAGGTGACAGCGGGTGAACTTCTGGGAGTACCTCGGCAGTCGTCATCAGCAGCTCCTCGCCGACGCCTACCAGCACGCCGGCGCCGTCTTCCAGTGCATGGTCGTCGCGACCCTCCTGGGCGTGCTCATCGGGGTCGTCACCTACCGCAGCGGCTGGGCCGGGAACCTGGCCACGACGACGACCGCGACCCTGCTCACCATTCCGTCGCTCGCCATGATCGGCCTGCTGATCCCGGTCGTGGGACTGGGTGTCCCGCCCACCGTCATCGCCCTCGTCCTGTACGGACTGCTGCCCGTCGTCCGCAACTCGATCGTCGGGCTGCGCGGGGTCGACCCGTCGCTGGTGGACGCCGCCACAGGCATCGGGATGTCGCGGATCGCGCGGCTCGTACGCGTCGAGCTGCCGCTGGCCTGGCCGCCGATCCTGACCGGGATCCGGGTCTCCACGCAGATGCTGATGGGCATCGCCGCCATCGCCGCGTACGCCTCCGGGCCCGGGCTCGGCAATGAGATCTTCCGCGGGATCGCCTCGCTGGGCAGCAGGAACGCGCTCAACCAGGTGCTCGCGGGCACGCTCGGGATCATCGTCCTCGCGCTGTTGTTCGACGCCGCATACGTCCTCGTCGGGCGGCTGACCATCCCCAGGGGGATCCGTGTCTGAGACACCCGCGGTACCGGTGCCGGTGCCCGACGAGCGCGCCGGGGACGGGGGCGCAGGCGAGGACCGGGCCACGACCGGGGCCACCATCCGGCTGGAGAATCTCACCAAGCGGTACCCGGGAAGTCCCGATCCCGCCGTCGACAGCGTCACCATGGAGATCAGCGCCGGTGAGCTGGTCGTCTTCGTGGGGCCCTCGGGATGCGGGAAGTCCACCACCCTGAAGATGATCAACCGGCTGATCGAGCCCTCCGGCGGACGGATCCGGATCGGTGGCGAGGACGTCACCCACATGGATCCCGTGAAACTGCGGCGCAAGATCGGGTACGCCATCCAGTCCTCGGGGCTCTTCCCCCATATGACCGTCGCCCAGAACATCGGGCTCGTGCCGAAGATGGTCGGCTGGTCGAAGACGCGGGTCGCGGACCGGATCGAGGAGATGCTGGACCTGGTCGGGCTCGACCCCGGTGAGTTCCACGGCCGTTATCCGCGGCAGCTGTCCGGCGGCCAGCAGCAGCGGGTGGGCGTGGCGCGGGCGCTGGCCGCCGATCCGCCGGTGCTGCTGATGGACGAGCCGTTCGGCGCCGTCGACCCCATCACGCGCGACCACCTCCAGGACGAGCTGATCCGGCTCCAGCACGAGCTGCACAAGACCATCGTCTTCGTCACGCACGACTTCGACGAGGCCATCAAGCTGGGCGACCGGATCGCGGTGCTGCGGGAGCGGTCGCACATCGCGCAGTTCGACACCCCGGAGGCGATCCTCACCAACCCGGCCGACGACTTCGTGTCCGGGTTCGTGGGCGCCGGGGCCGCCCTGAAGCGGCTGAACCTGACGCGCGTACGGAACGTGGAGATCACCGACTATCCGACGGTGACCGTCGACGACCCGCTGCAGGAGATCTTCAACAGGGTCAGGGCGAGCGGTACGAACGAGATCCTGCTGCTCGACCGGCGGGGCCGGCCCTACAAGTGGCTGCGGCGCGGCGACCTCATGCGGGCCCGGGGCTCACTGGCCCGCGCGGGCACGCCGGTGAACGACACGGTGACCCGGGACGCGACGCTGCGGGACGCGCTGGAGGCCGTGCTCACGGACAATGCCGGGCGGGTCGTGGTGACCGGGCGGCGCGGGGAGTACACCGGCGTGGTGGACATGGAGACGCTCATGAACTCCGTGCACGAGCTGCTGGAGGCCGACCGGCTCGAAGCGATGGAGAACCAGCACGAACTGGCGGAGTCGCGCCTCGAGCAGACCCGTCACGAGCAGGAGGGCGTGCACGGCGGTGGGGAGGAGCAGGCATGAGCACCTCCGGTCCCGGGAGCCGTCGTGACCGTGGTGGCAGTGGTGGTGGTGTTGGCGAGGGTGGCGGCGGTGGCAGCGCCGGCGGCGGTGCGGATGTCCGGCACGCCCGTGCGGACGCCGGGCACACCGGGCACGTCGGTCGCGGACCCGAGGACGCCGGTCCCGAGGCCGGGCGGGAGGCCGCGTTCGAAGAGGACCCCGCCGCGCCGACCGCCCCGTCACGGACGCCCAGGTTCGGCTGGCGGAAGCTGACCTTCCTGCCGGCCGTGCTCGTCGTCGGGCTGCTGGCCACCTGGATCTGGTTCCGGCAGGCGGACCTCGACCCGCTCTCCGAGAACGCGCTCTCGAACGGGCAGGTGGGGAAGGCGCTGCGGCAGCACATCGAACTGACCGTGATCTCCACCTTCTTCGTGCTGGTCATCGCGATCCCGCTGGGCGTCCTGCTGACCCGCGGGGGCCTTCCGCAGGGCGACCCCGCTGGCCATGACCTTCGCCAACATGGGGCAGGCGACGCCCGCGATCGGTCTGCTGGCCCTGCTGGTGATCTGGCTGGGCATCGGCCGGAAGGCGGCGCTGATCGGCATCATCGCGTACGCCGTCCTGCCGGTCCTGTCGAACACGATCGCCGGGCTGAAGGCGAACGACCCGACGCTCCTGGAGGCCGCCCGGGGCATCGGCATGTCACCGCTGGGCGTGCTGGGCCGGGTCGAACTCCCCCTCGCCGTCCCGCTGATCCTCGCCGGTGTCCGTACCGCGCTCGTCCTGAACGTGGGCACGGCGGCGCTCGCCACGTTCGGCGGGGGCGGCGGTCTCGGTGTGCTGATCACGACCGGGATCACCAACCAGCGGATGCCGGTGCTGGTCCTCGGCTCGATCCTGACCGTCGCGCTGGCGCTGCTGGTCGACTGGCTGGCGTCGCTGGCGGAACTGCTGCTCGGTCCGAGTGGGTTGGAGGCGGGCGCATGAGACGTCCCACGGCTCCGGTGGCGGCGACGGCCCTGCTGGCCGCGCTCGCCGTGGTCCCCGGGTGCGGGCTGACCAGCGGGTCGCCCATGGTCGACGACGTGAAGCCGGGATCGGTCGGGCGGGGGCAGCCGCTCAAGGGCGCCGATCTGACCGTGACCAGCAAGGAGTTCACCGAGCAGCTCGTCCTCGGGGCGATCATGGGCATCGCGTTCCAGGCGGCCGGCGCCGACGTCCTGGACCGCACGGGCATCCAGGGCTCCATCGGCTCCCGGGAAGCGGTCAGGAACGGGGACGCGGACGCCGGTTACGAGTACACGGGCACCGCGTGGATCACCTACCTGGGCAACAGCGACCCGATCGCGGACCCGGGGAAGCAGTGGGAGGCCGTGCGCGAGGCGGACCGGAAGAACGGGCTCACCTGGCTGGCGCCCTCGGCGCTGAACAACACGTACGCGCTCGCCATGAACCGGACCAACTCCAAGAAGTACGGCACGAGGACGCTCTCCGAGGTGGCCGCCCTCGCCAGGTCGGACCCCAAGGCGGTCACGGTCTGCGTGGAGAGCGAGTTCGCCAACCGGGCGGACGGGATGCCGGGCATGGAGAAGGCGTACGGGATGAAGCTGCCCGGCGGGAACATCACGCAGATGGACACCGGGATCATCTACACCCAGGTGAAGAAGGGGAGCTGCACCTACGGGGAGGTCTTCACCACCGACGGGCGCATCAAGTCCATGGACCTCGCGGTGATGACGGACGACAGGAAGTTCTTCCCCAACTACAACGTGGCTCCGCAGATCAACTCCAGGACCTTCGAGAAGTATCCGGCGATCGCCGACGTCCTGGCGCCGGTCACGGCACGGCTGGACAACGCCGTGGCGCAGGAACTGAACGCGAAGGTGGACGTCGACGGCGAGGACCCGCACGCGGTGGCACTGGACTGGATGAAGGCGGAGGGGTTCGTGAAGGAGGGCTGAGCGACCGTCCGCCGCCGGGCGGGACCTGACGCCGCCGGGGCGGGACCTAACAGGAGGGGACGGAGCCCCGGCCCTTCTCCAGCGCCACGAGGGAGTCGACGGCACCCTTCAGGGTCGTCACCGGGATGAGGCGGAGCCCTTTCGGCAGCTCCGACTCCGCGTCGGAGCACTCCGCCTTCGGCACCAGGAAGACCGTCGCGCCGTCGCGGCGGGCGGCCTGGGTCTTGAGGGCCACTCCCCCGACCGCGCCGACCTTTCCGCCGGCGTCGATCGTCCCCGTACCGGCGATGACGCGGCCGCCCGTGAGGTCGCCGCCGCTGCCGTCGCCGTCCAGCTTGTCGACGATGCCGAGGGAGAAGAGGAGCCCGGCGCTCGGACCGCCCACGTCGGCGAGCTCCAGGGTGACCTCGATGCCGTCCGGCTTCTCGCCCAGGTGGTCCAGGGCCGCCTCGGTGGCGGTGTCCTGGGACTTCTTCATCTCCTCGGCGTTGTAGTCCTCGATCTCCTCGACGCTGTCCCCGTTCGGATAGACCGCGTCGCGCGGCATCACCGCGCGGTCCGTACGGAACCAGCCGTCGAGCACGTCACCGAGGCCGATGTCCGCGTCCGGTCCGGTCGCCTCGATGGTCGTCATCCGCAGCTGCCCGCTCGTCTCGCGGGCCTTCGCACCGGAGATCGTGATCACCGGGTCGCCCTTGTTCTCCCCGAGGACGTCCGCGGTCATCCCGGGCTGCGCCAACGAGAACGGCAACGGCGCGAACACCGCCACGGCGAGCAGGCCCACGACGGGCAGGGCACAGACACCGACGGCCTGGAGCCGGGAAAGCGGGGAGAACCGAGAGAAGCGAGAGGGCACGGGATCAATCTAACGTGCGAGCACGACCGGCCACGGCCCGCCCGCACCCTCGGACTCCGGGCCCGCGCGCGCTCCCCGGGGGCGCGGGGAACTGCGCGACCAGCCACGTCCGGCCCGCGGCCGACATCCGGCCCACGGTCGACGCCCGGGCCGGGCCGGCCCGGCCCGAACTCACCTCAGGGCGTCGGCAACCTCCCGCGCCGCGTCCACGACACGCGGCCCCACCCGCTCCGGCACGGCGTCCGCGAGCATCACGACCCCCACGCTCCCCTCCACTCCCGTCACCCCGATCAACGCGGCAGCGGCCCCGCTCGCCCCGGCCTCCAGCTCGCCGTGCGTGAGCGTGTACCCGGGCTCGTCCGTGGCGGCGGCCCGCGCGGCGAGGATCGCCTTGCCGGCCGCTCCCCGCTCCAGTGAATGCCGGAACCCGGCCCGGTACGCCACGTGGTAGTCCGTCCACGTCGGCTCGACCACGGCGACGGCGAGCGCCTCCGTACCGTCGACCAGGGTGAGGTGGGCCGTCGCCCCGATGTCCTCGGCCAGTGACCGCAGCGCGGGCAGCGCGGCCTCACGGACCAGCGGATGCACCTGCCGTCCGAGCCGCAGCACACCGAGCCCGACCCGGGCCCGGCCGCCCAGGTCACGGCGGACGAGGGCGTGCTGCTCCAGTGTGGCGAGCAACCGGTACACGACGGTCCGGTTGACTCCGAGTTTGTTGGACAGCTCGGTGACGGTCAGACCGTGGTCGGTGTCGGCGAGCAGCTTGAGGACGCGCAGTCCCCGGTCGAGCGTCTGGGAGGTCTCCGCGGTCACGACGCCCACTCCTTAGTGGTGAGAGTCGGCGGCCCCCTGCGTGGCGGATGCGTCACCTGTCCCATCGGCGACGCGCGTCAGAGGCCGCCGGTCGGCAGCGTCCCGGGCACTCCCGGGCATGTACCGGCTGCGCTCCGCGGCGGCGCTGCCACGGTGCGTGTGCGTAGCGGGACAGTAGCGACCCGGTCCGCTCAGCGGAAGGCTCCGTCCAGAATCCGGTCAGACACAGGTACGGACCGGCCACGATTACTCAGCGTTTGATCCACTTCTGTCCCGATGTGACCCGGGCGGGCCACCCGGCGCGCACCACGCCGCACGGAGCGCGGACACGCGCGAGCGCCGGTGCCAGAACGGCACCGGCGCTCGTGTCGACGTACGGCCGCAGGACGTCGCGGCCGTCCCAGCATGTGGTCACCCGCGCACGGTCACCGCATACCGTCACCGCGCACAGTCGCCGCACACGGTCACCGCATACGGGTGGCCCATTCCTGGACCTTCTCGATCCGCTGGCGCAGCTGCCCGGCGGTCGCCTCCGCGCTCGGCGGACCGCCGCACACGCGCCGCAGCTCGGTGTGGATCACGCCGTGCGGCTTGCCGCTCTGGTGGACGTACGCGCCGACCATGGTGTTGAGCTTCTTGCGCAGCTCCAGCATCTCCTTGTGGGAGACCACGGGGCGGCGCTCGGCGGGCAGTTCGAGCAGGTCGGCCTCGTCGTCCGGTTTCTTGCGGCTGTGCGCGATCTGCCGGGCCTGCCGCTTCTGCAGGAGGAGCTGGACCTGGTCGGGTTCGAGGAGCCCGGGGATGCCGAGGTAGTCCTGCTCCTCCTCGCTCCCGGGGTGGGCCTGCATGCCGAACTCGGCGCCGTCGTAGAGGACCCGGTCGAAGACGGCCTCGGACTCCAGCGCCTCGAAGGAGAACTGCTCCTGCTCGCCGGTGTCCTCGTCCTGCTCCTTGTTCGCCTCCTCCATCTCCTTCTCGGATTCGGCGTACGGGTCCTCCTCGCCCTGCTTCTTGGGCTTGTCGAGGGCGTGGTCGCGCTCGACCTCCATCTCGTTGGCGAAGGTGAGGAGGTCGGGGACGGTCGGCAGGAAGACGGAGGCGGTCTCACCGCGCCGCCGGGACCGTACGAAACGGCCGACGGCCTGCGCGAAGAAGAGCGGGGTCGAGATGGTGGTCGCGTACACGCCGACGGCCAGGCGCGGCACGTCGACACCCTCGGACACCATGCGGACGGCGACCATCCACCGGTCGTCGCTCGCCGCGAAGTCGTCGATCCGGCTGGAGGCGCCCGTGTCGTCGGACAGGACGAGCGTGGCCTTGCTGCCGGTGATCTCGCGGATGAGCTTGGCGTAGGCGCGGGCCGAGTCCTGGTCGGAGGCGATGACGAGGGCGCCCGCGTCCGGGATGCCCTTGCGCACCTCGGTGAGCCGCCGGTCAGCGGCGCGCAGCACGCTGGGCATCCACTCGCCGCGCGGGTCGAGGGCGGTGCGCCAGGCCTGGCTGATCGCGTCCTTGGTCATCGGCTCGCCGAGCCGGGCGGCGATCTCGTCCCCCGCCTTCGTACGCCACCGCATGTTGCCGCTGTAGGAGAGGAAGATGACGGGCCGCACGACGTGGTCGGCCAGCGCGTTCCCGTAGCCGTACGTGTAGTCGGCGGCGGAGCGGCGGATCCCGTCCCTGCCCTCCTCGTACGCGACGAAGGGGATGGGGTTGGTGTCGGACCTGAAGGGCGTACCGGTGAGGGCGAGCCGCCTGGTGGCGGGCTCGAAGGCCTCCAGGCACGCCTCGCCCCAGGACTTGGAGTCACCGGCGTGGTGGATCTCGTCGAGGATGACGAGGGTCTTGCGCTGCTCGCAGCGGTTGCGGTGGAGCATGGGGCGCACGCCGACACCGGCGTAGGTCACGGCGACGCCCTGGTACTCCTTGCTGAGCGGGCCAGCGCTGTACTCGGGATCCAGTTTGATCCCTATCCGCGCGGCCGCCTCCGCCCACTGCTTCTTCAGGTGCTCGGTGGGCGCGACCACGGTCACCTGCTGCACGACGTGGTGGTGCAGCAGCCACGACGCGAGCGTCAGCGCGAAGGTGGTCTTGCCGGCGCCGGGCGTGGCGACGGCGAGGAAGTCGCGCGGCTGCTCCTGGAGATACCTCTCCATCGCCCCCTGCTGCCAGGCGCGCAGCTTGCCGGCGGTGCCCCAGGGGGCCCGCCCGGGGAACGCGGGAGACAGGTGGTGCGAGGAGGAGGCACTGGCGGCGGTGGTAGTCACGGTCTCCGGGGGTGGTCGAGCGGCTCGGCCGCCGTCCCCAGCCGCGTATGACGAGGCTGGGTACGGCGAGGCTGGGTATGACAACCGGGCCACCCTACCGGCGGCCCGTGAACGTCAACGCGCGGACGACGCGAGGTCACCCGTGGATGCGACTCAGGTCACACCACCGCCCGGCGCCTCAGCACGCGAAGCGCGCCGGCCACACGGCGATCCTCGGCACGTCCAGGGCGCCGCGGCCGGGCCGGCGGCACCACGTGATGCGACCCGCCGTCACGCAGGATCGGCCCGCAGCCGTGTAGTCACCCAGGCTCCTACCAGCGCCACCCCCGCCATCGGCAGGAACACCGCCACGAAGGCGGACGGGTGGCCGCCGGAGGCCTGGGTGGCCGTGTGGGCGACCGTGCCGCCGCCCAGCGCCGCGAAGGCCGCGCCGCCCGCGGCGAGCAGGACCACGTTGGCGAGGCCGTCGGATATCTGGAGGGCGGCGGAGTTCTTGCCGGCCTGGCCGGGGGCGGAGAGCTTGAGGAGCAGGACGCTGCTGGAGGAGATCACCAGACCCATGCCGAAGCAGCCGAACCCCCACGCCACCGCCACCGTCCACACGGGCACCCCGTCGATCAGCACGCTCGGCGCGGCGGTGATGGAGGCCGCCGTCAGCACCATGCCCAGCGTCATCAGCCGCTCCCGGTACGGTTCCATCCGCGCCCTCGCCTGGACGAAGGAGCCCAGCGCCCAGGTGGCCCCGCCCGCCGCCAGCGAGAAGCCGGCCATCGTCGGCGACAGGCCCCGCTCGGTGACCAGCATCAGCGGCACGAACGACTCGGCCGCGATGAAGGACCCGGCCGCCACCCCGCGCAGCAGCACCACGGACGGCAGCCCGCGCGCCGCCCGGTAGGTGCCCCGCGGCAGCAGCCCGAGCACCGCGGGAACGAGCAGCGCCGCTCCGGCCGCGCCCGGGACCAGGGACAGCCACCGCAGGTCCTGGGCGGCGTACTGGAGCAGACCGGCGCCCGCGGAGATGGCGAGGGCCAGCCGGATGCGCCGCCGGTCGAAGGGCGCGGCGACGGTCCCGTCCTCCGGCCCGGACGCCCGGCGCCGTATCTGCGGCAGCGCGAGCGCCAGCGGCAGCACGACCAGCACCGGCACACCGACGAAGACCCAGCGCCAGCCGAGGTGTTCGGTCACCGCGCCGGCGGCGAGGGGGCCGACGACGGACGGCACCACCCAGCTCGCCGCGAACGCCGCCATGATGGCCGGCCGCAGCCGTTCCGGATAGGCGCGTCCCACGACCACGTACAGCGCGACGATCACCAGGCCGCCACCGAGGCCCTGGACGGCCCGGCCGAGGATGAAAAACCACATGGTCCCGGCCGTCCCGGAGAGCAGCAGCCCCGCCGCGAACGCCCCTATGCCCACGGTGAGCGACCCCAGCGGGCCCGCCCGGTCCGACCACTGCCCGGCCAGCACCATGCCGAAGAGGCTGGTCGTGAAGTAGCCGGAGAACGCGAACGCGTACAGCGATATCCCGTCGAGCTCCCGCGCCGCGACGGGCATGGCCGTCCCGACGGCCGTCGCCTCGAAGGCGATCAGCAGCACGACGGAGACGATCCCGATGCTGAGCGCCCGGTGCGAACGGCTGAGGACGCCGTCCGGGGCAACGATGTCTTGTGGTGCGCTAGGGGTGGCGGCGACGCCGGTGTCGCCCGGTTCCGGGATAGTCATATCTTCAGCGTAAGGGGCAAGACAAGCGTTGACCCCTGTCGGAGGACGGCCCCGGACCGGGACCTTGGTCGTAGGACCGGCCGGCCCCGCCGCCCGCCTTTTATGAACGCGGTGTGGCAGTCCCGTTGCGGCCCCCGCGAGCCCCTTGGCCCCGCCCGCCCCCAGCCCTAGGGTCGACACGACGAGCCCGCGACAACGGACTCGAGTTCGGCCGTGTGCCCGAGTGGCTTAGGGACTCGCCTGCAAAGCGAGGCACGTGGGTTCAATTCCCGCCACGGCCTCTGGTGGCCTGACCAGACAGAACGGATGGGCGGCATCCCCCGGGGGATGCCGCCCATCCGTTCGTTCATCCGTCCGTCTCGGTCGGCCCGGTGGACGTACCGCGTCAGCGGTCGCGCAGTTTGCGGGCCGGGAGGGCGACGACGGCCGCTGCCTTGAGGGTCTCCTCGTCGTTGGCGAAGGCGGCCAGGGTCTCGTTGTCGTCGAGGTCGCCACCGGGCCACGGGCGCGTGGTGAGGATGAGGCACGCGCAGCCGCGCTCCGCGACGGCGCTGAGCCACTGCGCCGAGGGGACGATCTGGGCGTTGATCTGCGGCATGGTGAGGACGATCGACCCGTCCACGACGAGCAGGCTGATCGGCAGGGACGGGCGGGTGGAGGCGTCGACGAGACCCTCCTCCGTGGAGAGCCCGGAGTTGTGCAGCAACTGCGCGACGGACGCCGACGAGCCCTCCGGACCCTGCTCGCCGTCCCCGAGGGAGCAGGCGAGGATGTAGGGAACGCTGCCCTGGGGCGTCGCACGGCTCCAGGACATGGCCACGAGCGTGCCCAGTTCGGCGGAGCGCACCGGGCGCGCTTCTGTTGAGTTCGAGGTCATCGGGGAACCGTATCGACGCCACGCGGCGCCACCGGCTCACGTTCACCCGACCGGGCGATGCCCCTCGGCAGCTCCACCCGAACGAAGGATGAGGAGACCCTTCGAGGTCACAGCACCCCGCCGGCCTCGTCCTGGAACATCTCCGTCCAGTAGTGCCGGCTGCCCTCCGTCCCGCCCGTGGGGTCGATCCTCGACAGCGTCTGCGTCATCGTCGTGGCGAGGTGGTCGTAGGCCGCCTCCGTCAGTTCGTGGGCGAGGGACTCGTCGATCGCTCTCTCGCGGTGCAGCAGCCACAGGGTGAAGGCCAGCGTGGAGACGTCCGTGTTCAGGGCGTACAGCGTGGCGTCCGGCTCGTTCCAGTCCAGGATCGCGCCCGTCGTGCCGTCGACCACCAGGCTGTTGTCCTCGACCAGGTGGCCGAGGCGTATCAGGTGGTCGCTGCCCGCGGGGAGCCGGTCGGCCGTGAACACGTGCGGGCGCTCGTCCTCGTAGTACTCGGCCAGCGTCGGCAGCGGCACGTCCGTGTCCAGGTGGAACAGGAAGCCGTCCTCGGGCAGGCCCGTCTCGCGCAGGAAGCGCCGGGTCGGCTCGTGCGCGAGCGCCGCGGGGAAGTCGACGTCCTCGAAGCGCACGACACGGCCCTGCCCGAACTCCTGGTCCAGCAGACGGGCTGGCAGGTCGAGCGTCAGCGCCGCATCGGCGGGCGGGCCCGCGACGAGGGCCAGCGGGCGGATCAGCGCGGCCATCCTCCAGAACGGCGGGATCTCGCCGTCGACGCCCTCCTCGAAGAGCGCGAGGAGCCGCTGCGACATCCCGGCGACCGCCTTGGGTCCGAACCGGCCCTCGTAGGACGCGAACCGGCCGCTCCTGGCGGTCATCTCGTCCGTCGCGGCCATGAAGTCCGTGAGGGCGCGCAGCGAGGGTGCGAGCGGGAGGCGGTCCATCAGGTCGGGGCGGTCGTGCAGGAAGCAGGTCGTGGACACTTCGCCCGTCGCGCCGTCGAGCAGGACCGACTCCGTGTCCGTACCCGCCTCCGTACCGGCCGGGTCCCGCAGTGCGCCGATCACCAACTGGTCGCGCAGGTCCGCCGGGAGACGGACCGGGTCCGCGGTCGAGTCCGCCACCGTGCGCAACCCGCCCCGGCGGGCGGCCTCGTGAAGCGCCGCGAACGTGAATATGTCGTCGTCCGCCGGCAGTCCCGGGCCCGTCAGCCGGCGCCGCGTCGGTTCGTGCGTGACGTACGGGTCCAGCGCGTCCTCGGGCAGAGTGATCCTCGCGATGCCGCTTCCGATACCCATGCCGATGCCGAAGTCGGTGCTGGAGCTGGTGCCGATGCTGGTGCCGGTGTCCGTCGTGCTCATCGTTCCCCCGTGGATCGTTGTTCACAGTCCCCCGGCAGGACCGGTCGGGCGGCACACGCACGCAAGCGTCGGCACAGGCCTCGAAACCCGGCCCCGCCTCCGGAAACACCCACGAACAGGCCCGCCGCCCAGCGGTCCTCCCCCACTGCCCAGAACACTAGCGGGCACCACTGACAACGCCCCCGCACCGCCGTGACCAGCGGGGATCCATGTCACTGCGTCGCGGTCACCACGGCCGCCTGCGGCCTTATCGGGAGGCGGTTGACCGGACGCCCGGTCGCCGCCCGTACCGCGGACGCGACCGCCGCGGGGGACGTCACGACCGGTACCGCGCTGACGGCCTTGGCTCCGAAGGGCGCGACCACGTCGCGCTCCTCGACGAGCTTCACGATGCGGATCTCGGGGGCGTCGAGGGCGGTCGGCAGCGAGTACCCGGTCAGGTCGGGGTGGCGCACCAGACCGCGCGCGGTACGCAGGTTCTCCGTGAGGGCGGCCCCGATGCCCTGGGTGACCCCGGCCTCGATACGGGCGGTGATCTGCGCGGGGTTCAGGATGCGGCCCACGTCCTGGGCGAGCGCCAGTTCGACCACGCGTACCGAGCCGAGTTCGATGTCGACGTCCACCACCGCGCGGATCGCGCAGAAGGCGAGGCCCACGAAGGCGTCGCCCTGGCCGGCGCCGTCCAGCGGCTCGGTGGGGTGCGGGCGGCACTGCGCGGTCGCCCACAGCTCCTTGCCGTCCATCGCCTCGGTGACGGTCGTCGACAGCACGCCGTCGTACGAGGTGATCTTGCCGTCGGTGATCTGGAGCAGCTCGGTGGACATCCCGAACTTGTGCGCCAGGGGCTGCAGCAGCTGCGTACGGACCATCTTGGCGGCCCGTTCGACGGCGCCGCCGGACACCCAGGTGTGACGGCCTCGGGAGCCGGGGCCCGCGGGCGGCTGGTCGGTGTCCACGGAGGCCACGTGGACCTCTTCGATGCCGAGCGTCTCCTGGACGATCTGGCGGGCCAGCGTGGTGAAGCCCTGGCCGGTCTCCACGGCCGCGCAGAGCACGGTGGCGATGCCGTCGTGGACCTTCACGGTGGCCGTCGAGACCTCGTCGGTGCCCTCGGCGCCGAGCATGTGGACCATGCCCAGGGCGTAGCCGACGCCGCGCCGTACGGCGCCGGGCTCACCGGCGCCCTCGGGGCCGCCCGGGAGCAGCCACTCGTCCTCGGGGGTGTCCTTGGGGAGGGCGGGCAGCGGGAAGTCCTGGACGGCCTGCAGCAGTTCGGCCACCGGGGCCGGGCAGGTGACCGTCTGGCCGGTCGGGAGCACGTCCCCGGTGGCCAGCACGTTGCGCAGGCGCAGGTCGGCCGGGTCGACGCCGAGCTTCTTCGCCAGCTTGTCCATCTGGGCCTCGTAGGCGGCGCACACCTGCATGGCGCCCTCGCCGCGTACGTGTCCGGAGGGCGGGTTGTTGGTGCGTACGGCCCAGCCCTCGATGAAGGCGTTCGGGACGACGTAGGGGCCGCAGGCGAAGGAGACGGCGGCGGCGAGGGCCTCCGACGAGGTGTCCGCGTACGCGCCCGCGTCGAGGAGGATCTGCGCCTCGACCTTGACCAGCTTGCCCTCGGCGTCCGCGTGGTGGCGGTAGCGCAGCAGCGTGGGGTGGCGGTGGACGTGCCCGAGGAAGGATTCTTCGCGCGTCGCGGTCAGCTTGACCGGGCATCCCGTCTTCAGGGCGAGCAGCCCCAGGGGGAGCTGGAAGCCCTGGTCCTCACGGTCGGCGGTGGCGCCGGGCACGCCGGTGACGACGACCTTCACGCGCTCGGGCTCCAGCCCGTAGCAGGCGGCCGCCGTGTCCCGGTCGGTGTGCGGGTCCGTGGACGCCACGTAGAGCTCGACGCCGCCGTCGGGTCGGGGCACGGCGAGACCGGCCTCGGCGCCGATCGGGGCCGGGTCCTGGCGGCCGATGCGGTACAGGCCCTCGACGACGATGTCGCCCGCCGCGTCCGGGTCGCCGTGGCGCAGCGGGATGTGGCGGATGAGGTTGCCGTCGGGGTGCAGGGGCTCGGCCTCGAAGGCCTGCTCCGGGTCGGTCACCGGGTCGAGGATCTCGTACTCGACGATGACGGCGGCGGCGGCCATGCGCGCGGTGTCGGGGTGGTCGGCCGCGACGGCCGCGATGGGCTCGCCGTGGTGGCGCACGACGTCGGAGGCGAACACCGGGCGGTCGGCCTTGCCCCGGCCGAGCAGCGCGGTGCCGGGCACGTCCTCGTGCGTGATGACGGCGCGTACGCCGGCCATCTCGCGCGCGTGGGTGGTGTCGACGGACAGGATGCGCGCGTGCGGGTGGGGCGATCTCAGGACGGCCGCCCACAGCAGTCCCTCGGCCCACAGGTCCGCCGCGTACGGGAAGGTGCCCTCGGTCTTGGCGCGGGCCTCGGCGGACGGCAGGGACACGCCCAGGCCGTGCGGCGGCGGCTCCGGAGCGGTACCGGGCTGCGCGGTGGTCGCGGTGGCGGTGTCGTTGCTCATTCCTGGCCTCCGTCCTCGCCGTACGGCTGCTGGTGGGGCTGGTGGGACTGGTGGGGCTCGAACGCGGACGGGTTGACGCCACCGCCGCCCGGGCCCGCCTGGCGCGGGATACGGGCCTCGTCGCCGTCCGCGGAGCTCTCGGCGGCCGTGTGGGCCTCGCGCCCGGCCACGACGTCCCGTACGGCCTCCAGGACGCCCCGGTAGCCGGAGCAGCGGCACAGGTTGCCGCACAGGGCCTGGCGGGTCTCGAGGTCGGTCGGCGCGGGGTTGCCCTCGAGGAGGTCGTGCACGGTCATCGCCATGCCGGGGATGCAGAAGCCGCACTGGACCGCGCCGCACTTGGCGAGCGCCCGCTGGACGTCGGAGGGCTGCCCGTCGGCGGCGAGCCCCTCGACGGTACGCACCTCGCTCCCGGCGGCGGTCACCGCGGGCACCAGGCAGGACGCCACGAGGCGTCCGTCGACCTGGACGTTGCAGGCTCCGCACTCGCCCTGCGAGCAGCCGTCCTTGGCGCCCGCGAGGCCGAGCCGCTCGCGCAGTACGTACAGCAGCGATTCGCCGATCCAGGCGTCCGTCACGGGCCGCTCGACGCCGTTCACCCCGCAGGACGTACGCGGCCAGGGGGTGGTCGTTGTGCGGCGGGAGTGCCTGGGAGTCCTCCGACCCGGACGCGGGCCCTGCCGCGGACTCCGGCCCGGACTCCGCGTCGACGACAGCGACGTCGGCGTCGGCGGCTTCGGCGGGCTCCTCCGTGGCGGCCGTTTCCGTGAAGGCCGCTTCCGTGGAAGCCGTTTCCGGCGGAGCCGCTTGTGTGGCGGCCGTTTCCGCCTCGGCCGCAGGGCCGTCCACGTACTCCTGCTCCCGGTGCTCCCGGTGCTCCCGGCGGAGCTCGAACGCCCCGTCGTGTCCCGGGTCGCGCGGCGCGGAGACGGCGATCTCGTCGGCGTGCTCTCCGGGGACGTCGACGATCTCGGCGGTACCGTGCCCGCCGGGAGAGTGCTCATGGCCACCGTGCCCGTCGGCGGGCTGCTGGACCCAGGGCTCGTCGGCCCAGGGCGCGGCCGCCCCGCCCGGCAGCGTGGCGGGTGGGTTCCCGCCGCCCCACTGCTCGACCAGGGACGACGTGGTGAACTCCCCGGACTCGTCGGGCAGGTCCCCGTCGGCGACCGGAATGGACCACTGGCCGGTCACGTCATGTCCGGCCGCGTCGTGCCCGGGCGCGTCATGTCCGGGCGCTCCGGGGCCGCCCTGCGAGGACTGGTCGAAGTCCCACTGGCCGGTGGCCCCGGGGCGGTAGTCGAAGGCGTCCTGGGCGGGCTGCCGGTGCTCCTCGGGCAGAGCGTTCGGGTCGGGCCACCGCACGGCGTCCCGCCGGCCGGGGTCGGCCGTCTCGGGCGGCAGGGCCCAGGAACCGGTGGACGGGTCGGTACCCGTGTCGGCGCCGGGCGCGACCTGTATCGGCGGCGGTACGTAGCCGTGGCCGGGCGCGGCGAGCGGGGAGTCCGCGAGGAGGGCGTCGATGCCCCCTTCGGGGAGCTTGACGAAGGCGGTGGCGCCGTCGTCGTAGTCGCCCTGGGGCAGCGGGTCCCAGCGACTGCCCGCCAGAGGTGTGCCCTCGCCGTGCCGGTCCTCGTGCCGGTCCCCGTGCTGGTCGTCGGTCACGCCAGTGCCCTCCCCAGTGCTCGTCGGGCCAGCGCGGCGACGGTGCGCCGCAGGTGCAGTACGGCGGGCGGCAGCGGCGGTACGGAACCGTCCTCCTCAGGGCCCGGATCGGGGATGCACGCCGCGGCGACGTACTCACCGAAGGCGGCCAGCGCCTCGGGGACGATCGCGCGGTTGTTGTCCCAGTCGATCAGCGAGGCGACCCACTGCTCGGCGTCCAGAGGGCGCAGCGGCATCGGCGCTATGGCGCCCACGGCGCACCGCACCCCGCGCCGGGCGGGGTCGAGGACCAGCGACACGGAGGCGATGGCGCGCCCGGGGCCGGTCCGCCCGGTGGCCTTCAGGAAGACCTGCGGCGCGTGCAGCAGCGGCACGCGCACGTACCCGATGAGTTCGCCGCCGCGGAGCATCTCCATGCCCGCGAGCAGGTGCGAGACGGGGATCTCGCGGCGGACGCCGCCCGGGCCCGCGACGATGAGGGTCGCCTCCAGCGCGGCCAGTACCGGGAGCGCGTCACCGGTCGGGGACGCGGAGGCGATGTTGCCGCCCAGGGTGCCCGCGTTGCGGATCTGCGGCGGCCCCGCGGCTCTGGCGGCGGCCGCGAGAGCGGGGATGAGGGCGGCGAAGTCGGGGCGCCCCATGCGGGCGTGGGTGAGGCCGGCGCCGAGCAGCGCGTGGCCGTCCTGGTACTGCCAGCCGCGGATCTCGCTGATCCGGCCGAGGCCGACGAGGGCGGCGGGCCGCAGCTGCCCGGAGTTGACGGCGGCCATCAGGTCGGTGCCGCCGGCCACGGGAACGGCGGCGGGCATGGCGGCGAGCGCCGCCACGGCCTCGTCCAGCGAGGCGGGCAGTGTCACGGCCTGCGCCGCCTGCGGTGCGTGCGTGGTCAAACCGGATGCCCCTTCCCGCTGCCCCACCTGGTCCCACCTGTGTTGCCGTACGGTACGTGCTGACAGGGCGGACGTGGCAACTCTGGCACATCTTCCCGGTCCCCCGACGCGGGGGTCCGCTAGGAGGCATTCCTACCCGCCACCAGCGGATGGTCCGCTTTCGCACCACATAACCCGTCGGCGCGAATTGGTGGTTTTCGATACCCCTTGGGAGCCTTTCCCGCCCGGCCGGCTCGGGCCGCGCCGAGAGCGGTCTCACACGTTCGGCGGCGGTCCGTCGATCGGGCGGCCCGGCACTCCGGGGCGCCGTTGCCAGGGCAGCGGCCCGGTGGGCGGCCGGTAGGCGACCCCCAGGGCGTCAAGTCGCGGGTAGTGGTCGGTCATCCGCCGCTCGAAGTCGGCGAAGTCGCGGTCGGCGGGGGCCGGCAGTGCGCTCCAGGCGACCTCCGCGAAGGCCACCAGGCGCGGGAAGGCCTGGTAGTCCAGGCGGCCCCGGTCCTCCATCACCTCGGTCCACAGGTTGGCCTGGGTGCCGAGCACGTGCCGCGCCTGACCGGGGGTCAGCTCCGGAGGCACGGGTTCAAAACGGTAGACGTCCTCCAGCGTGCGCACGAAGCCGATGGGCACGGGCTCGTCCGGTCCGCCGGCCTGGCGGTGGTCCAGGTAGACCTGCTGCTCGGGGCACATGACGACGTCGTGGCCCGCCCGCGCGGCCGCGATACCGCCCCGGTAGCCGCGCCACGAGGAGACGGCGGCACCAGGGGCGAGTCCGCCCTCCAGGATCTCGTCCCAGCCGATCAGCCGCCGCCCGCGCGCGGTCAGCCAGGCGTCGAAGTGGCGGACGAACCAGGACTGCAGTTCGTCCTCGTCCGCGAGGCCCAGTTCCGTGATCCGCGCCTGTGCGGCCGGGGACGCCTTCCACTGGTCCTTGGCGCACTCGTCGCCGCCGATGTGGATGAACTCCGAGGGGAACAGGCCGAGGAGTTCCTCGAAGACTCCCTCGTAGAACCGGAGGGCGTTGTCGGTGGGGGCGAGTACGTTTTGGGAGACGCCCCAGGAGTCCCAGACGGAGAGGGAGAGCGTGTCGACGACATCGGTGTTGCCGAGTTCCGGATATGCGGCGATGGCGGCCTGCGAGTGTCCCGGGATGTCGATTTCGGGGACGACCGCGATATGCCGCTCGGCGGCGTACGCGACGATCTCGCGGATGTCGTCCTGGGTGTAGAAGCCCCCGTGCGGCTTCTCCTCCCAGTGCGGTGAGGCGCGGTGGCCGAATTTCGTGCGCGCCCGCCATGATCCGGTCTCCGTGAGCCGCGGATACCGCTTGATCTCGATACGCCAGCCCTGGTCGTCCGTGAGGTGGAAGTGGAAGACGTTCAGTTTGTGCGCGGCCATCAGGTCGAGATGGCGCAGGACACCGTCCTTCGGTGTGAAGTGCCGTGCGACGTCGAGCATGCATCCGCGCCAGCCGAAGCGCGGGGCGTCCTCGATGGTCCGCTGCGGGACGACATGGGTGGTGCCGGGCCGGACGGGGGCCCTGCGGAAGGCGTCCGGGCCGATGAGCTGGCGCAGTGTCTGGGCGCCCCAGAACACTCCGGCGCCGTCGCCGCCCCGGATCTCGATACCGCGTCCGGAATCGACGTCGAGTACGTACGCCTCGGGCGGGAGGGATGCGTCGACACGCAACCGCACGGTGCTCGGGGCGCTCTCCGCACCGGCGGAGTTCTCCGCACCGGCCGCATGCGCGGCACCGGACGCATGCGCGGCACCGGACGCATGCGCGGCACCGGACGCGGTGTCGGTGGCGGGTGCGGTGTCGGTGGCGGGTGGCAGCGCGATGCCGAGCGCAGCGCCGAGGGTGAGGCGCAGCCAGCGTTCGGTGGTGCCCGTACCGGGGCCGGCCCACAGGGTGGTGCGCGCGTCGAGCGGCACACCCGGGCCCCCCGACTCCCGTGCCGCCCGGGGGGCCGGGATCACGCCGGGCGGGCGCGGCACACCCGGTCGGGGGCGGTCGGTCGCCGGCCGGGCCGGTATCGCGTCGCTCACGTCGGTCCTCAGTCCTTCACCGCGCCGCCCAGTCCGGAGACCAGGCGCCGCTGTACGAGTACGAAGAAGATCAGCACCGGAATCGTCATCACCGTGGAACCGGCCATCACGCCGCCCCAGTCCGGGTCGTCGGGCTTGTAGAAGACCAGGAGGGCCATCGGCAGGGTGGACTGCGAGGTGTCGCTGATGATGAACGACTTGGCGAACAGGAAGTCGTTCCAGGCGGAGATGAAGGAGAACACGCTGGTGGCGACGAGCCCCGGAAGGACCAGTGGGAAAAGGATCTGCCACAGGAACCGCGTCCTGCTCGCGCCGTCGATGTAGGCGGCCTCCTCCAGCGCCTCCGGAACGGCCTTCACGAAACCCCGCAGCATCCAGATCGCGAAAGGCAGGGAGAAGGCGATGTGCGGCAGGATCAGCGCGCCCAGGGTGTTCAGCTGGCCGAAGTCCCGCATCTGGAAGAAGAGGGGGATCGTCAGCGCCTCGATCGGCACCATCTGCGCGATCAGGAACATGATCAGCAGCGTGGTCCGGAAGCGGAAGCGGAATCGTGTCACGGCGGTCGCCGCGAGAAACGCGATGAGCGCCGAGACGGCGACCACGGTGACCGCCACGACGAGACTGTTGAGGAAGTACCGGCCGAATTCCTGCTGTCCGAAGACACGGCGGAAGGAATCCAGGGACGGCGAGAGCGTCCAGGGCCGCGGCCGGGTCGACTCGATCTCCCCGGCGGGCTTGAAGGCGCTCAGCACCATCCAGTAGAGGGGGAATGCGACGACCGCCGCGATCAGGAGAGCCGAGACCTCGGCGGCCAGCCGCCAGGGCCGCCGTACGGAACGGCGTACGAGATTCCGTACGGCTCCCGAGCGGTGGGCGGGAGATGCCGCGGGATCCGCGGGAACAGGAGTTCCCGCAGGACTCGTCGCCGACGCGGAATGGGTGGGCGTCATGGAACTCACAGCTCTTCCCCCTGCCTTCGCAGCAGTCTCAGATAGACGAGCGTGACCGCCAGCAGGATCAGCAGCATCACCACTCCGATCGCCGACCCGAGGCTGTACTGGGAGGACGCGAAGGCCTTCTGGTAGGCGTACACGTTCAGGACGAGGTTCTGGCCGGCGATGCCTCCGCCGTTCGTCATGACGTAGATCTGCGTGAAGACCTTGAAGTCCCAGATGACCGACTGGATGGTGACGACCACGAGGATCGGGCGGAGCATCGGGGCCAGCACCGAGCGCCAGATCCGCCACTGGGAGGCGCCGTCGAGGGAGGCGGCCTCCAGCACCTCGGAGGGCACGGCGCGGATGCCGGCGTACACCGTGACCATCACGAACGGGAAGGAGCACCACACCACTTCGAGCAGCACCAGGGCGAAGGCGCTGAAGCGGTCGTACGTCCATGAGTGGTCGCCGAGTCCCAGGACCCGGTTGACCGGGCCGAAGTCGGGGTCGAAGAGCAGCAGCCACACCGTCGAGCCGGTGACCGCGGGGGTCGCCCAGGCGCCGAGTGCGGCGAGCATCAGGGCGAGCCGCGGTACGGCACGGACACGTGTCAGGAGGACGGCGAGCGCGCAGCCGACCGCGAGGGTCGACACGACGCACGCCGCCGCGAACACCACGGTGGCCAGCAGCACCTGCCAGAACTGCTCGTCGCGGAAGAGCGTCGCGTAGTTCCCGAAGCCCTGGAAGGTGGTCGGCTCGCCGCCGCTGACCTGGGCCTGGGTGTACTCCAGGAAGGAGATCAGCCCGAGCTGGTAGACGGGGTAGACGAGCAGCCCGCCGATGACGACGAGGGCGGGGGCGAGGTAGAGCCAGGGCGTCCAGCCACCGCGGGCGAGCGGGGACCTGCGCCCCCGCCCGCCGCCGGGGCCCGTCCGGGGCCCCCGACGGGCCCCGGACGACACGCTCTTCGCCGGCCCGGACCTGGATCCGGTTCCGCCGACCGGGCGAACCACTGCCGCGGCCGAGGCACCCGCCCCGGGAACGGCCGGCCCGGAGGCGCCCTCCCCGGGGACGGCCGGTCCGGAGGCGGCCGGTCCGGAGACAGCCAGCCCGGGGACAGCCAGCCCGGGGACGGCCGGCCCGGAGACGCCCGGCCCGGGGACGGCCAGTCCGGAGACGCCCGCCCCGGGGACGGCCGCTCCGGAGACGGCCGCTCCGGAGACGGCCGCTCCGGAGACGGCCGCTCCGGCGCTCGGGCTCCCGGCCGCCGCTCCCGCTCCCGTCCCCGGGAGCCCGGCCGGTGTCCCGGCTTCCGGACGCCCGGCCGGTGCGGTCACCGCACCGGGTTCTGTCGGTGTCCGCTCGCCGCCGGGCGGTGGGACGGGGCCCGGCAGCGGACGGTTCGTCATGCGGCTCATCCGGCGGAGCTGAAGGCGGCGTTCATCTTCTTGGCCGCGTCCTTGGAGGCGGCCGCCACGCCCTTGCGGCCGCTGACGACCTCCTGGAACATCGTCGGCAGCACCAGGGACGCGTCGATCTGCGACCAGGCCGGTGAGGCCGGGACGAACTTGGCGCCGGCGCCGAGGGTCTTCACGAAGGGCTCGACGAACGGTTCGCGCTTCGCGACGTCCTGGCGCACGTCCGTGAACGTCGGCAGGAAGCCCATCGCGTCGAAGAGCGCGCCCTGCGTCTTCTTCGCCGCGAGCTGTTCCATCAGGTCGACGGCGAGCGTACGGTGCGAGGTGCTCTTGAGGATGCCGAGGTTGTTGCCGCCCGCGAACGCGGGAGCGATGTCACCCGACTTCACTCCGGGCAGCGGCACGACCGCGTACTTGCCCTTGACCTTGCCCGCCTCGATCGCCGCGTGGCTGAAGTCGCCGCCGATGGCCATGCCGGCCTTGCCGGAGGCGAACGCCGTGACGGTGTCGTTGCCGCCCATGCCCGCGCACTTGGCGGCCGGACAGTTGTCGTCGCCGAAGAGCGAGGTGTACGCCTTGATGCCCTTCTGGGCCTGCGCGCTGTCGATCGTCGAGGCGTACGAGCCGCCCTTGCCCTCGGCGATCTCGCCGCCGTTGGACCAGATGAACGGCATCGCGCCGTACGTGTACGCGCCGCCGACCGCGAGGCCGTACAGGTCCGGCTTCGCCTGCCGGATCTTCTTGGCCGTGCTGATGAGTTCGTCCTGGGTCTTCGGTACGTCCAGGCCCAGGTCGTCGAAGACGTCGGTGCGGTAGTAGAGGGCGCGGACGCCGACGAAGTACGGGGCGCCGTAGATTCTGCCGTCGACCGTGACGGACTGCTTGGCGGTCGGGTCGGTGTCCTTGGACTCGCTCCAGTCCGTGAACTCCTCGGTCACGTCCGCGAGTCCGCCGTCCTTGACGTAGCCGGCGGTGTCCGTGTTGCCGTACTCGATGAGGTCGGGCGCGCTCTTCGGGTCGTTGAAGGCGGCCTTGATCTTCTCGGCGCGGGTCTCGACGGGGATGTACTGGACGTCGACCTTCGTGCCCTTGTGGGCCTTCTCGAAGGCGGTGACGACACTGTCGACGACCTTCTCCTTCGGCGCGTTGGTGACCTCCTGGAAGAGCCACACGCGCAGGGTGCCGCTCTTCTCGTCTTTGCCCCCGGAGTTGTCGGAGGACTCCGGGGCGCAGGCGGTCGCCGTGAGCCCGGCGACGACGAGCGCGGCGATCGGGGCGGCCATGCGTGCAGAGAGATGGGCGAGCTTCATGTGGGCGTCCTCCGGGGGAGCGCGTTGCAGCACGTGCAACGGTGGTTCCGCGCTGCACAACACCCGGAGGCTATGGAGTACATGAACACGCCCACAAGAGGTCTCAACCACTCTGTGACCGGCTGAAGCACTCCGTGCAACGGCGGGGCCGGACAAAGGCCCCGGATACGCCGAGAGCACACACGACTCGGCCGCGGCATCCCGCATCGGGGCACCGCGGCCGTTCTCCGTCACACTCCGCCCGGGCGGAGCCCCGCGCCGCACCCCACGCCGTGACACGCCATGACACGCCGTGACAGGGTGCGGGAGGCCGACGGGACCGGCGGGACCGGTGGGACCGCCGGGGAGGCGCTCCTACTTGTCGCCGCCCTTGCCCTTGCCGTCGTCGCCGCCCGAGCCCATGGACTCGTAGATCTCCTTGCACATGGGGCACACGGGGTACTTCTTCGGGTCCCGTCCCGGGACCCACACCTTGCCGCAGAGCGCCACGACGGGGGTGCCGTCGAGCGCGCTCGCCATGATCTTGTCCTTCTGGACGTAGTGGGCGAAGCGCTCGTGGTCCCCGTCGCCGTGCGACGTCTGCGGCGTCGGCTCCACGAGGGTTCCCGTCCCAGTGCCTCGCTGGGGCTGGGTCTCAGGCTCAAGAGTGCTCATGAACGCAAGAGTACTGAAGGCGGGGGGTATCAGTTCAGCGAAGGGTCGTCCGGATACGTGGCCACCATCGCCAGCTCACTGCGCTGGCGCCGCAGCACCTCGCGCCACAGCCGCTCCGGAGCGGGCGAGGAGACGTCACCGGGCTCCGACTCGACGACGTACCAGGCTCCCTCGCCGAGCTCCTCCTCCAGCTGGCCCGGTCCCCAGCCGGCGTACCCGGCGAAAATCCTGAGCGAGCCGAGCGCCGAGGCGAGCAGTTCCGGCGGGGCCTCCAGGTCCACGAGCCCGATCGCGCCGTGCACCCGGCGCCAGCCCAGCGGCGCGCGCTCCCCGGCGCCGCCGCCCGGGATGACCGCGACCCCGAGCGCCGAGTCCAGTGAGACCGGGCCGCCCTGGAACACCACTCCCGGCTCCACCGTCAGTTCCGCCCAGCCCGCGAGGATGTCACCCACGTCCACCGGCGTGGGGCGGTTGAGGACGACGCCCAGGGAGCCCTCCTCGTCGTGGTCGAGGAGCAGCACCACCGCGCGGTCGAAATTGGGGTCCGACAGGGCGGGAGTGGCCACGAGCAGCCGCCCTGTGAGCGAGGACACCTCGGTCATGCGTGACATGATCCCGCATCTTCCCCGTACGGGGGGAGGCAATACCCGTACCGGGGGTATTGCAGCTCAGGGCGTACGGGTGCAGGTGGAGCGCACAGCCGGCACCGGTGACCCCGTGTGCCCGATTAGGCACGGTTCGTGTTGTGGCAAAGCTATGACGTCCCTGAGTGCCCCTCGGGCTTACGGCAGGGGGGTGGGCGGCCATTACGCTTGCGTCTTCGGCCCCTGCCCACCCCAACCGGAACGCGAGATACATGACCGTCAACGGCTCAGACGACGTACTCCTTGTCCACGGCGGAAACCCGCTCGAGGGCGAGATCCGGGTCCGCGGTGCGAAGAACCTCGTACCGAAGGCCATGGTCGCCGCGCTGCTCGGCAGTGCTCCGAGCCGGCTGCGCAACGTCCCGGACATCCGTGACGTGCGGGTCGTACGCGGCCTGCTGCAGCTGCACGGGGTGACGGTCCGTCCGGGTGAGGAGCCGGGCGAGCTGATCATGGACCCGTCGCACGTGGAGAGCGCCAACGTCGCGGACATCGACGCGCACGCGGGTTCGTCGCGCATCCCGATCCTCCTGTGCGGTCCGCTCCTGCACCGCCTCGGGCACGCGTTCATCCCGGGTCTGGGCGGCTGCGACATCGGCGGCCGGCCGATCGACTTCCACTTCGAGGTGCTGCGGCAGTTCGGCGCGACGATCGAGAAACGCGCGGACGGGCAGTACCTGGAGGCTCCGCAGCGGCTGCGCGGCACGAAGATCCAGCTTCCGTACCCGTCGGTCGGCGCGACCGAGCAGGTGCTCCTGACGGCCGTCCTCGCGGAGGGCGTCACGGAGCTCGCGAACGCGGCGGTCGAGCCGGAGATCGAGGACCTGATCTGCGTCCTGCAGAAAATGGGCGCGATCATCGCGATGGACACCGACCGCACCATCCGCGTCACGGGTGTCGACTCGCTCGGCGGCTACACCCACGCGGCCCTGCCGGACCGCCTGGAGGCCGCCTCGTGGGCGTCCGCGGCGCTGGCGACCGAAGGCAACATCTACGTCCGCGGCGCCCAGCAGCGCTCGATGATGACGTTCCTGAACACCTACCGGAAGGTGGGCGGTGCCTTCGAGATCGACGACGAGGGCATCCGCTTCTGGCACCCCGGCGGCCAGCTCAAGTCGATCGCGCTGGAGACGGACGTCCACCCGGGCTTCCAGACGGACTGGCAGCAGCCCCTGGTGGTCGCGCTCACGCAGGCCACCGGCCTCTCCATCGTCCACGAGACGGTGTACGAGTCCCGCCTCGGCTTCACCTCTGCGCTGAACCAGATGGGCGCGCACATCCAGCTGTACCGCGAGTGCCTGGGCGGCTCGCACTGCCGCTTCGGCCAGCGGAACTTCCTGCACTCGGCGGTCGTGTCCGGCCCGACGAAGCTCCAGGGCGCCGACCTGGTCATCCCCGACCTGCGCGGCGGCTTCTCGTACCTCATCGCGGCGCTGGCGGCCCAGGGCACGTCCCGGGTCCACGGCATCGACCTGATCAACCGCGGCTACGAGAACTTCATGGAGAAGCTGGTGGAGCTGGGCGCGAAGGTCGAGCTGCCGGGCAAGGCGCTGGGCTAGGGCAGCACGCCGGCACGGGCCCGGGGCGGCCCTGCCGGGGGCGCGGTACGTACGCGATGGGGCGGTCACCCGGATCGGGTGACCGCCCCATTGGCGTTGCTGCGCCTCGTACGTCCGCGCGGGACGTACAGGAAGGCTTACTTGCCCTTGGCGGCTTCCTTGAGCTTGCTGCCCGCGGAGACCTTCACGCTGTAGCCGGCCGGGATCTGGATCGGGTCGCCGGTCTGCGGGTTGCGCGCGGTGCGAGCGGCACGGTGGGTGCGCTCGAAGGTCAGGAAACCGGGGATGGTGACCTTCTCGTCGCCCTTGGCGACGATCTCGCCGACGGTCTCGGCGAAGGCGGCCAGAACGGCGTCGGCGTCCTTGCGAGTCACCTCGGCACGGTCGGCCAGCGCGGCCACCAGCTCACTGCGGTTCATGTCGTTACTCCCGTGTTCTTCTTGCCGTTGAGGCGTGCCACGCGGCGGAGCCGCATCTCGGGCACGTCGAAGTCGATGCTGCCAGGGTCCTCAGCGGTCCCCGGACCCGGGTCCGTGGCCGGACCCTCGCGCCCGAAGACGCATCCTGCCCCCACCTGCGGCGGGAAAGCCAATCCGATACCCCTGAGAGTCACACGAAAAGCGCCACGGCCTCGAAATGGTGACGCTCCGTTCACTTTCGGCAGCGGACCGCACGACCGGCCGAGACCTGGTGGGCCCGCAGGGACTGAGGCATGGCCGCCACCCTAGAGGCGGCCCGAGGCCCCGCGTCCGGCGACGCGCCGGTCCGGACCCCGGGTGGCAACCGTCACAGTTACCACCCATTGGGTCGCTTTCCCCGCCCGACCGCCCTTACTCGGGGGCCGAGAGGCCGAGAGGCCGAGGAGACTGGAGGGGCTGGGGCTGGGGCTGGGGCTGGGGGCTGGGCAGGCGGGGAAGGCTGGAGGGGCTGGGCAGGCTGGAGCCCGGGGCGCAGCCCCCTCCAGTCCTCCGGCCAGGCGGGACGGGCCTCAGACCGTGACGCCCGCCGCCTTCGCGGCGTCGCGGACCGCCCCCGCCACCGCTCCCGCGACCTTGTCGTTGAAGACGCTGGGGATGATGTAGTTCGCGTTCAGCTCGTCCTCCGTCACCACCTCCGCCAGCGCGGTTGCGGCCGCAAGCATCATGTCGGTGTTGACCGTGCGGGACTGGGCGTCCAGGAGACCGCGGAAGACACCCGGGAAGACCAGCACGTTGTTGATCTGGTTCGGGAAGTCCGAGCGGCCGGTGGCCACGACCGCCGCGGTCTGCCGGGCGATGGCCGGGTCGACCTCGGGGTCGGGGTTCGCGAGCGCGAAGACGATCGCGTCGTCGGCCATGGCGGCCACGTCGTCGCCGTCCAGCACGTTCGGGGCCGAGACGCCGATGAAGACGTCCGCGCCGCGCACGGCCTGCTTGAGCGTGCCCGTGACGCCCTCGGGGTTGGTGTTGTCGGCGATCCACCGCAGCGGCGAGTCGGCGGCGGGCCTCCACCAGGTCCTCGCGGCCCGCGTGCACGACACCGTGGATGTCGGCCACGACGGCGTGCTTGACGCCCGCGGCGATCAGCAGTTTCAGGATGGCAGTACCGGCCGCGCCCGCGCCGGACATGACGACGCGGATGTCGCCGGTCGCCTTGCCGGTCACACGCAGCGCGTTGGTCAGCGCGGCGAGCACGACGATCGCCGTGCCGTGCTGGTCGTCGTGGAAGACGGGGATGTCGAGGGCCTCGCGCAGGCGGGCCTCGATCTCGAAGCAGCGCGGGGCCGAGATGTCTTCCAGGTTGATGCCGGCGAAGCCGGGGGCGATCGCCTTGACGATCTCCACGATCGCGTCGGTGTCCTGGGTGTCCAGGCACAGCGGCCACGCGTCGATGCCCGCGAAGCGCTTGAAGAGGGCCGCCTTGCCCTCCATCACCGGCAGGGCGGCCTTGGGGCCGATGTTGCCGAGGCCCAGGACGGCCGAGCCGTCGGTGACGACCGCGACGGAGTTGCGCTTGATGGTCAGGCGCCGGGCGTCCTCGGGGTTCTCCGCGATCGCCATGCACACCCGGGCCACACCGGGCGTGTAGATCATCGAGAGGTCGTCACGGTTGCGGATGGGGTGCTTGGACGCCATCTCGATCTTGCCGCCGAGGTGCATCAGGAACGTACGGTCGGAGACCTTGCCGAGCGTGACGTCCTCGATGCCGCGCAGCTGCTCGACGATCTCTTCCGAGTGCTTCGTGGACGACGCCGCGATGGTGACGTCGATACGGAGCTTCTCGTGGCCGGAGGCCGTGACGTCGAGGCCCGTCACCGAGCCTCCGCTGGACTCCACGGCGGTGGTGATCTGGGAGACCGCGGTTCCGCTCGCGGGCACCTCCAACCGGACCGTAATCGAGTAGGAGACGCTGGGCGCCGTTGCCATGGCCGACTTCCTCTGCTTTCACCGGGTACTGCGAGCACTGCTGTGCGCGGGTTTGCCGTCCGATCGTCGCACCTACCGCGGAGTACGTGGTAGCCGCCCCGGGTTGCGAACCTTTTGTTCACGGCGGAACGACGGAAGAGGCCCGCGTCACCGGGGTGACGCGGGCCTCTTCCGTGCCGTCGCGGGTGCGGACACCTGCGGCGATATGTTCAATGACACCGACCCGCCATGCTCGCCTCGCGGCAAGTGGTCGCTCGTAGCGACGAAGGTTGGGCCCGGGGGCTTGGATCGGGCCGGTGTCACGTCCAAGGTAACAAACGATCCCCCCAAGGCAATTCCCGCACCGTGGGTTCACAGGAAAGCTTTACGAGGACGGCCCCGGTTCACCGGGACGGGCCCGCCGGTTCACGGCCCCGCCACCGGCCCCGGGCCTCCGGTCTTACCGTCCCCGGGCCCCGCGATCCTCCGGTCTCACCGTCCCCGGGCCCCCGCCGTCCGGTTTCGCGGCCCTCAGTCGCGCAGCAGGTCCGGTACTCCGTCTGCGTCCGGCTCGTCCCGGGCCGCCGAGACGATGGTGAGCTGCTGGGTCGCCCGGGTCAGCGCCACGTACAGCACGCGCAGCCCGGCCGGTGACTCGTCGGCGATCTCGGCGGGCGAGACGACCACCGTGGCGTCGTACTCCAGGCCCTTGGCCTCCAGGCTGCCGAGCGCCACCACGCGGTCCCCGAGTCCGGCGAGCCACCGCGCGGCCTCGGCCCGGCGGTTCATGGCGACGACGACCCCGACCGTGCCGTCGACCTGGTCGAGCAGCCGGGCGGCCTCCTCCCGCACGGTCCTCGCCAGCGCGTCCCGGGCACCGGCGCCCGGCCCGCCCGCCTGCCCTCCTGCCTGTCCGCCTGCCTGTCCTCCCGCCTGTCCTCCCGCCTGTCCGGCCGTCCGGCCGGTCGCCCGGCCGTGTCCTTGGCCGGTCGCCGGGCCGTTCACCGCCGTCACGAAGCGCGGGCGTACGCCCGTGGAGCGGACCGCGGACGGGGACTCGGAGCCCGGCATGGCGAGGGCCAGGACCTTGGCGGCGAGTTCGGCGATCTCGGCCGGGTTGCGGTAGTTCACGGTGAGCGTGAAGCGGCGGCGCGGCCGGCTGCCGAGCGCCTCGTCACGGGCCTCGGCGGCCTCGTCCGGGTCCGACCAGGACGACTGGGCGGGGTCGCCGACCACCGTCCAGGTGGCGTGCCGGCCGCGGCGGCCGATCATGCGCCACTGCATGGGCGTGAGGTCCTGCGCCTCGTCGACGATGACGTGCGCGTACTCGGTGCGCTCCTGGGCCAGCCGCTCGGCCCGCTCGCGCTGCGTCTCCTCGCGCTGGGGCATGAGCTCCTCCAGCCCCGTCAGCTGGTCGAGCGGGTCGAGGTCGCGCTTCCTGCGGGGGCGGGCCGGGGTGCCGACGATCGCCTCCAGCTCGTCCAGCATGGCCACGTCGTGCACGGAGAGCCCGTCCCGCTTGAGGGAGCGGGCCACCCGCCGTACCTCGCCGGGGTTGAGGATCCGCCGCGCCCAGCGCCCGAGCCGCCGCTCGTCGGACATGGCGGCCAGCACGGCGCGCGGGGTCAGCTCGGGCCACCAGGCGTCGAGGAACGCGATGAAGGCGTCCTCGGAGCTGACGTCCTCGTCGAACGACGAGCGCAGTTCGGCGGCCAGCTCGGGGTCCGTGTGCCGGCTGCCGGCGCCGGAGCGCGACCAGAGCGCGTCGAGCAGCAGCTTGCGGGCACGCGGACGCAGCAGGTTGACCGGGGCGGTCCCGGAGAGCGCGTTGTTCCGGATGCGGTCCAGCTCGGGGGCCTCCAGCTCAAGCCGGCGCCCGAAGGCGACGACGCGCAGCCGGGTGGGCGGACCGGCCGGGGGCCGAGTGCCGTGTCGACCGTCGTCCTGCCCGCCCTCCCCGCCGTCCTGCGCCTCGTCGCCGTCCTGCGCCTCGTCGGCGTCCTCGCCGAACGCGAGCTGCCTGGACGGGGCGGAACCGGTCCTGGCGGGGGCGGGCCCCCCGCGGCCGGCGCGCTCGGAGCCGGAGCGCCCTCCGGAGCCGGACCGCCCGCCCTGCTCGTCCACCCCCTCCAGTGCCCCCCGCGCCGCCTTCCGCAGCACCTTCAGCATCCGGTAGGAGCCCTTGGCCCGGGCCACCGCCGGCGCGTCGTACTGCGTGGCCTCGGCGCCGTCGACCAGGGAGCCGACCGCCCGGATGGCGACCTGCCCCTCCTCGCCGAGGGACGGCAGGACGCCTTCGGTGTACGCGACCAGCAGCGGCGTGGGCGAGACGATGAGGATGCCGCCCGCGTACCTCCTGCGGTCCTGGTAGAGCAGGTAGGCGGCCCGGTGCAGGGCGACCGCCGTCTTGCCGGTGCCGGGGCCGCCCTCCACGTAGGTCACGGACGCGGCGGGCGCCCGGATGACCTGGTCCTGCTCGGCCTGGATGGAGGCGACGATGTCCCGCATGGTGTGGCTGCGGGCCTGGCCCAGCGCGGCCATGAGCGCGCCGTCGCCGATCACTGCCAGTTCGTTCCCGGCGAGCGTGG
The DNA here is from genome assembly GCF_030817535.1 of Streptomyces sp. V3I8. NCBI lineage: Bacteria > Bacillati > Actinomycetota > Actinomycetes > Kitasatosporales > Streptomycetaceae > Streptomyces > Streptomyces sp. V3I8. The sequence goes on along the minus strand of NZ_JAUSZL010000002.1, from coordinate 5,344,477 downwards.
CCTTGAGCTCCGGGCGCATCAGGTCGTCCTCGACCCCGAGGACCTTGCGGCCCTTGGAGCGGATGACCCGGCGGCGTACGACCCGGCCGGGGTCGACCGGGGTGGAGCGGTAGAACGGCGCGGCCGCCGGGGCCCGCCAGTCGATGACCAGCGGCGCGTACTCGGCGTCGAGGACGCCGATACGGCCGATGTGGAGCGTCTCCGCGATGTCGGCGGTGTTGTCGGGCCGGACGGCGCCCTCGGCGGGCTCGACGGCCGTGTAGGCGCCGTCCGGGCCCTTCTTGCCGTCCTTGCCGGGGAGGAGGTCGATCCGTCCGAAGAGGAAGTCCTCGAACTCGTTGTTCAGGCGGTTGAGGTGGATCCCCGCCCGGAACACCTGCGCGTCACGCTCCGCGAGTGCTCCGGGTGTACCGACCTGGCCGCGCTGTGCGGCGTCGTTCATCAGGAACTCCGCCTCGTGGATCTTTTCCTCGAGACGCTGGTACACCCGGTCCAGGTGTTCCTGTTCGACGCCGAGCTCGCGGTCGCGCACGGAGTCGCCTACCGGATCGAGCGCCATTTCCTGCTGAACCTGAGCGGCCACCGGGCCCCCTTCTGACGTGCATGGCAGCCGTCAACCGTACGCGAAGGGGAGCCCGGCGGGCTACGTTTCCGCTCTTGATACGCCTACACGTTCACCTCGGCCAGCTTTTCGCCGTCGAAGGTCACGACCTCGAAGTGGTCGATGTCGGCGCGGGCCATGGCGACGGCGCCCTGCAGGTAGAGCGGGTTGCGGGCCAGCTCGGTGGGGGCGTCCTTGATCCCGTAGCCCCATTTCGGGACGGTCCAGGTGGTCGCCGTCTCCCGCTCGCCGTTCTTGCCCACGGCGACGAGGGAGCACTTCTGCGGGCCCTTGACGTTCTTCAGCTCCATGGTCAGCCCGGTGCCGTAGGGCTTGCTGTCCATCCCGACCGAGGCGCTGACCTGCGTACTCGCGTCGGTGCCCTGGACCTTGTCCTTCGCGTTCGTGTCGGTGAACACCTGCTTGGCGACACTGACCGTCTGCTTGGTCCTGGCCTCGTTGCTTGTCGTGTCACCCCCGCCGGTGGCCGCGATCGCGACGAGCGGGCCGCCGATGATCAGCGAGGCCGCGAGCCCGAAGAGCAGCCGCCTGCTCCTCTTGGCACGGACACGGCGTTCGACGACCTCGCCGACCAGCCGGTCCGAGAGTTCCGTGGTCGGCCGCACGGCCAGGGTCTCGCCGATGGCGGGTGTGCCGCGGGTGCCCGGCAGATCCGCGAGGGCGGCGAGCATCGGCTCCATGCCCGAGAGCTCGTCGAGCTGCTGGCCGCACCACTCGCACGTCGCGAGGTGCTCCTCGAACGCGGTCGCCTCGGCGTCGTCGAGGATGCCCAGCGCGTAGGCACCCACCGTCTCGTGCAGATCGCCCTGCCCTTGCGAACTTTGCATGGAACCAGGACTACCCGTTCCGTATCCCCCGTATGTGCTCATGCCGTCACCCCCCGCTCCTCCAGTGCGAGCTTCATCGAACGCAGGGCATAGAACACCCGTGAGCGCACCGTGCCGCTGGGTATTCCCAGGGTCTCGGCGGCCTCGTTCACGGTACGCCCCTTGAAGTACGTCTCGACCAGTACCTCCCGGTGGGCGGGGGTCAGGTCGTCGAGCGCGTCAGAGAGTGTCATCAGCCACAACGCCTTGTCGATCTCGTCCTCCGCGGGAATGACCTCCAGCGGCGACGGGTCCACCTCCTGCGGCCGGGCCTGCCGGCTGCGGTGCCCGTCGATGACGATGCGCCGGGCGACCGTCACCAGCCAGGGGCGCACCGAACCCGTCGCTCGATTGAGCTGACCGGCGTTCTTCCACGCGCGGATGAGCGTCTCCTGCACGACGTCCTCCGCCCGCTGCCGGTCCCCGGCGACCAGCCGCAGCACATAGGCGAGCAGGGGCCCCGCGTGCTCCCGGTACAGCGCACGCATCAGCTCCTCGTCGGGTTCCGAGGGCTGGGACATGCGATGTCGGGCCCTCGGCGATCGTTCATCGGCCACGGCGGAATCCTTGCGCACGCCTACCTCCGGTGTCCGGGGGATCCCCCAGTCGGTCGCTCATCTCCGGATACGGGTGCGGGCGTTGCGCTGTTCAAAGTGAATGGAAATCTTTGTGAGGAGCATGAGGTTTACGTCTCCTCACGTGCTCCACAAGTCGTTCACTGGGGATCCACGGAGGATCCTAAGCCCGTGCGAGGGCTGCTCTGCGCCGGTGTCTCGCCACCCGTTCGCGGTTTCCGCACACCTCACTGGAGCACCACCTGCGACGACGCCCCCTGGACGTATCCAGGTACACGATCGGGCAGTTGTCTCCCTCACACTGGCGGATGCCCGCCCGGGCCACCGGATCCGTCAGGAGTTCCACGGTGTCCCGGGCGACCGCCGCGAGGAGCGCCGCGCAGGTCGGCGGCGCGCACAGGACGCGGACGAGCGTGCCCCCGGAGTCGCGCACCGCCGAGGGTACGGGCGGTGCGGTACGGGCGAGTTCGTTGACCCGGGCCAGCGCGGCGTCGAAGGACCGGGAGTCCGGGGACGCCTCTCCGCGCATCAACTGCCCTACGCAGTGGCGCAGTTCACAGAAACGCACGACCCAGGAGGAGTCGGCCGACGCGAGGGGCGTGCCCGCCGGGACGAGACCGGATCCGGTGATCCAGGCCTTCAGGGGCTCGGCCGAGCCGATCCGTTCCCCGGGGTGCGTGGTCGCCAGGAGATCGAGGCAGATCCGCCCTGAGTCGAACCGCAGCTCGTACGGGGCCGTGGCCGTGGCCAGTGCCATGTGCCTGTCACCGCCTTGGGGTTGCCGCCAGGAGGGGGCGGCGAGGGTGCGGAAAGCAGAGCGGGAGTCCGTGGAGGGGCCGCGCGGGGCCCGTACCCCCTACAGTGCCCTCCCCCGCGCGCGGCGGGAAGCCCCGCGCCGCCCTGGTACCGGCGGCCCGCGCCGCCGGGCCGGGCGGGACGGTCACGGCGGGGCGGGCGGGACGGTCACGGCAGGGCGGGCCGGTCACGGCGGATCCGGTGGGGCTGGGCTGGGCGGGGCGTCAGGCGTCGCAGGACGTCGGATGGCCGCAGGACATCAGACGGCCGCGGGACCGTCGGATGGGCGCGGGACCGTCAGACGTCGGAGGGACCGTCGGATGGGCGCGGGACCGTCAGACGTCGGCGTACTTGGAATCGGCGGCCGGGTCGAGCGCCAGCCGGTAGCCGCGCTTGACGACGGTCTGGATGAGCTTGGGCGTGCCGAGTGCCGTACGCAGCCGGGTCATCGCGGTCTCGACGGCGTGCTCGTCCTTGCCCGCGCCGGGCAGCGCCCGCAGCAGCTCGGCCCGGGCCACCACCCAGCCGGGCCGCCGGGACAGCGCACGCAGCAGCGACATGCCGGCGGGCGGTACGGGCCGCAGCGCGTCGTCCACCAGCACCGCGTGCCCGCGGATCTCGACCCGGTGTCCGGCGATCGGCAACGTCCGCGCCCTGGACGGCAGCTCCTTGCACAGCACCTGTACGAGGGGTCCGAGCCGGAAGCGTTCCGGCTGGACCGTGTCGACGCCCCTGGCCTGCAGCGGCAGCGCGGTGACGGGGCCGACGCAGGCGGACAGCACGTCGTGGTTGAGGGCGGCGAGCAGTTCGGGCAGCAGGCCGCGGTCCTCGGCACGGCCCAGCAGCGAGGCGGCGGCCGGTGCGCTGGTGAAGGTCAGCGCGTCCAGGCCGCGGGTGACCGTGGCGTCGAGCAGCCGGTCCAGCGGTCCGATGTCCTCCGGGGCCATCCACCGGTACACGGGAACACCGACGACCTCCGCGCCGGCGGCCCGCAGCGACTCGACGAAGCCGGGCAGCGGCTCGCCGTGCAGCTGGACCGCGATCCGGCGCCCCTCGACCCCTTCGTCCAGCAGCCGGTCGAGCACCTCGGCCATGGATTCGGAGGACGGCGACCATTCCTCGGTCAGCCCCTGGGCGCGTACCGCGCCTTTGACCTTGGGTCCGCGGGCGAGCAGCTCGACACTGCGCAGCACGTCGAGCAGCTGCTCCCCCAGCCCCCATCCGTCGGCGGCCTCGACCCAGCCGCGGAACCCGATCGCGGTGGTCGCGATCACGATGTCCGGGGCCTGGCCGATCAGCTGCTTGGTCGCCGCCAGGAGCTCGCTGTCGTCGGCGAGCGGCACGATGCGCAGGGCGGGGGCGTGCAGGACCGCGGCCCCGCGCCGCTGGAGCAGGACGCCGAGCTCGTCGGCACGGCGGGCGGCGGTCACCCCGACGGTGAACCCGGCCAGCGGCCCGTGCTCCTGCCGACCGTGGCGGTCCTGGTGGCCCTGGTGGTCCTGGTGGTCATGCTGATCCGGTTGCTGCGGTTGCTGCGATTCCTCGTACATGGATGGCATGGATGACTCTCGTCCCGCTGGAGTGGTGTTCGTCCGCGTCACCCGCTGGGTTGGGGCGTCCCGCCTGCCCGCCTCACGGCGGACCACCGAGCCTGTCAATCATGCGTGACAGGCTCGGTTCCGCTTGATGTCACCCGTGTTACGTCGCGCCCCGGGTCACACCTCGGCGTAGCTGAGCTGGGCCTTCGCCTCCGAAGTGGTCGCGACGGGCGCCTCGGCGGTGGCCGGGCGGCGAAGGTATACGGCCCAGGTGAGCGCGAAGCAGACCGCGTAGAAGGCGAGGAAGCCGACGAAGGCTCCGGTGCCCGATCCGACGCTGAGGAACGACTGCCGGAAGGCGAGGTTGATACCGAGCCCGCCGACGGCCCCCACGGCACCGATGAGCCCCATCGAGGCCCCGGACAGCCGCCGCCCGTACGACGCGGCCTCCTCGCCGGTCAGCCCGAGGGCGGCGGCCTTGGCCTGGAAGATGCCGGGGATCATCTTGTACGTGGACCCGTTGCCGAGCCCGGTCAGCACGAACAGCACGATGAACGCCGTGGTGAACAGGGCCAGCGACTCCTCCATGGAGGCGACCACGATGACGGCGGTCGCGGCGCCCATGCCGACGAAGTTCCACAGGGTGATGCGGGCGCCGCCGTACGTGTCGGCGAGCCAGCCGCCGACGGGCCGGATCAGCGAGCCGAGCAGCGGCCCGATGAAGGTGACATACGCCGACTCCAGCGGCGTACGCCCGAACTGCGTCTGCAGGACCAGCCCGAACGCGAAGCTGTATCCGATGAACGACCCGAAGGTCCCCACGTAGAGGAGGGACATGATCCAGGTGTGCGGGTCCTTGACGGCCTCGCGGGCGGCACCGGTGTCGTTCCTCACGGACGTGATGTTGTCCATGTAGAGGGCCCCGAGAACGGCGGCGACCACGATGAGCGGGATGTAGATCCCGAGCAGCAGCCGCGGCCCGCCGCTCGCCCCGATGACGGCGAGCCCGACGAGCTGCACGACGGGCACCCCGATGTTGCCGCCGCCGGCGTTGAGCCCGAGGGCCCACCCCTTCTTCCGCAGCGGGAAGAACGAGTTGATGTTGGTCATGGAGGAGGCGAAGTTCCCGCCGCCGACCCCGGCGAGCATGGCGCACACGAGGAAGGTCCCGAAGGACGTCCCCGGCTCCATCACCACGAAGGCGGCGATCGTCGGGACGAGCAGCATGCTGGCCGCGATGATGGTCCAGTTCCGGCCGCCGAACCGGGCGACCGCGAAGGTGTACGGCACCCGCACGATGGCGCCGACCAGCGTGGCCATCGAGATGATGAAGAACTTGTCGGCGGGGGTGAGGCCGTACTCGGGCCCCATGAAAAGGACCATGACCGACCAGAGGGTCCAGATGGAGAACCCGATGTGCTCGGAGAGAACGGAGAAGGCCAGGTTCCGCCGGGCGACCCGCTCCCCCGTCTCCTTCCAGAACACCTCGTCCTCGGGGTCCCACTGCTCGATCCAGCGGCCCCCCTTGCGCGGTGTGATGCTGCTGCTCGGGGCTGTCATCTCACGCCTCCACGATCTCTCCGGGTGGTAACCCCGAAGGTAGGGACGACGCGTTTCCGCCCTGTGGCTGTGGGTGACCACGGGGGAACGTTGCTCTCACCCTCGGCCGGGGGGTGCGGTGAGGGTTCTCACGGGGAAGGGCTTTGCGGCGGGCCCCTCAGACCTCGAACCACAGCAGCTTCCCGGCGCCGCCGCGTCCGGGCGGGCCGCTGCCTTCGCCTTTGCCTTCGCCTTCGCCGAAGGACCAGCCGCCCCACGAGTTCGCGCACTGCCGCAGCAGGAACAGCCCGCGCCCTCCTTCGGCGCCCACCGGGGTGAGCGGCACCCGTGCACCAGGGGGCTCGTCGAAGGGCGCCGGAACATGCGGACTGCTGTCCCACACCCCCACGCGCAACCGCCCGTCCCCCAGCGCGGTCAGCCGCAGCGAGGCGGGCCCTTTCGTGTGCTGGTACGCGTTGGTGACCAACTCGGACGTCAACAGCTCGACAGTGTCGAGAGCTTGAGCCATTCCGTGCCCGCTGAGGGCGGCCCGCACGGTCATACGTGCGACGCGTGCGGCGCGGGGGTCATGGGGCAGCCGAAGGACGTACGTCCAGGTGTCGGGCGGAGCTACGGTGACCATGAGTGCCTCCGGGAGGGAGAGAGGGGAGAGAACGTGGACTCGCTCAACGCCGACGCCGCGCGGTGGCAGTGCCTGGAGGGGTGCGCTTCCGGCTTGGGGACGCAGGCGGTTGGCGGTACGGTCTCAAGTTAGCGCGACCTGGGAGATGAATCTCCCAGGTAGGCGATATTCATCACCTATTACCTCGTGTGGGGTACCTGAGCGCCGCGACGCGGCCGGAAGGAGGCGTCTTGCCGCCCACCAACACCCCCACTCTCCGCCAACGGCGCATGGGCGCCGAACTGCGCAAACTCCGCGAGCGGGCCGGCCTGACCGTCACTGGCGCCGCAGCGCTGCTCGGCGTCAACCAGGGGCGCGTCAGCATGATCGAGACCGGCCGCAGTTCCCTCAGCGCCGACCGGGTGCACGCCCTGGCACGCGCGTACAACTGCGCGGACGAACAACTCGTCGACGCTCTCGCCACCATGACCGGTCGGCGGACGCGCGGATGGTGGGAGGAGTACAGCGATGTACTCCCCTCCGGCCTGTTGGATCTGGCCGAGCTGGAGCACCATGCCCACGCTCTCCGCGTGGCTGTCACGATCCACATGCCCGGCCTGCTGCAGACCGTGGAGCACGCCCGCGCGACGATGCGGGAGGCCGTCCCACCACTTCGGCCGTACGAGATCGAGCACCGCGTCTCCCACCGCGTAAAGCGCCAGGCCGTCCTCTTCGAGGGGGGTAAGACCCCTTACACGGCCATCGTGCATGAGGCAGCGCTGCGCATGGGATTCGGCGGCCCTGAGATCAGCCGGGCGCAACTCGGCCACCTGCTGGAGATGAGCGAGCAGCCCACGATCACCATCGTGGTGATCCCCTTCGGGGAGGCGGGGTTCCCGGCGTCCGGCCAGCCCATCACCTGCGCCGTCGGCCCGACCCCAAGCCTCGACACCGTCGTCCTGGACACCGACCACGGATGCGAATTCCTGGACGCGGACGCACAGTTGGAACGCTACCGCTCGGTGCTGGACCGCATGGAATCACGGGCCCTACCCGAACCGAAGTCCCGAGACCTGATCCAGCGCATCGCACACGATCTCTGAGGAGCCCTCATGTCCGAACTTGTCTGGCAGAAGTCGTCGTACAGCGCCGAAGCGGCCAACTGCCTCTATGTGGCGGCTGCCCCCACGGGCACGGTCCACCTCCGCGAGAGCGACGCCCCCGACGCCGTCCTCATAACAACCCGCCCCCGCCTGCACGCCCTGATACGAACCCTGAAGGCATCTCCGTCTCCACGCACCACCTGAGCATGGGCACGCCATGCCTCATGAAAGGCCGACCGGCATGGATGGACCGTCTGCGGATCACCTCGAAGATGACAGCCATGGACGAGGGCTCCGAACAACCGCTCTTCCCTGGCACCGGTTTCATCACCCTCTCCAAACTGTCCTGGCGGCTTTTCGAATCAGCTTCGAAATTCGTCCACCTACGCGTACGGGTCGGGCGAGAATTCCGGGTGTGGACTTGGGAAATCTTCGGGGAAAATTCGTAGACGAAGAGCTCTCGACAGAAGATCCAAGATCAATCCAGTGGAGCTCTTCAAGCAGACACTGAAGTCGAGCTGGCCCGCCTGAAGAACAATTGTTGGCCAATCTTCGGGGTTTCCGACAGGAACCCAAAGGAGCGAGTCTCCATTGTCTGTCACTCCCCATTGAATCAGTTCCTCCGGAGCACTGCGGAGGTCGGCAAGCGCCTCTCGCAGCGCAGGCAGCTTCTTTTCCCGGAAGGTCACCCTCGCCGCTGCCGTGCGAGAGGAGATGTCGAGATTTTCATTTTCTGCACCCTCTGCAAAAATCCAGAGGAACTCGTCAAAACATCCGGTGCCATACACCTTGACCAGTTCCTCATGCCCGTCAGGTGTCCCCACACAAGTCGAACTGGATCGACCAGCATTCGACGGAGAAGGATTCCGCGGTGGCGGACAGAGGGACATAAGGGCCGACAGTTCAGCCACGTGGTCCGTTCCTGCCATCACTGCACCTCTTTCTACATGTTAGGCAGTCGCCTGGTGAACGACCAGCCGAAGTCGTCCACGGCCTCGATCAGGACATGGCTTGGCACATTTGCACCATGGGCGTATTCCGGGGTGACACTCATGGTCACAGTGTTCCCGGATGATCTGACATGGTCGGCGATCAGGTCTTCGGCATCCGAAATGGGTCCATTGTTCTGCGTGGTGCCCTGAGTGACGATGTTTCGCATGTCACGACCGTCCCCACCAAATTGCTGACCTATCAGATGGCCCCGAGAATGGCCGGCCGGGCCGCCCTGAAAACCTGGAGGAGCATAACGGGAGCCTCGGCCCGGTGGACTGCCGATGAGCCCGTTGGCTGCGTCGTCGAGCGTTTGCGGGGTGACCACCGCGTAGGCAGGGCCCCGCTGTCCGTTCGATGCGATCTCGCTGTAGTACGGGCTCAACCCGAGAGGGTCGACCCCCGTGTGGGGATTGTGGACGTAGGCAACCGGGTTGGGCGCCGGAGCCAACCCCAGCGGATCCGGTGTCAAATAGCGGGCGGAATCGGGATCGTAATAACGAAAGTAGTTGTAATGAAGACCTGTTTCCGGATCGTAGTACTGGCCGGGGAAGCGCAAGGGTGTGTATGCCGTGGCATCGGCGTTCCAAGCGGTCCTCCCCCATAGTGTGGCGCGCGTGCGCCAAGCGACCTTGCCGTCCTCGCCGACAAGCTCTGTTGGCGTTCCGACCAGATCGGTAATGATGGAGAAGAACCGGGAGTCAATTTCTTCTTGAGCCGCTCCCGCTGCAACAATGCGCTCAGTCTGAGCGACCGGATGCAGACCGTCGTAGTCCCACGTCAATGTGACGCGACTACTGGTTGCCGGTACCTCGGTCGTCTGCTCGCACAGGTTGGTGCCGTCCCATGTGAAGTTGATCTGTTCCACGATCGACTGTCCGTCCGCACCGATACGCTGCTTGGCGACGCGGCGCCCCAATGGATCGTAGAGATAACGCCACAGCGTTTCGTCAGGAGTTCTTACTGACACCAATCGGTCTTCCGAATCCCATGCGTAACGCCAAGTGTCGGCCTTTCTTGAAAGGCGCTTTTTCTGACGCAGAATCGTCCGCCCCAGGGCATCGTATTCATACCGGTCAGCGCCTGCGTGGCTGATTCGCGTGCCCGCGTAAGAAAGGTGTCCCCCGCCGAAATCATCGGACCGCCCAGTGGGCCAAGAGGCGTCGGTCAGATTGCCCGCCTCATCGTAGGCGTACCGCTCGCTCCAGCTGTCTGCGTGAACAGCGGTAACCCGACTCGCGCGGTCCAGATCAAATCGTCGGTATCCGGCGCTCTGATCGTCGATGCCGGTGAGGTTACCGTCCTCGCCATACGAATACCCGCGGTGCAGCACACGGTCGGCATCAGCAACGGAGAGGGACTGGGCGGTACGACGCCCCAGACCGTCATAGGCATGTGTGAGCATGGCGTTTTGGCCAATATGACGGCATATCTCTTGACCGGACCAGTCACGGTCGAAGCGAAGTGTGCGGCTTGAGGAATTCAGGTGCCTTCGGTTGCCCGCCTCGTCGTAAATCCAGCGCGCCGAGGCTCCGGACGGCGTGGTCCGATGTGTAACGCGCCCCAGTCGGTCGTACGCGTAGGACGTACGGAGACCATTCACCGTCTCGGACGTGACAAGACCGTTGAGGTCTCGTTCCAGTGTGAGCGCCACTTCAGGCCCGCTTGCAGCTACCAACGCACGGTTGAGGTCGTAAGCGAAGCAGGTGCTGCGGTCTTCACTGACTTTCCGAACTACGTCACCGAGTGTGTCACGCTCGTAGTGCAGCGTGTGACCAAGTGCATTCGTACGTGAGATCAAGCGGCCAGCAGCATCATAGGTGTACCGCAGAACCCGGTCGTCGAAGTCGGACTCCGAGATCAGCCGCCCTTCCGCATCGTGTTCGTACGTCCACATCAGACCCTGCGGATTGGTGACTTCAACCAATCTGAGACTCATGTCATGGACGAACTCGTATCTGACCCCGTCAGGGCCTGTGCGGGCCGATGGCAGGTCGAAATGCGTGTACTCGAAACGTGTGACCGCTCCTGTAGGCGTGGTGTGGCTGACGCAGTTTCCTTCAGCGTCGTACGACCATCTTTCGACGGCCCCGTCTGAGGTGGTACGGCTGAGGAGTTGGCCTTCGACCGTCCAGGTGAGCTGTGTCGTGAGCCCAGCCGGATCGGTGTAGACGACAATTCTGCCGTAACTGTCGCGTTCCCATTCGATGGTGGCACCGAGCGGGTCGGTGACTCCGACCGGAAGCCCAGCCGGGTTGCAGCGAACCGTTCTGGTGTTGCCCAAGGCATCTGTGACTGCCGTTATGTGACCCGCCCTGTCGTAAGTGAACCGTGTGGTCGCCCCGGAGGGATCAGTCATGCCAATACAGTTGCCAAGCGTGTCGTAAACACGTTGCCACATGGCACCGTCGGGTCTGCCGATTGCCGTCAGCTGGCCCTGACCGTCGTAACTGAACTGCATGGACGCGCCGTCCGGACGAACCACTTCGGTAGGGCGACCGCTCTCCTCAAGAACCAGTCGCGTGGTGTGGCCGAGTTCGTCGGTTCGGGACACCACGTGGTGATGGGCGTCGTAGGCGGTGAGTACCGTCCCGCCAAGTGGACCGATTTCAGCGATGACCTGGCTGTTGTCGTTGATGACGAAGCGCGTTACTGCACCTTCGGCGGTAGTCAGGGTGGTGACGCGGCAGCCGGGCCAGTCAGAGTCGACGCCGTCGTAATCCAGCCGGACGGTGATGTGTCCGGCTTCGCCGCCCTCCGCTACACACCGGTCGTGGTCGTCGTACGTGTAGGTGTAACAGCTGTTATTGGTATCGGTCCACGAAGTGACACGTAGGCGTTCGTCATAGGTGAAGCGCAGGGGCAGTCCCGAAGAATTGATCGTTTCTGCCAGGTTGCCGTCGACGTAGTGATAACGCTTGATCGTGACGTCTGAACCGTCCGCAGCGGCGCCGGCCAAAGCCATGGTGACGACACGGCCCTCACTCGTGGTGAACTTCAGGTGATACCCGCCTGTATGCCGTACTGCAAGAGGAGCGCCATAGTCGTCGTAGTCGAAGGTGATCGTGTTGCCGTTCCGGTCCACGATCTTGGAGAGCAGGGCGATTCCCTGGACCGCGTGTGTGAAGTGCCGAGCATTGCCGGTCAGAAGGTCATCGATCCGATAGCCGACGTCCAGCCTGGTCAAGGGCCAGCGAGGACCGCTCTCGGGCAATACCGGCGTCTGCGAGTCGGCGGGGTGCCGATAGGCCAGAAGCAGCCCGTCCTCCGTGACGAAGACGATGCCGTCGTCATCGACCTCCAGGCGCTGATCGACGGTGGATGCCCAGGTAGGACCGAACCACCAGCCGCAGCGGTAGTCGGACGCGACCCGCCGCGTGAAGGCCAGCGGAAGGCTGCCAGGAAGTTCCAGATCGGTCTGCGGCAGATACATGGCACCCGTGGCCATGTCCACCGGGTCACTGCCCTTGGACCGCACCACGCTCTTGAGCCGGTTGTAGGCGCCCTTCGCCCCGTCGGTGAGGGCTCCCCGAGCCGACTTGCCCAGGCCGCGCAACCCTGTGGCCATGCCCTTCAGCCCGGCCTTGAGCCCGTTCATGGTCCTGAGACCCTTCAGACCCTTGGCGAGGCCACCAAGGGTGGTCAGGCCCTTCATGCCGGGTATGCAGTCCAGCGCAGCGAAGGCCACATCCCACAGGGACGCCTGGCCCTTCATATATTTGTTGAGGGTGTCCGCCAGCACGATCAGGGCCGCGATCAGGACGATCGCGCCGAGGATCGGCCCGCCGATGATCAGCGCGATGATCCCCAGGACGGCGACAACGACCTTGCAGACGGCAACGATGGTGTCCCAGTTGTCGACGAACCAGTCCCCCACCTCCTCGTACCACTTACGGTTTTGGATCCCCGCGTCCGAGGCTTCGTCCAGCTTGCGCTTGGCCTCCCCGGCCGCCTCCTCGCGCATCTGGCGGGCATCGGCGGCCATCTTCTTCGCCGCGTCCAGCGCACTCTGCGCAGTCGTGACGTCCGACTGGGCGGCGGTGTGCGCGTCCTTGGCGCTCTGCGCGTCGCGGGTGGCGGCCCGGACCTTCGCCTCGTCGGGCTTGTCGACGTCCTTGCCACCGGTCGGGTCGTCTTTGTATTTGTCGGCCTCTTTGTTGGCCCGGGTGACCCAGGAATCGGCTGTCGTGAGGCGGGACTTGGCCGAGGAGAGGTCGGCCTGGGCTTCGCGCCCCTTGGCCAGCGCCTTGTCCGCCAGGGCCTGGGCACGCTCCAGCTGTGGCCAGTACGCGGCCAGCGCATCGCCGGCCAGGTCGTAGGACTTCTTCAGCTTCTTCAAGTTCTTCGGGACACCCGAGAACTCGTCCCGGAACACCTCAGCCGTCTTGCCCACCATCGACAGGACGGCATCCTCACCCGCCATCCCCTGCACCAGTCGCAGCGCGTCCTGCACATCGTCCGCGAAATCGTGCAGGCTCTTGGCCAGCGACTTCACCCGGACCGGATCCCCCGGCGTCGGATCCCTCTCCAGATCCAGCACATGCCAGTCCGTCGGCCGATACCCCACCACCACGCAACCCCCGTCACGCCAACCTCGTCGACCCCATCGACCACACGTACGCACAAGCGAAGCTATCGCACGACCAGAGACTGTTGGGCTCCGCCTCACCTGGTGAGGCGGAGCCCTGGAACATTGCGTATGCGCACCGTGCCGGTCAGCGGTTGACGGACTGGATCTCCTGGACGATCACGTCCTGGTCGGCTCCGAACTCGCCCGGCGGCAGGTCCTGCGGATCGTTGACACCCGTACCCGTCCAAGAGATCTTCCACGTGACCGTCGCCTGGAGTTTGTACGTACCGTCGCCCGACGAACGCAGGTACTTCACACCGCACGGCGGGGTCTCGTCCGACTTGCCCTTCGCGTACGCCTCACCGATCTGTTTGCCGTTCAGCTCGCACACGCCGGAAGCGGGATACGTCGCCGCGTCGGCTGTACCCGGCTCGATCTTCAGCGAGACCGGCTCCGCCGTCGTCGTCGCCTGGACGTTCAGCAGGGGGACGGACGCCGTCACAGAGACCGGCTTGAAATCCGCCGCATCCAGCCAGGCCCACGTCGGCAGGTTCACCTTGGTCGTGCCTTCTGGAGCGAGGGTCACCTCGGTACCCGGCACACGAATCTCGGCGTACGCGAGTTGGGCGAGCATTTCCGGAGTGATGGCGTTCTCGATCTCAGGCGGTGGGGCATCGCCCGTGTCCACCCAGAACGGGGCTTCCGTGCAGTCGAGCGCGCCGGGGTCGCCTTCCCTGCCCTCGGTGACGTAGGAGTCCCAGAAGTAGCCCTTGCCGGTCTTCTCCTTGTTGAAGTCCTTGTACTCGCCACCGTTGACGTACTTCTCGCGCTGCGTCGCGTCCCACTCGTACCCCGTCGACCCCGCCTCCCAGATCGGCGTCAGGTACTTCTCCAGCTCCTCCGGGGTGTACTTCGGGGCGTAGTAGCAAGCGGGCGGGGTCCAGTTCGACGCCGAGGAAGTGACCGGGCCGGCCGAATTTCCGGAGCCGTTCTTGGAGCGGTCGAAGACGACGGCACCGGCCGTAGAAGTCACCTTCTGGCCCTTCTGACCCCCGTCGACCTGAGTTTCGGCCCCTGTGCCGTTTCCTCCTGGTACGAAGTCCGCCCAAGCGGCAGGACCACTGGCCAGCACCGTGACCGCGGCTATCAGGCTCGCGCCCACGGCAATTCGCCCTACGGCTGGCATTGCGCCGCCCCCCTCGTAGAGATGATCTGAGACGTCTGCCACGTTCCTTCGCTGTTCCTGTCCAGCCGGGTGTTGTAAAGGACGTAGCTGTTCTTCGTGACAGGTGTCTTGTCAGCCTTACCGGTCTTCTTGTCCTTGCTGAAGCCCTTGCTCTCGTCCGCACAGAAGGTGAGCAGGGCTGTGGTCTTGCCCTTCAGCGTCACTTTCCGGTCGTAGTAGCGCGCTTCTCCGGTGAGTGAGGCGTTGGCATCCTTGAACTGCTGAACCCAGGTCAGCGCAGCTTCCCGCGCCTTACCCGTGTTGTAGTAGGCGAGGGCCTCACCCTCGGGATCCGTCCCTGTGATCGCGGCGTCCACGGCACGCATCCGCTCAGCATTGTCGGCGAGAACGGCGTCCTTGACCGCGTCCCCGGTCTTCGTCGTTTCGAAGGTCAGCTTCAAATCAGGCGGAAGCGTGATTTTGGGACGGTCGGAGGAGTCCACCGGACTGGCGCTCGGCGAAGCCGACTTCTCGGTACCCGTGTCGGCGCCCGCGATCTTGTCGTTGGCCTTGTCCTCGTCGCTGTCGCCACCACCACCGCAGGCGGACAGCGTCAAGGCCGCGGCGGCGGTCAGCGTGAGCGCGGCGAGCACAGTGGGGCGGCGGTTCACAGTTATCTCCCAGCGAAGCGAGGGGTCTTCAGCGCAGTCACGCTACCGAGGGGACGGGAGACGACACCAGAGCGAACCGTGCAACGCACAGCCTCGTCGCCGAACTGAGACAGGCTCAGGACCCACTGTCCAGCCAGCTCTGCAAGATGTGACGCGCGGCAAAGGCAGAAAGGAGTAAAAGAGCCATAACCGCCAACCCCTACTCGCTGATTAGCGGTTGGCAACCCTGGCCCGAGGCGGCCTCAACCGCACCAGTAAACACCGTGTATGTAAAGTCGCAGCATGTTTCAGTAATCCGGAAACGGAATGCTCACTCACCAAGGGAATGCTGCGGTCGTTGCTGTCGGTCCGCGAGGTGATGCGATGCGCTCGCCGCACGCGAAGCGCAGTATGTGACCTGATCTGCTGACCACCCTGGCCAGGACCCCGTCGGAGTAGTCGTACCCCTTTACTGTGACATCCGAGTCGTCTTCGTCGGCACCCGCCGGTGGCAGAGCGGCGACCCGTCCTTCATCAATGGCGAGTTTGAGCTCATGACCGCCGGTGTGACGAAGAGCCAAGGGTACGCCGAACTAGTCGTAGCCGAAGGTGATCGCGTTCTCATTGCAGTCGGCGATACGAGTGAGGAGGGCGATGCCGCCACGAAAGGACCGAAGTGGCGGGTGTACCCCTGGCCCTCGTCGCCCGGCTTCTCAGTTCCGGGGCTCGTCGCGTTCGAGCGCGTCGTAGTCGATCGGCCGACAGCCCGGGGCGTAGGCACGCAGGAACGCGGCCGCCTCCGCCGGCAGGGGCGGGGTCGCGATCACCGCGTACTCCAGTACGCGCTTCGGGGCGAAGTACTTCCAGAACTCGTACTCCGGCTCCCCTGCCGCAAGGCCCGGATACCGGTCCGTGACGCCGAGGCCGTCCAGGAGTTCGACGAGCGTGGCATCGGCAAGGTTCGCCATCGGCTCACCCGGAAGCACGATCCGCTCCACACCGGAGTCGAGACGAGGCTGCTTCCCTTGCGCGATGTCCTCCAGCTGGGGCCGGTCCAGCACGTACCAGGGCCCGGCATACTCCTGCACGAGCCAGCTGTCCCGGGTGTCACTGCGGTGGATGGCGCATTCGTCGCCCCGGAAGATCTGCTCGACGTAGCCGAGACCGGGCTGGACCAGGGCCCGGGCCTCGCCGCCCGCCTGATACGTGATCTCCCCTCCGTGTCCTGTCGCGATCTGCGCGAACTCGGCGGCGAACTCCGACCGGACGGGCGACCCACGCAGACAGGAGAAGTGGAGCGAACCGACCACGAACGCGTGTTCCTCCTGCCAGGTCGCCCTCATGAGGCGGTAGGAAGGAATACTGCTGGCCCAGCCGGGGATGTGCAGGACGAACTCCCCGCAGAAGACACACGAAGCGTATTCACTAATCATTACAGCTTTCCCTTTCCGCGGCGCGGTTCATGCCATGGTACGCACATCGGTCATCCCATTCGCACAGGAACGATGAACCCCAATGGATTCACCGGACCACCCTGAGGATACGTTCCCTGCGGCAGGTCACGGATTCCCGCACCGTCGAAGAACCTCAGATTCCCGTCCCTGCTGACAACCACTTCCATATGATCCGACGCCTTGTACTCCAAGTCCCGCGACATGCTGTTGGGAATCCCCTGCGCCTGTTCTATTCGGTTGGGTGGTCCGGGAATTCGGTCTTCCGGGTGCGTATGGGCGATGAAATCGTAATCCTGCCCTCTGAGGTCCCGCGGAATGGAACTCGTCCGCTCCGTCCCTCGGAAGAGACGCAGATCTCCCGCCGGATTCTGGATGATGGCGTGCTCGACCCCGTGGAAGCTCTGGAGTTCGGAGAGATGGGAGACATTCACCTCTCCGGGCCGGATGGGTATGTGCCCGTTCTCGAGCGCCCGGGTGAGCTGCCTGGCCTTCGGGGACAGCGCCCGATAAGGGATCTGGCCACCCGGCATGCGGGCTGCGCCCTTGAAAACGCCGCTCATGCCGCGCACGCCCTCGGCCATGCCCTTCAGCCCGGCCTTGAGCCCGTTCATGGTCCTGAGACCCTTCAGACCCTTGGCGAGGCCGCCGAGGGTGGTGAGCCCCTTCATGCCGGGTATGCAGTCCAGCGCGGCGAAGGCCACATCCCACAGGGAGGCTTGGCCTTTCATGTATTTGTTGAGGGTGTCCGCCAGCACGATCAGGGCGGCGATGAGGACGATCGCGCCGAGGATGGGCCCGCCGATGATGAGGGCGATGATCCCCAGGACGGCGACGACGACCTTGCAGACGGCGACGATGGTGTCCCAGTTGTCGACGAACCAGTCCCCCACCTCCTCGTACCACTTACGGTTCCGAATCCCCGCGTCCGAGGCTTCGTCGAGCTTGCGCTTGGCCTCCCCGGCCGCCTCCTCCCGCATCGCACGGGCATCGACGGCCATCTTCTTCGCCGCATCCAGCGCACTCTGCGCGGTCGTGACGTCCGACTGGGCGGCGGTGTGCGCGTCCTTCGCACTCTGGGCGTCGCGGGTGGCGGCCCGCACCTTCGCCTCATCGGGCTTGTCGACGTCCTTGCCACCGGTCGGATCGTCCTTGTACTTGTCCGCCTCCTTGTTCGCCCGGGTGACCCAAGAATCGGCTGTCGTGAGGCGGGACTTGGCCGAGGAGAGGTCGGCCTGGGCTTCGCGCCCCTTGGCCAGCGCCTTGTCCGCCAGGGCCTGGGCACGCTCCAGCTGTGGCCAGTACGCGGCCAGCGCATCGCCGGCCAGGTCGTAGGACTTCTTCAGCTTCTTCAAGTTCTTCGGGACACCCGAGAACTCGTCCCGGAACACCTCAGCCGTCTTGCCCACCATCGTCAGGACGGCGTCTTCCTCCGCCATCCCTTTGACGAGACGCAGCGCGTCCTGCACATCGTCTGCGAAGTCGTGCAGGCTCTTGGCCAGCGACTTCACCCGGACCGGATCCCCCGGCGTCGGATCCCTCTCCAGATCCAGCACATGCCAGTCCGTCGGCCGATACCCCACCACCACGCAACCCCCGTCACGCCAACCTCATCAAGCACTCGTACGCACAAGCGAAGCTATCGCACAGCAAAAGGCAGCCGGTGCTCCGTCTTACCGCGAGGCGGAGCATCGGCACTGAGCCTTGCCGTCATGACAATCAGCGGTTGACGGACTGGATCTCCTGGACGATCACGTCCTGGTCGGCTCCGAACTCGCCCGGTGGCAGGTCCTGCGGGTCGTTGACACCCGTGCCCGTCCAGGAGATCTTCCACGTGACCGTCGCCTGGAGTTTGTACGTACCGTCGCCCGACGAGCGCAGGTACTTCACGCCGCACGGCGGGGTCTCGTCGGACTTGCCCTTCGCATAGGGCTCGCCGATCTGTTTGCCGTTCAACTCGCATACGCCGGACGCGGGATACGTCGCCGCGTCGGCCGTGCCCGGCTCGATCTTCAGCGAGACCGGTGTGGCCGTCGTCGTCGCCTCGATACCGATCAGGGGTACGGATGCCGTCACAGAAACCGGTTTGAAGTCTGCCGCGTCCAGCCAGGCCCAGGTCGGCAGGTTCACCTTGGTCGTGCCTTCGGGGGCGAGGGTCACCTCGGTGCCGGGCACCCGGATCTCGGCGTACGCGAGTTGGGCCAGTATCTCCGGGGTGATGGCGTTCTCGATCCCGGGCGGCGGTGCGTCACCGGTGTCCACCCAGAACGGAGGCTCCGTGCACTTGTCCCAGCCGGGCGGAAAGCTGTCGTTGACGTACGAGTCCCAGAAGTAGCCCTTGCCGGTCTTTTCCTTGTTGAAGTCCTTGTACTCACCGCCGTTGACATACTTCTCGCGTTGCTCGGCGTCCCACTGATCCCCCGTCGACCCCGCCTCCCAAATCGGCTCCATGTACTTCTGGAGCTGCTCCGGGGTGTACTTCGGGGCATACCAGCAGGCGGGCGGGGTCCAGTTCGTCGTGGGCCTGACAGCCCCGACCGAACCGCCGCTGCCGTTCTTCGAGCGGTCGTAGACGATCTTGCCGCCTGCGACGGAGCTGATGGTGTCGCCGTCGACGCCGCCTGAGGGTCCGTTGCCGGAGTCACCGCCGAACGAGTCGTCACCGCCTGGCGGAACCGGTTCGGCGTTCGCGGAGGGAAGTGAGATCGTGCAGAGGGCACCCGCCACCGCCACGGCTGCTGCCACGCGGAAGAACCGACTCATGGCTGGCACCTGTCAGCCCCTCGCGTGGAGGAAATCTTCATGAGTTCCCACACCCCCTCGTCATTCTTCTCCACTTGGGCGCCATAAGCGACGTAACTCTTCTTGGTGACCTCGGTCTTCTTGATCTCTCCGGTCTTGATGACCTTGCTGAACGCCTTGCTCTCATCCGCGCAGTAGCTGAGCGAAGCGGCGTTCTTGGAACTCACCGTGACCTGGCGGTCGAAGTAGCGCACGCTCCCGGTGACCGTCCAACCGGCGTCCGTGAACGCCTTCACCCACTTCTGGGCGGCTACCGCGCCCTCACCCTCCGTATAGAACTCCAAGGCCGGCAGTCGCGGATCCTGGGCGATGATGGCTGCGTCGAGGGCGCGGACCAGCTCGGCATTGTCCTTCAGGATCGCGTTCTTGACGGTGTCTCCGGACCCGTCCGGGGTGAAACTGTGCTTGAAGTCCGACGGCAGCTCGATCTTCGGGCGTCCGGCGGCAGCCGTCTCCGACGCACTCGGCGAAGCCGACTTCTCGGTGCCCGTGTCGGCGCCCGCGATCTTGTCGTTGGCCTTGTCCTCGTCGCTGTCGCCACCACCACCGCAGGCGGACAGCGTCAAGGCCGCGGCGGCGGTCAGCGTGAGCGCGGCGAGCACAGTGGGGCGGCGGTTCACAGTTGTCTCCCAGTGAAGCGAGGGGTCTTCAGCGCAGTCACGCTACCGAGGTGGCGGGAGACGACGCCAGAGCGAACCGTGGCGGGAGACGGGCTCGTGGCCAAACTGGGACAGGCGTGGGACCGGTCACCCGGTCCTGCCGAGGGCCGGCACGACGCGTGGGCCGAGCGGAAAGCTCGGCCCACGCATACGCAAACAGATAACCGCCGCCGCCCGTCCTACCTCGCCCGGGCCCGGGCCCGAGGCCGGGAATGGGAAGAGGGCTTCGGTCCTGAACCGGGGCCGGACCCGGGGCCGGATCCGGAACCCGAGTGCGTGCCGGACCGGGACGGCTTCTTCGTGCCGTCCGGCCACAGGCGCGGGCTCCGCTTCGCCGCCAGGTCCTCGACCCAGCCGACCGAGAGGATGGCGAGGCCGATCAGCGGCCAGACCAGGACGAACATCCACACCATGTACGTGGTGTCCAGCCAGCCCACCATCCGGTCGTTCATGAACGGGAGTTCGTAGAGCTCGTCGAGGATCGGGACCGTGGCCATGATGAGCAGGTTGTGCCACAGGTAGATCGTCATGGCGCGGCTGTTGGCGAGGGTGACCAGCTTGTCCCAGCGCTTGAGGCGGCCGGGGAGGTCCTGCCAGGACGGGGAGTACTGGAGCAGGATGACCACGAACCCGAAGGACCAGGTGGCCTGGGACAGCGGGATGTCGTTCAGGTCCCAGCCGTCGGGGCCCAGATGGCCGGACGCCCACCACAGGCCGAAGGCCATCAGCAGCGCCGAGCAGGACACCGCCAGGTAGCGCGGGACCTTCTGCAGCATGCCCTCGTGGTGGGCGAAACCGAGGACCCAGCAGCCGCCGTAGACCGCGAAGTCCGAGACCGCGTTGCCCGTCTCACCGGGGATGGTGACGAGGCCCGTACCCACCACGGCCGTCAGGCCGAGAGGGGCCAGCAGCGTCGGCCACGGGGCCCGGCGGAACGCCCACAGGAGCAGCGGGGACGCGAGCACGAACCAGAGGTACGCGCGCAGGTACCAGAGCACGCCCGCCGACTGGACCGCCCAGGTCTGCTCCAGGAGGCCCGACTTGTCGCCGATGCTCCAGGGGAACGGCGGGGCGCCGATCGGTACGACGTAGTTGAAGAGCTCGATCATGCCCCAGGTGCCGCCGTTGTCGGGGTCCTCGGAGATGTTCCAGCCCGCGGCGAACATCATGGCGAGCATGACGGCGCTGAACACCCACAGGGGCGGCAGCAGCCGGCGTATCCGGCCGCGGATCACGCCCAGGGCCGGGCGTTTCAGCGAGCGGGCCATCAGGGAACCGGCGAGGGCGAACATCACGCCCATGGACGGGAAGAGGACCGTCAGCCAGGCCCAGCCGAACAGGTGGTAGACGACGACGCGGACCAGCGCCAGGGTGCGCAGGAGGTCAAGGTAGCGGTCGCGGCCGCCCGCCTTCTTCGGCGCGGAGGCGGGGGCGGAAGGAGAGGGGTCGGGAGCGGGGACGGACGGTGCGCGGGACGCGGCGGACGCGGAGGGGGCCTCGAACGGGGACCCCGGATTCTCCGCCGGGACCTTCGTGCCGAACGTGTCGGGCGCGTTGGACGCATCAGATATATCGGACATAGCTGATGGGCCCGACGTGTCGAACGGGGACATCACCCACCTCGCGTCGTACCCCGGCTCTTCCGGGTGGCTGTCCGGTGCGTCGGCCCGCTGCCGCGGCACCCCGAACGACGGTGTGTGCTCCGGTGGTGTGGCACCCGGATCCGTGGTGTGTCCGTGCGTCATCCGACGGGCCTCCGATCGCTGCCGCTCTGCGTGCGCTGGCGCGGTACGGGGCCGGGGGTGCCGGGCACGCCCGGTGCCGAGCCGACCACGCCGGTGCGCCGCAGTTTCTGCCAGCGCAGGCGGCCGCCGGTGAGGGCGGTGATCCAGGACTGGAGCAGGACGACGTACATGAGCTGGCGGTAGAGGATCTGCTGCAGCGGCAGCGAGATCAGGTGGGTCATGCGTTCCTTGTCCAGCCGGAAGGCGTACGCGGCACACACCGCCTGGATCGCGAGGACGCCCAGCCAGGCGCCGACCGTCTTCTCGGTGGGGCCGAACACGATCCCGTACAGCAGGAACACGTCGATCAGGGGGGCCAGGAGCGGGGCCAGGACCATGAAGAAGGAGATCAGGGGCAGGCCGACGCGGCCGAAGCGGCCGGAGGGGCCGCGTTCGATCAGGGCCCGGCGGTGCTTCCAGATCGCCTGCATGGTGCCGTACGACCAGCGGTAGCGCTGGGACCACAGCTGCTGGACGGACTCCGGGGCCTCGGTCCACGCGCGCGCGTTCTCCGCGTAGACGACCCGCCAGCCGTCGCGGTGCATCGCCATCGTGATGTCGGTGTCCTCGGCGAGGGTGTCCTCGCTCATGCCGCCGACGCGCTCGAGCGCCGAGCGGCGGAAGGCTCCGACGGCGCCCGGGATGGTGGGCATGCAGCGCAGCATGTCGTACATGCGGCGGTCGAGGTTGAAGCCCATCACGTACTCGATGTGCTGCCAGGCGCCGATCAGCGAGTCGCGGTTGCCGACCTTGGCGTTGCCCGCGACGGCGCCCACGCTCGGGTCGCCGAAGGGCTGCACCAGTTCACGCACGGTGGCCGGCTCGAAGACGGTGTCGCCGTCCATCATCACGATGAGGTCGTGCCGGGCGTTGGCTATGCCGCGGTTGAGGGCGGCGGGCTTGCCCGCGTTGAGCTGGCGCACGACGCGGACGTTCGGCAGCCGCATGTCCTCGACGATGCGGGCGGTGCCGTCGCTCGAACCGTCGTCGATGACGACGACCTCGATGGGCTGTTCGCTCGCCATCAGCGAGTGCACGGTGTTCTCGATGCACTTGGCCTCGTTGTACGCCGGTACCAGCACCGAGACCGGTTCGGTGACCGGCCGGCCCCAGCGGAAGTTCCTGCGGCGCACGCGCCGGGCGTGGGCCATGGAGAGCGCGAGCATCAGGCCGAAGCGGGTGATGACCAGGGTGCCGACGACGGCGAGGCCGACCACGAGGACGTCGGTGGCCTTCTCGGAGGCCTGCACCGCCCAGGTCCAGGCCTTGCCCTTCCACAGGTCGACTCCGGTGACCTGGGTGTGCGCGCTGGGTGCGCCGAGCGCGCCGGTGAGGTTGTCGAACTCGTAGCCCTTCTTCTGCAGGTCGGGCAGGAAGCGGTCGAGCGCCTCGACGGTCTGGTGGCGGTCGCCGCCGGAGTCGTGCATGAGGACGATGGCGCCCTCGCCGCCCTTGGGGGTGGCGCGGCGGATGATCTCGTCGACGCCCGGCTTCTTCCAGTCCTCGCTGTCGGTGTTGTTGACGACGGTGAGGTAGCCGCGGCTGCCGATGTACCGGGTCACCGGCCAGGACTTGTCGTCCATGGCGTCGGCGAACGAGGAGTACGGCGGCCGGAACAGCGACGTACGGATGCCGGCCGCGCCCGCGAGCGCCAGCTGGTTCTGCGACAGCTCCCAGTCGATGCGGCTCTTCGACTGGTAGGAGAGGTCGGGGTGGTTGAAGGTGTGCAGGCCGACCTCGTGGCCCTCGTCGACCATGCGCTGGACGAGGTCCGGGTAGCGCGAGGCCATCGTGCCGGTGACGAAGAACACCGCGTGCGCGTCGTGCTTCTTGAGGACGTCGAGGACCTTGGGGGTCCACTCGGGGTCCGGACCGTCGTCGAAGGTGAGGACGAGGTGGTGCTTCGGCACGCTGAGGCTGGCGGTGCGGCCGCCGCGGGTGTCGATGACCGGCCCGCCGTCGAGGATCTTCTCGGGTACGCGGTCGGTGGCGGCCTCGGGCTGGATGCGGTGGTCGGCGAGTATCTCGCTGTGTACGTACCCGCGCAGCATCAGCATCGCCATCAGGGCGACGAGGATGAGCGAGGGGAGCAGGTAGCGCATGGGCAGTCGTCGGCGCCGAGCGGCGCCCCGGACTGCGCCGCGTTTGCTGGTGCGGGGTGCCATCAGAGGATGTTCTCCGGGGAGGACGGGGTGGGCGGGCTCGGCTCGAGAGGAGTCGGCTCGCCCGTGAGCGGGTCGTCGGCGACGTCGTCGGTGTCGCCTCCGGCGGGAGCCTCCGTGGTGGGGCCGTCCGTGACGCCGGTGTCGGTCGGGTCCGGATCGGGATCCGGTGACGCGGGGACTTCGTCGGTGGGGTCGGGGTCGGCCGTGTTGTTGCCCGTGCCCGTACCCGGCTTGGCGGTCTTGGTGGCCGACGGCTCGGGGTCGGCCGAGTTCTCCGGTGCCGACGCGCTCGCCGACGGGGCGGTGGAGACGCCGGCGTCCGGCGTCGGCACGAGGCCTTCGCTGCCGGAAACGCTCGCCTCGGGCGAGGCGCTCGCCGAGCCGGACGGGTCCGCGGGGTCGGCGGGCAGCGGCGAGGGCTCGACCTTGCCGGCCGGGGAGTCCTGCTGCTGGTCCTTGATGGGCAGCCAGGGGGCGTTCGAGTTGCCCGACACGAGGGTGACGAGGATGACCACGGCGTAGACCGCGCAGGCCAGGCCGACGGCTATGCCGATCCTGCGGTAGCGGCGGCTGCGGCGGCCCGTCTCGTCGACGAAGACCGGGCCGTCCGAGGCGTCCTGGGTGCCGGGGGCGCCCTTGGCCTGCTGGACGAGCCAGTCCTCCAGCTGCCGTCCCACACCGTCCATCTGGACCGTGACCTCGTGCGGGTCGTGGGTGTGCTCGGGGTGCTCGGACTCCTGCCAGGAATCGTGCCCGGCGTCATGTCCGTGCCCGGCGTCGTATCGCGCGTCGTGTCCGTGTCCGGCGTCGTATCGCGCGTCGTGTCCGTGTCCGGCGTCGCGTCCGTGTCCTTGTCCGGCGTCGTCCGTGCCGAACGCGGAGCCGGCCGCGGTGTTCGCGGACCCTGGCCCTGCGGCGCCGGCCGGGCCGAGCGAGCCGGTGGCACCGGTGGTGCCCCAGACTATGCGGCCGGTCTCCAGCCGGGTCACGTCCAGGTCGTCGCCGCGCTGCCGCGGCACCGCCGCGGCCGCCTCCCGGCGGAACCACCCGTCGGACATGCCCGACGCGCCCGATGTACCGAGGACGGGAGCATCGTCCGACTCTCTCCAGGCATCGGCCGAATCGCTGCGGAACGGCTGATCAGGGCCATTTCGGACCGCTCGGCCGACCCCGTCACGGAGTGGCTCCTCGGCCGCGCCCGCATCCGGCTGATCGGAATCGTTCCGACCCGGTTGAGCGTCTTCTGGCCAACTTTTCACGCGCACGTACATCCCCCCACGGGACTCGTTCTGGGGTGGCGCGAGCGACCCGGGTACTCGCACGTCGTCGTCCGGACCGGACCCCCATCCGACCCGAGCGCCCCCTTTATCACACTGCTCCCGGGCCACGAATGTATCGCACGTAGCCATGAGTGAGGGTTCCGTATCAGATCCGGCTCATCATGATGAGTGCATCCGTGGCCGGAATCCACCCCTCTGCGGGGCGCTCCAGCCACCCCTCCTCCGCCGAGAGCCGGGCCGCCGCGGCCCGCAGCGCGTCGAGCCCCCGATGCACAAGTCCCTTCCGCCATACCAGCGATACGGGTGACAGCGGGACGGGGTCGACGAGGGGTCGGAGGGTCGATCCGGGCATGGCCGGAAAGTCCACGGCGGCCAGAACGGGGGTCCGGGTCTTGGCCATGATCCGCCGGAACTCCTCGGTGCCGACGGCGAGCGGCGCGGGCGGGGCGACCTCGATCCCGCGTCCCTCGAAGAGCTGACGGGCCAGGTCGGTCCATTCCAGCGTCCGGGGGTTTCCGGCGCCCGCGTACACCCGCTCCCCCGCCAGCGCGGCGAGCGGTACGGCGTCCAGCGCGGCGAGGCGGTGGTCCTCGGGCAGCACGACGGCCATCGGCTCGTACCGTACGGGCTGCTGTCCGAGGCGGTCGCGCAGCGCCGGGTCCAGGCCCGCGAACCGGCCGAAGGACGCGTCGAGCCGGCCGGCGAGCAGTTCGGCCGCGGCGCCGGTGAGGCCGCTCTCGAAGCGGGCCATCAGCTCGCAGTCGGGAGCGAGCTCCCGGGCCAGCGCCAGGACCCGCCCGGAGACGAGACCCGGACTGTTCACGTCGACGAGCAGGGGACGCCCGGCGCCCGCCCGGCCGGGAGCGTCGGCCCGGCCGAAGGCGGCGAGCAGCTCGTCCTGCGCCTCCAGGGCCCGGCGCGCGTACGGCAGCAGCCGCTCGCCGTCGGGGGTGAGCGCCACCTGCCGGGTGGTGCGTACGAAGAGTTCGGCGCCCAGTTCCCGTTCCAGGCGCCGGATGTCCCGGCTGAGGGCCTGCTGGGCGATGTACAGGCGGCCGGCCGCGCGGGTGAAGTGCAGGTCCTCGGCGACGGCGAGGAAGGCGCGGAGGAGCCGGGGTTCGAGGTGGGCGGGCACCGGGTGAACCTACAACGCGGACGCGTGAATCAGCGCGGAGAAGGTGTTGGACCCCTGGCGAGGGGCCGGGCGAACGTTGATCCATGCCGCTACGGACCGCACGCAATCCCTACCGCCTCCTCTTCCGGATACCGGGCACCAGAGCGTTCACGATCGGGAATCTCGTCGCCCGGCTCCCCATGGGCATGTTCAGCGTGAGCGCCGTCGTCATGATCGCGGGGACGCGGGGTTCGTACGCGCTCGCGGGTGCCGTCACCGCCACCGGTCTTGCGGCGACGGCGGTCGTCGCGCCCTGGACGGCCCGGCTCGTCGACCGGCACGGCCAGGCCAGGATCGCCGTCCCCGCGACGGCGGTCGCGGCGCTCGGCTCGCTCGCGCTGCTGCTCTGCGTCCGCCTCGGGGCACCCGACTGGACGCTGTTCGCCGCGTACGCCGCCACGGCGACCACGCCCAACACCGGGGGCATGTCCCGGGCGCGCTGGGCCCACCTCCTCGACGGGGACCCGGCGCGGCTGCACACCGCGAACTCCTTCGAGCAGGCCGCGGACGAGCTCTGCTTCATGTTCGGTCCGGTGCTGGCCGCGCTCCTGTGCGGGGCGCTGTTCCCGGAGGCGGGCACGCTCGTCGCGGTCGTTCTGCTGGTGACCGGTGTTCTCGTGTTCACCGCCCAGCGGTCCACGGAACCGCCCGTCCGGGGGCGTACGGGCGCCGGTGGGCCGTCCCCGCTCCGGGCGCCCGGCGTTGCGCCGCTGGTGGTCGGGTTCCTCGCGACGGGGGCGGTGTTCGGCTCCATGGAGGTGGTGACGATCGCGTTCGCGGACGCACGGGGGCACCGGTCGGCGGCCGGGGTGGTCCTCGCCCTGCAGGCGGCCGGGTCGTGTGCGGCGGGGCTGCTGTACGGGGCGCTGCGGCCGGCCGGGGCCGTCGAGCGCCGGTTCCTGCTGAGCGTGGCCGCGATGGTGCCGCTCATGTGCCTGCCCCTGCTGGCCGCCGGGCTCGGCGGCGGCGGTCTTGTGGTTCTGGGCCTCGCGCTGCTGCTCGCCGGGATGGCCACCGCTCCGACGATGGTCACGGCGATGACGCTGCTCCAGCACCGGACGCCCGCGGGGCGGCTGAACGAGGGCATGACGCTGGCGGTGACCGGGCTGCTGGGCGGGATCGCCTGTGGGTCCGCGGTCGGCGGGTGGGTGGTCGAGCGGGGGTCGGCTGCCGCGGGCTATGCGGTGCCGGTGGGGGCGGCCGTGACGGCACTGGCGATCGCGCTCGCGACGACAACGGCGACGGGGGTGCGGGCGCGGCGGGTCGCGCCGTTCCCCGCGCCCCCGAAAACCGGGCCGGACGCCGGGTGACCCGTCCGCTCGGGTTGCTCGCGCCGTTCCCCGCGCCCCTGAAAAACAGGCCGGACGCCGGGTGACCCGTCCGCTCGGGTTGCTCGCGCCGTTCCCCGCGCCCCCGAAAAGCAGGCCGGACGCCGGGTGACCCGTCTGCTTCGGTTGCTCGCGCCGTTCCCTGCGCCCCCGAAAACCGGGCCGGACGCCAGGTGACCCGTCCGCTCGGGTTGCTCGCGCAGTTCCCCGCGCCCCTGAAAAGCAGGCCGGGTGTCGGGTGAGCGGTCCGCTTCGGTTGCTCGAGGTGGTCCCCGGGGCCCTGGCGGGGCCGGGGTTTTTAGGGGCGCGGGGAACTGCGCGCTCAGCCCCCGTCAACCGGAGCTGTACGACCCCGCCCC
The DNA here is from genome assembly GCF_030817535.1 of Streptomyces sp. V3I8. Classification (NCBI taxonomy): domain Bacteria; kingdom Bacillati; phylum Actinomycetota; class Actinomycetes; order Kitasatosporales; family Streptomycetaceae; genus Streptomyces; species Streptomyces sp. V3I8. Next base: position 5,316,440 of record NZ_JAUSZL010000002.1, on the reverse strand, counting down.
CGTTCGGGGCGTCGAACGGCGGAGCCAATTCGCGCGCAAGGCATTGACTCGCCACGGCCTCCCCCCTACGTTCCCCCGTCGAAGCGCTTCGACGGCACCCGTCGAAACGATTCGACGGGTGCCGCGCGAGTGCGGCGTGAGGTTCCGATGCCCGTCCGACTTCCCTGGAGGCACAGGATGTTGAGCACACGACGGCGTGTGATGGCGGCGGCAGCGGCGGTGGTCAGCACCACCCTGCTGCTGGCCTCCTGCGGTGACTCGGACAGTGGGTCCTCCGACGGGAAGACCCTGAAACTGTGGCACTACGAAGGCCCCGACAGCGCGATGGCGGTGGCCTGGAACGCGGCCATCAAGGAGTTCGAGAAGACCCACCCGGGCGTCAAGGTGAAGTTCGAGGAGAAGGGCTTCGAGCAGATCCAGAAGACCGCCTCGATGGTCCTCAACTCCGATGACGCCCCCGACCTCATGGAGTACAACAAGGGCAACGCGACGGCCGGCCGCCTCTCCCAGCAGGGGCTGCTCACCGATCTGTCCGCGGAGGTGACGAAGCGCGGCTGGGACAAGAAGCTCAGCGCCGGCGTGCGTACCACCAGCCGGTACGACGCCAAGGGCGTGATGGGCTCCGGCAAGTGGTTCGGGGTCCCCAACTACGCCGAGTACACGATGGTCTTCTACAACAAGGACCTCTTCGCCAAGTACAGGATCGCCGAGCCGAAGACGTTCGACGAGCTGACGGCCGCGATGGACACGTTCGTCGACAAGGGCGTCACCCCGCTCGCCAACGCGGGCGCCGAGTACGTGGCCCAGCAGTACCTGTACCAACTGGCGCTGTCGAAGGCGGACCGCGCCTGGGTGGACTCGTACGAACTCTTCAAGGGGAAGCCCGACTTCCACGACACCGCGTGGACCTACGGCGCGCAGACCTTCGCGGACTGGGTGAAGAAGGGGTACATCGGCAAGAAGTCCGTCAGCACGAAGGCCGAGGACGCCGGGCTCTCGTTCATGCAGGGCAAGAGCCCGATCCTGTTCTCCGGCAGCTGGTGGTACGGCCGGTTCGCCGCGGAGAACAAGTTCGACTGGGGCACGTTCCTGTGGCCGGAGTCGAACATGACCCTCGGCTCGGGCGGCAACCTGTGGGTGGTCCCCAAGGGCGCCGGGAACAAGGACCTGGCGTACGACTTCATCGACATCACCATGTCGAAGAAGATCCAGAACCTGCTCGGCAACAAGGGCGGCGTCCCGGTGGCCGCCGATCCCGCCGCCATCACGGATCCGCGGGCCAAAGGGCTCATCGCGAACTTCAACGCCCTCTCGGAGCGGGACGGCCTGGCGTTCTACCCGGACTGGCCCGTCGGCGGTTTCTACGACGTCCTCGTCTCCGAGACGCAGAAACTGATCACGGGGAGCGCGAAGCCGGACGCCTACCTGGACGCGGTGAAGGCCGCGTACGACAAGGGCGTAGCGGACCGGTGACGGTCACCGTCGAAAAGAGCGGCCGGGGCGGCCGGGGCGGCGAGGGCAGCACGGCCGTCGAAGCGCGTCACCGGTCGAGGAGTCCTCGCCGGCCCCGTGACTCGTACGCCCTGTTCCTGCTCCCCGGGGCCCTCGCCTTCTCCGTGATCGTCGTCGTGCCGTTCCTGATGAACACGGGCGTGAGCTTCACCGAGTGGCAGGGCGTCGGCAGCCCCGAGTGGTCCGGGCTCGCCAACTACCGCGAGCTGATGGACGACGCGGAGTTCTGGGCGTCCTTCCGGCACAGCCTGTTCATGGTCGTCGCGATGGCGGTCGTACCGACCGTCCTCGGGCTGGTCCTGGCCGCCGCCCTGTTCGACTTCGTCGGCAAGCACTTCGGCAGCAGGACCGCGGCCGTGCTGCGGGCCTGCTTCTACCTGCCGCAGGTGCTGCCCATCGCGGTCGCGGGCATCGTGTGGAGCTGGATCCTCGCGCCGGAGAACGGCTCGCTGAACGAGCTGCTGAAGGCGGTCGGGCTCGGGAGCCTCCAGCAGGACTGGCTCGGCGATCCCGACCTCGCGCTCTACAGCGTCATGGGCGTGATGGTGTGGGTGCAGCTCGGCTTCCCGCTCGTCATCTTCATGGCGGGACTGCAGCGCGTCGACCCGCAGCTGTACGAGGCCGCCGAGCTGGACGGGGCCGGCTGGTGGCGGCGGTTCTGGCACGTCACGCTGCCGCAGATCAGACCCGAGATCTCCGTCGTGCTGCTGTGGTGCACGATCGCCGCGCTCAAGGTGTTCGGCGCGGTGTACGTGCTCACCAAGGGCGGGCCGGGCGGGGCGACCGACGTGCCCTCGTACTTCTCGTTCACCACGTTCTTCGAGAAGACCCAGGTCGGGTACGGCGCCGCGATCTCGACCGTCCTCACCGTGATCGTCCTGCTGCTCACCCTGGCCGGCCTGAAGCTCCAGACCCGTGCCGAGGACGCCGAACAGGGAGTCATGCGATGACCGCCCTCCGCCGTTACCCCGTGCTGCTCGCCCTGGTCATCGGGGCGCTGTTCATGGTCCTGCCCTTCCTGATCGTCACGGTCAACGCGGTCAAGTCGCCCGCCGAGTACGCGGCGAACGGCCCGCTGAGCCTGCCCGAGGGCGTCTACCTGGACGGGCTGAAGGACTTCTGGGAGCGCGTCGACTTCGGGCAGAAGCTCGCCAACTCGGTGCTGATCAGCGGATCGGTCGCCCTCGGCGCGGTCGTCCTGTCCGTCCTCAACGCGTACGCGATCGGCATCGGGCGGATCAGGGGCCGCACCTGGGTGCTGGCCTTCTTCGTGCTGGCCAACATGCTGCCGCAGGAGGCGCTGGTCTACCCCGTCTACTACCTGAGCAAGGAAGCCGGCCTGTACGACACCCGGCTGAGCGTGATCATCGTCTTCACCGTGATCCAGGCGGCCTTCGGCACGTATCTGCTCTCCGCGGTCCTCGGGCAGTTCCCGCGCGAGATCATCGAGGCCGCCCGCATCGACGGCGCGAACAAGTGGCAGGTGCTGTGGCGGATCGTGGTGCCCGTCAGCCGGCCCACCATCGGCGTGCTCCTGGTCTTCTTCTTCATCTGGACCTGGAACGAGTTCCTGCTCCCCCTGGTGATGCTGATCTCCAACGACAACCAGACCGTGTCGGTGGCCCTCGGCGTCCTCCAGGGCCAGCGCCTGATGGACGCCACGATGACGAACGCCGCCGCGCTCCTGGGCGTCCTGCCCGCCATCGTCTTCTTCCTCGTCTTCCAGCGGACGCTCACCCGCGGCATCGCCGTGGGTGCGGTCAAGTAAGGGGTGCGCGCGTGAAGTTCACCGACGGCTACTGGCTGCTGCGCGAGGGCGTGAGCGCGGCCCACCCGGTCGAGGTCCTCGACGTGAGCGCCGGGTCCGGGGCCCTGGAGATCCACGCGCCGACCCAGCCCATCCGCCACCGCGGCGATCTCCTGAAGGGACCGGTCGTGACCATCGGCGCGCACGCCCCGATGCCCGACGTCATCGGCGTCACGTTCACGCACTTCGAGGGCGAGGAGCCGCGAGGACCGCGGTTCGAGCTCAACAGGCTCGGCAGCGACGAGTTCACGGCCCACGCGGAGTACGACGACGACTGCGCCACCCTCACCGCGGGCGCCCTGTCCGTGCGGGTGAGCCGTACCGGCCCCTGGCACGTGGACTTCCTCGCCGACGGCCGCACCCTCACCGGCAGCGGCCCCAAGGGCATGGGCATCATGCGCGACGCGGGCAGCGGCGACCACTACCTGCGGGAGCAGCTGAACCTCGGCGTGGGCACGCACGTCTTCGGGCTCGGCGAGCGCTTCGGGCCGCTGGTGAAGAACGGCCAGGTCGTCGACATGTGGAACGCCGACGGGGGCACGGCCACCGAACAGGCGTACAAGAACGTGCCGTTCTACCTGACCGACGCGGGGTACGGCGTCTTCGTCGACCATCCGGGCCGGGTGTCGTTCGAGGTCGGCTCGGAGGCGGTGTCGCGGGTCCAGTTCAGCGCCGAGACCCAGCAGCTGACGTACTACGTCATCTACGGGCCGACCCCGAAGGACATCATCCGCAAGTACACGGCGCTCACCGGCCGGCCCGCGCTGCCGCCCGCCTGGTCGTTCGGGCTGTGGCTGTCGACGTCCTTCACCACGTCGTACGACGAGGCCACCGTCAGCTCCTTCATCGACGGCATGAGGGAACGCGAACTGCCGCTGTCCGTCTTCCACTTCGACTGCTTCTGGATGCGCGAGTTCAACTGGTGCGACTTCGAGTGGGACCCGCGGGTCTTCCCCGACCCGGAGGGGATGCTGGCCCGCCTCAAGAAGCGCGGGCTGCACATCAGCGTCTGGATCAACCCGTACATCGCGCAGCGCTCGCCGCTGTTCGCGCAGGGCAAGGCGCTCGGGCACCTGCTGAGACGCCCCGACGGCAGTGTCTGGCAGTGGGACCTGTGGCAGCCGGGCATGGCGCTGGTCGACTTCACCAGTGAGGCCGCCCGCGACTGGTACGCCTCGAAGCTGGAGGCACTGCTCGCGCAGGGCGTCGACTGCTTCAAGACCGACTTCGGGGAGCGGGTCCCGCTCGACGTGGCGTACGCGGACGGCGGCGACCCCGAGCGGATGCACAACTACTACACCTACCTCTACAACCGGACCGTCTTCGACGTGCTGCGCAAGCACCGGGGGGAGGCCGAGGCGGTCGTCTTCGCGCGCTCGGCGACGGCCGGCAGCCAGAAGTTCCCGGTGCACTGGGGCGGCGACTGCGAGGCGACCTACGAGTCGATGGCCGAGTCGCTGCGCGGCGGGCTCTCCCTCGGGCTCTCCGGGTTCGGCTACTGGAGCCACGACATCGGCGGCTTCGAGGGCACCCCGACCCCCGCCCTCTTCAAGCGGTGGCTCGCCTTCGGACTCCTCTCCTCGCACAGCCGGCTGCACGGCAGCTCCTCCTACCGCGTGCCGTGGCTCTTCGACGAGGAGTCCGTGGACGTCCTGCGCCTGTTCACCCGCCTGAAGCTGCGCCTGATGCCGTACCTGTACGAGGCCGCCCGCACCGCGCACGCGCAGGGCGTGCCGATGATGCGGGCGATGGTCCTGGAGTTCCCGGACGATCCCGGCTGCGCGCACCTGGAACGGCAGTACATGCTCGGCCCCGACCTGCTGGTCGCGCCGGTGTTCTCCGACGACGGGGACGTGTCGTACTACGTGCCCGAGGGCACCTGGACGCACTTCCTGACCGGCCGGACGGTGACCGGACCGCGCTGGGTGCGCGAGCGGCACGGCTTCTCCAGCGTGCCGCTCCTCGTCCGGCCGGGCGCGGTGATCGCGGTGGGCGCCGTCGAGGACCGGCCGGACTATCCGTACGCGGACGGGGTCACCCTGCGCGCGTACGGCCTGGCGCGCGGCGCGCAGGTCACGGTGACCGTGGACGGGGTGGTCTTCACCGTCGTGCGGGAGGGCGACACGCTGCGGGCGTCGTCGGGCGATCCGGCGGCGCCCTGGGCCCTGGCGGCGGGCGGGCGGACCGCGCGGGCGGCGGCCGGGACCGGATTCCTGTCCCTGGAACTGGAGCAGGAGCAGGAGCAGGAGCAGGAACTGGAACTGGAGCAGGGGCCCGCGAGCGGCTCGGACCGGGACCGGGAGCGGGGCTGAGCATGGTGAAGATCACCGATGTGGCCCGGCACGCCGGGGTCTCCCCCAGCACCGTCTCGTACGCGCTGAGCGGCAAGCGGCCGATCTCCGAGGAGACCCGGCAGCGCGTCGAGGAGAGCATCCGCGAGCTGGGCTACCGGCCGCACGCGGGCGCCCGGGCCCTGGCCAGCAGCCGGTCGAACGTGCTGGCGCTGGTGGTGCCGCTGCGGGCGGGCATCCACGTGCCGGTGGTGATGCAGTTCGTGGTGTCCGTGGTGACGGCCGCGCGCCGCCACGACCACGACGTGCTGCTGCTCACCCAGGAGGAGGGCGAGGACGGGCTGCGGCGGGTCGCGGACACCGCGCTCGTGGACGCGCTGATCGTGATGGACGTCCAGCTCCACGACGGCCGGCTGCCGTTGCTGCGCAGCCTGGACCGGCCGTCGGTGCTGATCGGCTTCCCGGCCGAGCCCGCCGGGCTGACCTGCATCGACCTGGACTTCGAGGCGGCGGGCGAGCTGTGCGTCGAACATCTGGCGGGCCTCGGGCACCGGGTGATCGCGCTGGTGGGCTCCCCGCCCGAGGTGTACGTGCGGGAGACCGGGTTCGCCCAGCGGGTGGTCCGGGGCTTCACCGCCGCCGCCGACCGCAACGGCATCGCCTCCTCGGTGCACCCCTGCGAGGCGGACCCCGCGGCGGCCCGGCAGGTCGCCGAGCGGCTCCTGCGGGAGCGGCCCGCCCTGACCGGGGTCGTGGTGCACAACGAGCCGGTCCTGGAACCGCTGATCGACGCCTTCGAGTCGCTCGGGTTACGGGTCCCGCAGGACCTGTCGGTGACCGCGATCTGCCCGGACGAACTGGCCGGGCGCGTCCGGGTGCCCGTCACCTCCGTCGCCATACCGGCCGCCGAGGTGGGCGCCGGCTCGGTGGAGCTGCTGATGAAGAAGCTGGGCGGCGCCTCCGTACCGCGGGCCACCCTGCTGCCGCCCCGGCTGACGGTGCGGGCCAGCACGCGGCCCCGCCCCTGACCTGCAAGGCCCCGACCGAAGGAGCCGTGAAGTGAAAGGCAAGAGAAGACCGAGAACCTCGCTCGTCCTGACGCTCACCCTGATCGGCGGCCTCGGCGCCGCCGTACCGGCCGCCGCACCGGCCACCGCGTCGGCCGCGGCCGACGATCCCGCATACCCCTTCCGCGACCCCCGCCTCCCCGTGGAGCGCCGCGTCGGCGACCTGCTCTCCCGGCTCACCCTCGACGAGAAGGTCTCCCTGCTCCACCAGTGGCAGCCCGCGATCCCGCGCCTGGGCATCCGGTCGTTCAGGACCGGCACCGAGGCACTGCACGGGGTGGCCTGGCTGGGCGAGGCCACCGTCTTCCCGCAGGCCGTGGGGCTCGCGTCGACCTGGGACCCCGCCCTGATCCGCGAGGTCGGCTCGGCGGTCGGCGACGAGACACGCGGCTTCCAGCAGGAGCGCCCGGCCGGCTGGGGTCTCAACGTGTGGGCGCCCGTGGCCAACCCGCTGCGCGACCCGCGCTGGGGCCGCAACGAGGAGGGCTACTCCGAGGACCCGTACCTCACCAGCACGATGGCGACCGCCTACGGCACCGGTCTGACCGGCGGTGACCCCGAGCACCTGAAGACGGCCCCTACCCTCAAGCACTTCCTCGGCAACAACAACGAGGCCGACCGCACGACCACCTCCTCCGACCTGCGCCCGCGGGTGCTGAAGGAGTACGAGGAACAGGCGTTCAGGCCGGTGATCGAGGCGGACGCGGCGACGGGCGTGATGTCCTCGTACAACCTCGTCAACGGCCGCCCGGCCACGGTGAACCCGGCGCTCGGCGAGGACGTGCGCTCCTGGACCTCACAGGACCTGCTGAACGTCACCGACGCCTACGCGCCCAACAATCTGACCGGCACGGGCAGCCAGAAGTACTACGACACCCTCGCCGAGGGGAACGCGGCCGCCCTGAAGGCGGGCATCGACAGCTTCACGACCGACGACACGGACTCCGGGCCGACGACCACGGCCGTCAGGTCGGCGCTGGCCGACGGCCTGCTGGAGGAATCCGACGTGGACGAGGCGGCCGGGCACGTCCTCGGCGTCCGGGTCCGGCTCGGCGAGTTCGACCCGGGCGGCGGGAAGTACGGGGCCATCGACAAGTCGGTGGTGAACAGTCCGGCGCACCGCAGGCTCGCCCGGAAGGCGGCGGCCGACGCGGCGGTCCTGCTGAAGAACACGGGCGGCGCCCTGCCGCTGAAGGACTCCGCGAAGGACGTGGCCGTCGTCGGCCCGCTCGCCGACACCCTCTACACCGACTGGTACTCGGGCACGCTGCCGTACGCCGTCACCCCGAAGGCGGGCATCGCCGCACGGCTCGGCGCCCCCGTGGCCGGCAGCGAGGGCGTCGACCGGATCTCGCTGCGGAACACGGAGAGCGGCGCGTACATGACGGCGGGGACGGACGCCGACGGCGAGGCGCTGAAGGAAGCCGCCACGGGAGGGACGGCCGCCCAGTTCGACGTGTTCGACTGGGGCGCCGGCATCGTGACCCTGCGCTCGGCCGCGAACGGAAAGTACGTGGGCTACAACTGGTCGGCCTTCGTCAACGACCAGGTTCAGCCCAATGGCTGGTTCGTCCAGCAGCAGTTCGCGCTGGAGGAGCAGGACGACGGTACGTACCTGCTGCGGTACGCGGGCTACGAGACCCGCGAGCCCTGGTGGTCCAACCCGGTCTACCTCGGCCCCACCGGCTCCGACGGCACCCTCGGCCTGGTCGCGAAGCCGCAGGCCGCGCGCTACGCCAAGGACGTGGTCCGCAGCGGCAGCGCGGAGGCCGTGGCGGCGGTGAAGGGCAAGGACGCGGCGGTCGTGGTGGTCGGTTCGATGCCCGCGATCAACGGCCGCGAGAACGACGACCGCGAGGACATGGGCCTGGCCCCGTCCCAGGAAGCCCTGGTCGAGGCGGTGCGCGAGGCCAACCCGCACACCGTCGTGGTCGTCGAGAACAGCTACCCGACCACCCTCGGCGCCCTCCGGAAGGAGGTCCCGGCGCTCCTGTGGACCACCCACGCGGGCCAGGAGACCGGCAACGCCCTCGCCGACGTCCTCTTCGGCGACGTGAACCCGGCCGGGCGGCTCACGCAGACCTGGTACCGCTCGGAGGCCGACCTGCCCTCGATCCTGGAGTACGACACCATCAAGCACGACCGCACCTACCAGTACTTCAGGGGCGATCCGCTCTACGCGTTCGGCCACGGCCTCTCGTACTCCTCCTTCCGCTACGGGCGGTTGAAGCGCGTCGACGGCGGTTACGAGGTCGCGGTGACCAACACGGGCCGCCGCGCCGGCGACGAGGTCGTGCAGCTCTACACCCATCAGCGGCTCTCGCGCGACAAACAGCCGCTGAAGCAGCTGGAGGCCTTCGAGAGGGTCTCGCTGAAGCCCGGCGAGACGCGGACGGTGAAGCTGGGGCTGCGCGAGAAGGACCTCGCGCACTGGGACGTCACGCGGTCGAGGTGGGTGGTGGAGAGCGGCACGTACGACGTCCTCGTGGGCGCGTCCTCCGAGGACATCCGCTCCCGTGCGTTGCTGCGGGCGGCGGGCGAGAAGATCCCGGCGCGGGACCTGTCCCGGACGACCCGGGCGGAGAACTTCGACGACTACGACGGTGTGCGGCTGGTGGACGAGTCCAGGGCGCGGGGCACCGCCGTGGGGGCCACCCGCGACGGCGCCTGGCTGAAGTTCGCCGACGCGCGGCCGGTCCCCGGCGGCGCGGAGTTCACGGCGCGCGTGGCGGGGGCGGCCGGGAGGGTGGAGGTACGGCTCGGCTCGCCCTCCGGGACGCCCGTCGGCACGGCGACCGTATCCGGCACGGGGTCGGTGTACGCGTACGCCGAGGTGAACGCCCGTCTGTCGGCCGCCGTGAAGGGGCGCCAGGACGTGTACCTGGTGCTGGGGGACGGCATGCGGCTGTCGACGTTCACACTCGGCTGACCTGCGGTGAAGCACGGTCCGGGGCGCCGGTGGGCGCCCCGGGCCGTCGTTCACCCGCTCAGCACTCCGCCGGCTTGCGCCACGAGCACTCCAGATCCGTGTTCCGTCCGGCCGACCGCGCGCCCGGTGCCGGCTTCACCGCCGCGGTCGCGTCGGCGGTGGACCGGGCGAGGGTCACCACGATCGCGTCCTCCAGCGGCTTCACGGACGCGGCGAGGTAATGGTTGAACACGATGCTGTAGACGAGTTCCCGTCCGTCCGCGTCCTTGACGTACCCGGAGAGCGCGGACGCCCCCGTCAACGACCCGGTCTTGCCACGGGCGTTGAGCGCGGCCGGGGTCGCGCACATCCTGGTGCGCAGGGTGCCGCCGACGAAGCGGTCGGGGGCGCAGGCGACCGGCAGGGACTCGTACCAGTCGGCGTACCAGGGCTCGGACCGCACGGCGAGCAGCAGCTTCGCGAACTGCCCGGCGGTGAAGTTGTTCATCCGGGAGAGCCCCGACCCGTCGGCCTGCCGCAGCTTGCCGGTGTCGACGCCGACGCCCTTGAGGTAGCCGCCGACGGCGGCGAGCCCGGCGCTCCAGCTGCCCTCGCCGGAGACCTCGCGCCCCATGGCCTTGGTGAGGATCTCGGCGTGCATGTTGTTGGACAGCTTCATGAACGGGATCAGCAGGTCCTTCAGCGGCATGGAGGCGTGCGAGGCGAGCTGCCGCGCCGCCGCGGGAGTGGCCCGCCCGAGCCGCGTCGGCCCGGTCACCTTCACCCCGTGCGCGGTGAGCGCGGCGCGGAAGACGGCGGCCGCGTACCCGGTGGGCTCCCACACGCTCACCCACTCCTGGGCACCGGAGCCGCCCACCGGCGTCGTACCGCTGACGACGATCGTGTTGCCGCCGTGCTCGCGCTCCACGGCGAGGTCGTCCGCCCCGCCCGCGGCGACGGTCGTGGCCCGTACGTCGACGTCCACGTAGGTCGTCGGCGGGGTGACGGTGACCCGGGGCGCGTCGCCTGCCGCGGTGCCCGGCACCACCCGCACGATCACCGATCCGGTGTCGTAGTCGGTGTCCGGCGCGACGCTCAGCGCGCTGATCTGCGCCGCGTAGTACGCGGACTCGTCGTCGGCGGCCCAGTCGCGCCCGAGGCGGCCGCTGTCGAAGCGGGTGTCGTCGGCGAGGAGCCGCCCGTCGACGCGGGTGACGCCGGAGCCGGCGACGCGGGCCGCCAGGCCGTCGTAGTCCTCGGCCAGCGCGGTCGGGTCGCCGGTGCCGCGCAGGTAGAGGTCGCCGGTCAGGACGGAGCCGTGCCGGCGTCCGGTCGTCAGGACGTCCGTCGTGAACGTGTGGTCGGGGCCGAGGATCTCCATCGCGGGCCGCCGAGGTGGGGAGCTTGGTGTTGGAGGCGGGCATCAGCCGCGAGGTGGGTGCCCGCTGGTAGAGCACGTCCCCGCCGGCGGCCTCCGCGACGACGACGCCCGCCGTGGCGCCCTCCAGGCGGCTGTCGCCGAGGATGGTGTCGATGGCCTCCGGGAGCCCACCGGTACCGGGGTCCGCTCCGGCCGGTGCGGACCAGCCGAGTCCGGCGGCCAGCATCACCGGCACCACGGCCCAGGTCCATGCGCGTCCGCGCGGGCCGCGGGATCTCCTGGTCTCTGCGAGTCGTCTCATGCGACAGCAGCATCCACGACGAAGGCCCCACTGCCTATGGCTGTGGGGCCTTCGTCCTGCTCTTCACTGTAAACATGGGAAAGTGGAGATGGCGGGAATCGAACCCGCGTCCAACGGTGCAGAATCAGGGCTTCTCCGAGCGCAGTTCGCTTAGATTTTCTCAGCCCCGGAGATCACGCGAACAAGTCTCCGACGGGCTCAGTCACTGTTTGATTTCCCGCCTCACCCCGTGACCGGGTCAGACGGTTTAGTTCCCTTGATTATGCCAGGATCCGGGTCGGGAACACTCCCGGGCTGACACCCATTTAGGGTCCTTCAGTCACTGGTTATTAAGCAGCGAGGGCGAAGGACTGGGAATCGCTCTTGGAATTGGCGATTATTGGTTGCGACATATGGTTAACGAGATCATTGCCGCTTCCTCGGCTCGCTTCCCCTGCTTCGACAGCCGCTGTCGAAACCGATCATCCCCATGTTGTTTTTTCAAACCCTCCGAGGAGGGGTACCCGCACCCGCTGTGAGGTGCAGTGCCATCGTACGTGACCAACGCGCCCGGATGCCACCGTATTCCCGGCGGCCGTGCCACCCGCCACGCCACCGGCCACGCTACTGGCCGCGCTCCTTGCGCTTGACCGCCGCGATCGCCCGGTCCGACTCGCGCCGGTCCTGCTTCTCGCGCAGGGTCTGGCGCTTGTCGTACTCCTTCTTGCCGCGGGCGAGCGCGATCTCCGCCTTCGCGCGGCCGTCCTTGAAGTACAGGACGAGCGGCACGATCGTGTGGCCGGTCTCGTCGGACTTCGACGCCAGTTTGTCGATCTCCTCGCGGTGCAGGAGCAGCTTGCGCTTGCGGCGCGCGGAGTGGTTGGTCCAGCTGCCCTGGCTGTACTCGGGGATGTGGGCGTTGTGCAGCCACGCCTCGTTCCCGTCGATCTGGACGAAGCCGTCGGCCAGCGAGGCACGCCCCTGGCGCAACGACTTGACCTCGGTGCCGGTGAGGACGAGCCCGGCCTCGTAGACATCGATGATCGCGTAGTCGTGCCGGGCCTTCTTGTTCTGCGCGACGATCTTGCGCTTGCCGTCCTTCGCCTTGTCCTGGGCCCCACCGCCCTGCTTCGGCTGGGATTCCTTCGGTACGTACATGCCCTTGCTCATAGTGCTGGCCATTTTCGCACTACAGGGGGGCCGGAGGGAAAGCCGATTACGGAAGCCGCGGGACGGCCGCCGCGGCGGCCGTCCGCGTGCTGGTCACGAGGGGTCGCCCAGGCCGCTCAGCACGGTCTCGGCGCGCTCCAGGGCGCCCTCCTCGACCTCCAGGTCGGGGGTGATGCCGCGGCCGTCCACCGTGCGTCCGGAAGGGGTGCGGTAGTGCCCGACGGTCAGCTCGGCGACGGAGCCGTCGGGCAGCCGGCTGGGCATCTGGACCGAGCCCTTGCCGAAGGTCCTGGAGCCCACGACGACCGCGCGGCCGCGGTCCTGCAGGCCGCCCGTGAGCAGCTCGGCCGCGCTCATCGTGCCGCCGTCGACGAGCGCGACCACGGGCCTGGCGGTGTCGCCGCCGGGATCGGCGTGCAGGGCCCGCTGGTCGCCGTTCACGTCGTACGTGGCGACCAGGCCGCCGTCGAGGAAGGCGGAGGCGGCGGTGACGGCCTCGGTGACCAGGCCGCCGGAGTTGCCGCGCAGGTCGAGGACGATGCCCTCGTCCACGGGCACACCGGCCACGGCGGTGCGTACGAGGTCCCCGGACCCCTTGGTGAAGGCCGCGACCTCGATCACGGTCACGCCGTCCGGCAGTTCGCGCACGCTCACGGAGTCGGTGGACAGCCGTGCGCGGCGCAGGGTCTCGCTCCACGCGTGCGTGCCGCGCTGCAGCCCCAAGGCGACGGCGGTGCCGGCGTCGGCGTCGGTGGCGTCGCCCCGCAGCAAGGAGACGACCTCCGTGACGGGCCTGCCGTCCACGCGGTGGCCGTCGATGCTGCGCAGCCGGTCGCCCTTGCGGATGCCGGCGGTCGCGGCGGGCGAGCCGGACCGGACCCGGGTCACCTCGATCCGTCCGTCGCGCTCGCGCCGGGCCCACAGGCCGACGCCGGTGTACTGGCCGTCGAGGGCGTCCTCGAACTCCTCGTACTCGCCCTGGGAGTAGACGGCGCCCCAGCGGTCGCCGCTGCGGCTGACGGCCCGCTCGGCGGCCTCCACGGGCGACTTGCCGTCGGCCATCGCGTCCGCGGCGGCGTCGGCGACGTCCTCCTGGTGGCCGGCCTGGGCGGTGCGGGCCGGCGGGGAGGCGGATTTCCGGCCGGGGGTGTCGAACGAGCCGGTCGCGGCGCCTGCCGCGAGGACACTCGTGAAGACCAACGTCAGGGCCGCCCCGCGGCGGATGCGGCGGGGCTGGCAGAACAGGTCGCGGCCTGACATGCCGGTGAGTCTAGGACAACGAAGAGGGCCGTAGCGGCGGTTGCCGGTACGGCCCTCTTGGCATGTGTCACACCTTCAAGTACTTGCGCAACGCGAAGAACGCGGCCAGCGCGGGCATCAGCAGGCTCGTGGCGAGGATGAGCGGCAGCTTCGTGAGGACGGCGTCCCAGCCGATGAAGTCGATCAGGTTCAGCTTCTCGGACAGGGCCAGGCCGTGGTCGATGATGAAGTACCGCGCGAGCACCAGGAAGGCGCAGGCGACACCGCCGCCGATGAGTCCGGCGACCGCGGCCTCCATGATGAACGGCGCCTGGATGTAGAAGCCGGAGGCGCCCACCAGGCGCATGATCCCGGTCTCACGCCGACGGCTGAACGCGGAGACGCGCACCGTGTTGACGATCAGCATCAGCGCGACGACGAGCATCAGCGCCATCAGCGCCCGGGCCGCCCAGTTCATGCCGTTGAGCAGCTCGAAGAGGTTGTCGAGGATGCTCTTCTGGTCCTGCACGGACTGCACGCCGTCCCGGCCGTCGAAGGCGGTCGCGATGACCTTGTACTTCTCCGGGTCCGTCAGCTTGACGCGGAAGGACTCCTGCATCTGGTCCGGGGTGAGCGAGGCCGCCAGCGGGGAGTCGCCGAACTGCTCCTTGTAGTGCTTGTACGCCTCGTCGCTGGACTCGTGGATGACGTCGTCCACGACCGGCATCTTGGCCAGGTCGGTCTGGATCTGCTTCCGCTGCTCGCTGGTGACCGCCCCCTTGGCGCAGTTGGGGTCGGCCTCCGCGTCGCTCTTGTTGCAGAGGTAGATCGAGACGTTGACCTTGTCGTACCAGTACCCCTTCATCGTGCTCACCTGGTCGCTCATCAGGAGCGAGCCGCCGAACAGGGCGAGGGACAGGGCGACGGAGACGATGACCGCGAAGGTCATCGTCAGATTGCGGCGGAGACCGACACCGATCTCCGACAGAACGAACTGGGCGCGCATGGCGTCTTCTCAGGCCTTTCCGTGGACGGACGCGTGGGACTCGCGGTCAGTGCTGATAGCCGTAGACGCCGCGCGCCTGGTCGCGCACGAGGCGACCCTTCTCCAGCTCGATGACGCGCTTGCGCATCTGGTCCACGATGTTCTGGTCGTGCGTCGCCATCACGACGGTGGTGCCGGTCCGGTTGATCCGGTCGAGCAGCTTCATGATGCCGACGGAGGTCTGCGGGTCCAGGTTTCCGGTGGGCTCGTCCGCGATCAGCAGCTTGGGCCGGTTCACGAACGCTCTCGCGATCGCCACTCGTTGCTGCTCACCGCCGGACAGCTCGCCGGGCATCCGGTCCTCCTTGCCGCCGAGCCCGACGAGGTCGAGCACCTGCGGCACGGACTTGCGGATCTCGCCCTTGGACTTGCCGATCACTTCCTGCGCGAAGGCGACGTTCTCGGCGACCGTCTTGTTGGGCAGGAGGCGGAAGTCCTGGAACACGGTCCCCAGTTGGCGGCGCATCTGCGGCACCTTCCAGTTGGAGATGCGCGCGAGGTCCTTGCCCAGCACGTGCACCTGCCCCTGGCTGGCCCGCTCCTCACGGAGGATCAGCCGCAGGAAGGTGGACTTCCCGGAACCGGAGGACCCCACCAGGAACACGAACTCGCCGCGCTCCACCTCCAGGGAGACATCCCGGAGAGCGGGGTGGGTCTGCTTGGCGTAGACCTTGGAGACGTTGTCGAATCGGATCACGGATGCACCACAGGCCGTCGGGGATATCGAAGCTAGACGAGCGTGACCATACGCGACCCGGGTGCACCGGCGCAGTCGCCGGGACGGGTTGCAGAAGGGTTGTGCGTATTTGTACCGGGGCACCTTCAAGGAGGGGCCTCCGGCCCCGCCCCGACAGGGGCACGGGGAGCTGCGCGACGAGCTCCCACCCACCCGCAGCCGGGCAGGCCCCCCGGGGCACCCCCACGAGGCGCCCCGGGCCCCCTCCGAGGGAACCCGCGCGCCCTCCGGAGGAACCTGGCACAGTGGAGGGGGAACGTATGCGTCCCCGAGAGCGTTGTGTACGTGGAACCGGTGCAAGGAGGGCGAGCGCATGACGTACGACCGGCTGGTGTGCGCGAACTGCGCCGGGCCCGTGAGCGAGGGCCGCTGCCGCGTCTGCCGCGCGAACCGCGAGCGGCTGCAGCAGGAGGGCCCCTTCGGGGGGCTCAACCCCATGACGCTGATCGCCCTGCTCGCCGTCCTGATAGCGGCGATGGTCCTGCTGGCCCACCAGACCGCGTAGGAGACACGCGTCACCGGGCCGCAAGGAGCACGAGAAGCACAAGGAGCATGAGAAGCACGAGGAAGGGCCCGGAGCTGCTCGCTCCGGGCCCTTCCCGCGTCCTACGGCGTCAGGCTGCGGCGCCGCGGTTGTTCATGAGGCGCGGCAGCATCCGGAAGCCGATGCCGCCGGCGATCATCGTGGCGGCGCCGATCAGCAGGTACGTGACGTTCTCGGCGGCGCCGGTCTCGGCCAGCTCGCCGCCGGTGCCCTGGGCGGAGGTGTCCGAGCCCGAGCCGGTGTCGGTCAGGCTCGCCTTGCCCTCGCCCTGCTCGACGGGCTTGGAGCCGGCGTTGTCGGGGTTGGTGTCGTTGCCACCGCTGCCGCCGCCGGTCCCGTTGCCGTTGCCGTTCCCGTTGCCATTCCCGTTGCCCGGGGTGGTCGGGTCCTCGGTGGGCTCCTCGGTGGGCTCGGTGGGCTCCTCGGTGGGGTCGGTCGGCTCCTCGGTGGGGGGCTCCTCCGTGGGAGGCTCCTCGGTGGGGGGCTCCTCCGTGGGCGGGTCGGTCGGGATCTCCGTCGGGTCGGTCGGCGGCGGGGTCGTCGGGTCGTCGGCGGCGATACCGACGCCGACGTTCAGGCCGGCCACGTCGGCGCTGACGTCGAGTGCCGAAGCGGCACCGGCGGCGGTCAGCGAGGCGCCGGCGGCGATCACCGCGCCGGCGGCTATCCGCGCGATCCGGATGCGCGTCTTCTTGGTCATCTGGTTGTTACCCCCAGTAGGTCATCGTCAGTGGTGCAGCGTCCGGGGCCGCGACCGCGGGACGGCTCAGTGGAGCTCCCGGTTCACACGCGCCCCGGAAATACGCATGCCGCGCGTCAGCCTTCCCATTTTTCAAAGCAACGTCAAGGCCGTTGCGACCGCGATGTCCAGATCACGCTCTTTTGACCGGCACAGCGTCATGTGAGTGTGATGTAAAACCCGCTCATCGCCCAACAGAAAGGGCAACTGCCGTCCGGTGGACCGCGGTTGCCCTGTCGACAAAGCGACGTGCGCGAATGTCGCCTTACTTCTCCTGCTGCTTGCGCCAGCGAATTCCGGCCTCGAGGAATCCGTCGATCTCGCCGTTGAAAACGGCCTCGGGGTTACCGACCTCGCAGTCCGTGCGGAGGTCCTTGACCATCTGGTACGGGTGCAGGACGTACGAGCGCATCTGGTTGCCCCAGGAATTGCCGCCGTCGCCCTTGAGCGCGTCCATCTTGGCCTGGTCCTCCTGGCGGCGCCGCTCCAGCAGCTTGGCCTGAAGGACGTTCATCGCGGTCGCCTTGTTCTGGATCTGCGACCGCTCGTTCTGGCAGGAGACGACGATGCCGGTCGGGATGTGGGTCAGGCGCACCGCGGAGTCGGTCGTGTTGACGCCCTGGCCGCCGGGGCCGGAGGAGCGGTACACGTCCACGCGCAGCTCGGACTCGTCGATCTCGACGTGGTCGGTCTTCTCGACGACGGGCAGCACCTCCACCCCGGCGAACGAGGTCTGGCGGCGTCCCTGGTTGTCGAAGGGCGAGATCCGGACGAGCCGGTGGGTGCCCTGCTCGACGGAGAGCTGTCCGTAGGCGTACGGCACCTGGACGGCGAAGGTGGTCGACTTGATGCCGGCCTCCTCCGCGTACGAGGTCTCGTAGACCTCCGTCTTGTACCCGTGCTGCTCGGCCCAGCGCAGGTACATGCGCTGCAGCTTCTCGGCGAAGTCCGCGGCGTCGACGCCGCCGGCCTCGGCCCGGATGTTGACGAGGGCCTCACGGGAGTCGTACTCGCCGGACAGGAGCGTACGGACCTCCATCTCGTCCAGCGCCTTCTTGACGGCCACGAGCTCGGTGTCGGCCTCGGCGCGGGTGTCCGGGTCGTCCTCCTCCTCGGCCATCTCGAAGAGCACGCTCAGGTCGTCGATGCGCCCGCGGAGCGTCTCGGCCTTGCGTACCTCCGCCTGGAGGTGGCTCAGCTTGCTGGTGATCTTCTGCGCCGCATCGGGGTCGTCCCAGAGGGACGGTGCCGCCGCCTGCTCCTCGAGCACGGCGATGTCCGCCCTCAGCTTGTCGAGGTCCAGGACGGCCTCGATCGACTCCATGGTGGAGGAGAGGGACTTGAGCTCTTCGAAAACATCGACGACTGCCACGCCCCCAGCGTAACGGCTCCGCCGGCCTGGCCGGGTAGGTGTGCGGGCCCACACCCCCGGGGCTCCGCCCCCGGCCCCCGCCCGGATGTCGTCCGCGGGCCCGGTGGGGGCCGGTCGCGCAGTTCCTCGCGCCCCTGAGGAGCTTTGTTCGCGGGCCCGGTGGGGGCTGGTCGCGCAGTTCCTCGCGCCCCTGGGGAGCTTCGTCCGCGGGCTCGGTGGGGGCCGGTCGCGCAGTTCCTCGCGCCCCTGGGGAGTGGGGGTGCGGTCCTGTTCCCAGTCCGTCCGGCGTTTGAGGACGAGCGCGTAGCGCGAAAGGGGGTTCGGGGGCGGAGCCCCCGAGGTGGTCAGGGGGTCGCCGGGGACGAGGTCTGCGTGTCGGACGGGGAGCCGTCCGCGTCGTTCCCCGACGTGGCGAACCACGCGCCGCCCCCGATCGCGGCGACGAGCACCACCCCCGCCACCCCCAGCGTGATCCGCCGCCGCCGGGCGGACGCCCGGTGCCGCGCGGACCCCGGCCGGGGCGCCCCCGCCGCCCGCGGAGCCCGCGCCGTACCGAGCGCGCCCCCCGCCAGCTCGTCCGGCCCCGGAACCCGCATCGACGTGTGCGTGTCCCGGTTCGAGTCCGGCTTGGCGCCGGGCACCAGCGGCACGGCCCCCCGCCGCACCCGCTCCCGCGGGGCCTCCGGCTCGGCGGCCGCCGGCGCGTCCTCGTCGCGGTCGCCGTCCGATTCCCCGTCCGGCTCGTCCACGTCCAGCGGCGGCATCCCGGCGAGCAGCGGCAGCTGCTCCCGCAGCCGCTCCCCCAGCTCGGACGCGCGCAGCCGCGACGCCGGCGCCTTGGCCAGGCACTGCACGAGCAGCTGCCACAGCTCCTCGGGGATCCCGGGCAGCGGGACGACGGTCTCGGTGACGTGCCGGCGCAGGACCGCCCCCGGGTGCCCGCCGCCGAAGGGGGTGAACCCGGCGAGGAGCTCGTACAGCACGGTCGCCAGCGCGTAGATGTCGACGGCGGCCCGCGGCGGGAGCCCCTCGATGATCTCGGGAGCCAGGTAGTCCGGCGTGCCGATGATCTTCGTCGCGCGGGTCCGCCGCGGCGAGTCGATGAGCTTGGCGACGCCGAAGTCGGTCAGCAGCGCGGGGTGCGCCCCGCCGGGCCCGAGCGGGCCCTGCATGTCGAGCAGCACGTTCTCGGGCTTCACGTCCCGGTGCACGACCCCCGCCGCGTGCGCCGCGGCGAGCCCGTCCGCGACGTCGGCGACGATCGCGACGGCCGCCTCGGGCGCGAGGCGGCGCTCCCGGTCGAGCCGGGTGCGCAGGTCCGTGCCGCGGACGAGGTCCATGACGAGGGCGAGGTCGTTGCCGTCGACCACGAGGTCCCGCACGGACACCACGTGCGGGTGGTCGAGGCCCAGCAGGGCCGTCCGCTCCTGCACGAACCGCCCCACCAGCTCCTGGTCGGACGCCAGGTCCTCGCGCAGCAGCTTGATGGCGACGGGCCCCTCGGGGCCGTCGCCCAGCCACACCGTGCCGGCGCTGCCCCGCCCCAGGATCTGGTTCGCGGTGTACCGGCTGCCGATCTTCCGTACCAAGACTGCTCCTACGGGCGCGTGTTGGCGACAAAACTACGCGCCCGGAGCACCAACCTTCACTTCGGCGACGGAAATCACCCGCCAGGTGTCGACAAATCCCCAGACCAGCGGAGGGCGGCGCCGGGGACGAAGAGGGAGCAACCCCCCAAAACGTCTACTTGACGGAACCGCCGAGGTCCTCGACCCAGCCGGAGACGGTGCCGAACCAGTCCGACAACTGCTCCCAGTACCCCTTGGACGTGCCGATCCAGCCCTGCAGCGGGCTGAACTCCCAGATCGCCCAGCCGGCCGCGACCAGGATGACGATCGTGAACAGGCACCCCTTGAGGCAGCCGAGCCCGGGGATCTTCATCGGGTTGGCGCTGCGCTGCCGGGGTTCCCGGGGCTCGCGCGCCGGACGCGGCGCGGGCTGCTGGGGCTGCTGCGGCGCGGGGGCGTACCGCTGGGGCTGGGGTTGGTGAGGCTGCTGGGGGGCGTATCCCTGCTGGTACCCCTGCTGTCCCTGTTGCTGCCCCTGCGGGTAGCCGTAGCCCGACTGCTGGTTCCGCGGCTGCCGCTGCTGGCGGCGCTGGGGCTGGGGCTGCCGGCTCGGCGGCTGCTGCGGCTGGTTCTGCGGCGGCCGGGCGACCTGCCGCTGCGGGCGGCGCCGCAGCGGGTCCTCGTCCGGGTCGAGGTACGACTGCACCTGCGTCGCCTCGTTGCGGTCACGGGCCGCGCGGAGCTGGTTCTGCCAGGGGTGCGGGTCCCCGGAGCCCGACCCCGGCTGGTCCGGCGGCACCGAGGGCAGCACCGCGGTCGGGTCGGCCGCGCCGTGGTGGGGCAGGACGGCGGTGGGGTCGGCGGCGCCCGCGCCGGCGTGCGGCAGGACGCTGGTCGCGCCGTTCGGGTCGTAGGCGGCGGCGCCCTGCGGGAGCACCTGGGTGGGGTCGGCGGCGCCGGGGGTGCCCGGCACGGCGGCGGGCGCCGGGTCCGGGGCGAGGAGCACGCCCACGGCCTCGGCGGCGGCGATCTGCCCGGAGTTCGCGTGCACCCCGATGCCCTCGGCGACCGTACGCAGGCCGCGGGCGAGGTTCTCGGCGCTGGGCCGCTCGTCGGGGTTCTTGCGCAGGCAGCGCTCGATCACGGTCCACAGCGGGTCGGGCACCGTGGAGGGCCTGCGCGGCTCGGCGCTCAGGTGCTGGTGGAGCACTTCGAGGGCGGACCCGCCACCGAACGGCGGGCGGCCGGTGACCAGCTCGTACAGCATGATCCCGGCGCCGTAGATGTCGACGGCGGAGGTCTGCGGGCGGCCCTCGGCGGACTCCGGCGCCACGTACGCGGGCGTGCCGACGAACTCGTGGGTGCGGGTCAGGCCCGGGGAGTCGGCCAGCCGGGCGATGCCGAAGTCCGTCAGCATCGGGTGCATCCGGCCGTCGAGCTCCTGGAGCAGGACGTTCGCCGGCTTCAGGTCGCGGTGCACGACGCCGTCGGCGTGGCTGGCGGCGAGCGCGTCGGCGACCTGGGCGGTGAGCAGCGCGGCGGCCACCGGCGAGAACGGGCCGTTCTCACGCAGGTACCGGTGCAGGTCGGGGCCGTCGATCAGGTCCATGACCAGGGCCAGCAGATCGCCCTCGACCACGAGGTCCCGTACCCGGACGATGTTCGGATGGGTCAGGCGGAGCAGCACGGAGCGCTCCCGCAGGAACCGCATCACGATGTCCGGGTCGCTCGCCAGCTCCTCCTTGAGGACCTTGATCGCCACGGTCTCGCCGGGCTGACCGGTCACGGCCGCCTCGGCGCCCGCGGCCTCGCGCTGGCTGGCCCGCCAGACGGTGCCCGTGGCGCCGCGCCCCAGCGGCTCCTCCAGGAGGTACTTGCTGCCTACCGGCCGCACGTCATGCGCTCCTTGTTGCTTGCTTGCCTGGTCCGTCCACCGCGCTGCGGGCGGTTCCGACCCACTGTAATGCCGCCGAACACGGCTCCGGGCTGTCGTCGCACCACGGTTTCCGCCTCCCCGCCCACCCATGCATCACGTGGGGCGTTCCTGCATGTGTTCAATGAAAAGACGCTCGATCCAGGTGTTTCGGTTGCCCGGTCTTGACGTGATCGATCCCGGCCGTGATCCCAACCGGGCATTGCGCAGGCACTTTTGCGGGCAGAGCCGACCAATCAAGATCACTTGACTGCGGAACGCGGGCGTGTTGTCAGTCGCAGGTGCGAGGATGCATCCCGTACTGGCCGACGTGCCCGTGCGCGGTGGGGGAGTCTGCGGTGGGGGACCGCGGGACAGCCCCGTCGCGGGCGCCCGCGACAGAAGGGACCGCTGACGGCGATGCAGATCCGGCTGACCGTCGTAGACCCGCTGGGCACCCGCCCCGACGGGCGCCCCGCGTCCTGCGACGTGCTGGTGACAGCACCCGCCGGGACCGCGCTCGCGGCCGTGGCCTCCGGCCTCGCCTCGGCGGTCGGGGGCGAGGGCCCCGGGGTGCTGTACGCGGACGCGGAGCGGCTCGACGCGCAGCGCTGCACGCTGGGTGAACCACCGCTGATGGACGGCGCCGTACTGTCCCTGGGCGCCCCCGCGCAGCCCGGACCCGACGTCGACCCCGCCGCCGCGCAGCTGCGGGTGGTCGCCGGGCCCGACGCCGGCGGCGTCCATCTGCTGCACGGCGGCCGGATCGAGATAGGCCGCTCCGCCGACGCCGACGTGCCGCTGGACGACCCGGACGTCTCGCGTCTGCACTGCGCCGTGACGGTCGCGCCGGACGGCCAGGTCTCGGTCGCGGACCTCGGTTCCACGAACGGCACGGTGCTGGACGGCAGGCGCGTGGGCGAGCGCCCGGTGCGTTTCGCGCCGGGGGCGCTGCTGCGAGTGGGTGAGTCGGCCCTGCTGCTCGCCCCGGCGGGCGAGCCCGCCGACATCCGCGAGACCGCACCGGACGGCGAGGGGCACGTACGGGTGGTCGCGGTGCCGGCGTCCTCCACGCGCGGCCGGCCGGCGACGGCGCACGGCCGCACGGGGGCGGAACGGGGACAGGGACAGACGCAGGGACAGGGACGGCAGCAGGGGCAAGGACGGCAGTCGGCCGGGTCCGGCCGGACCGGGAGCGGGGCCGGGGTGGCGTCCCGGGACGCCACCGGAACGGGTGGCGGCAGCGGTGGCGGTGCCGATTCCGGGAGCGCGAGGGTGCCGCGCGCGCGGGACGGGGGCCCGTCCGTCGAGCACCGGGAGCCCCGGGACCGTCGGGACCCCCCGGGTTCCGGCCCGCGGTCCGCGCCGCCGTCCGCCGAGACGCACCACGGGTACGGCACGGCCGGCTGGGGCGCCGCCGAGGGCGGGGCGCAGGGGCACCGGTCCGCGGGGCCGCACATGGTGCCCGGCCGGGGCGGAGCACCCCGGGCGGAGCACCCCGGCCTCGCGGAGCCCGGCGCGCAGGACCAGGACGACGTCCAGGACGACGTCCAGGGGCCCGGCGAGGGTGGCCGGAAAGGCACTCCGCCGCGGGGGACACCCGTGCCGCGCGGTGCCCGCAAGCGCGGGCTCTCCGCGTGGGCCCGCCGCCTGGCCGGCGCCCGGGGAGAGGGCCAGGACGACGAGGACGACACCTACGACCCGTACGAGGCGGCGTTCGCCGAGCCCGTCGCCCTGGGCGTGCCCGAGCCCGACCGGTGGCCCGATCCCGCCGCACTGCTGCTGACGGCGCTGGGACCGGGACCCCGGCTGTGGGAGCGCGGGCCCGGACACCAGGAGACGCTGACGGTCCGGCTGGGCACGGCGGACCGGAGCACGCCCGACGGCTCGGGGCTGCTGCCCGCCGTACCGGTGACCGTCGGGCTGCGGGAGGTCGGGGCGCTGGGTCTGGCCGGACCGCGCGAGCGCCTGTCGGGCCTCGCCCGCGCGGTGGTGGCCCAGCTCGCCGCGCTGCACTCCCCCGACTCGCTGGAGATCACCCTCCTGAGCACGGACCGCTCGCGTTCCCTGGAGGAGCGCACCGCCGAATGGTCGTGGCTCGGCTGGCTGCCGCATCTGCGCCCCACCCACGGCCAGGACTGCCGCCTCCTCCTCGCCTACGACCGCGAACAGGCGACGGCGCGTACGGAAGAACTGGTCCGGCGCCTGGAGGACCACCTGACGGAGACGGGGCGCGCGGCCGGGAGAGGCCACGGAGGACAAGAAGGGGAGCAAGGGCGACAAGGAGGTCAGGGACCCCGTCCCGGCGGGGGCTCGCCGGACGACAGCGGGGCCTTCACGTCCCGCCCGAGGAACCCGGCGGACACCGGCCCGGACGCCCCCTCCGGGACGTACGCACCCGGCCGGACCGGTCGGGACGCCGGTGCGCCGGCCCCCGGGAGCCGTCCCCTCGGCCGCGACGAGGGCGCCACCCATCTGGGGCTCCCGCGCAGCGGCACCCGGACGGGTGCCGCGCGGGACCGGGCGGACCGGCCGTCCTGGGCGCGTTCGGGCGATCCGGCGCGGGCCGGGTGGACCGGTCCGTACACCGTCCTCGTGGTGGACGGGGACCCCGGTTCGGCCGCTGTGCGCGATGCCGTGTCCCGGCTCGCGGCCGAAGGCCCGCAGGTCGGGATACACGTCGTCTGCCTCGCCGAGACACCGGCCGCGTCACCCGCGTCACCGGTGGCCGACACGTACGAGGCGGCGTGCGCGGTGTCGCCCGTGGTCCGCGCCTGCGGGGCCGTCGCGCTGCTGAGCGGTGACGTGGCCACCGCCCTGCGTCTGCTGCGGGTGGCGTCCGGCACGCAGGCCCACGGCACGTCGGGCGGCCCCGTCGGCCACGGCACGGTCGCCGCGGTGGACGCCGTCTCCATGGCGTGGGCGGAGCGCTTCGCGCGGGCGCTCGCGCCGTTGCGGGCCGACGGCGCGGCCGGGGAGCGGCACGCCCGGGTGTCCGCGCCGCTGCCGCAGACCGCCCGGCTGCTGGACGAACTGGGCCTGGCGCGGGCGACCCCGGCGTCCCTGATGGCGCGCTGGGCGGACGCCGCCGACGATCCCGAGGCGCTCGGCGGCCGGGCCACGGCCGTGCTCGGCGCCGGGCCGCGCGGACCCGTCTGCGTGGACCTCCCGCACGAGGGTCCGCACCTGCTGGTCGAGGGGCCGTCCGGCAGCGGGCGTACGGAGCTGCTGCGGGCCGTCGTCGCATCGCTCGCCGCCGCGGAGCGGCCCGACCGCCTCGGCATCGTGCTGGTCGACGGCCGGGACGGTACGGGTGGCGGAGGGCCGACGGGGCGCGGCGACGGGCTCCAGGTCTGTACGGACCTGCCCCACGTCACGACGCACCTGGGTGCCCACGACCCCGTACGGATGCGTGAGTTCGCGCAGTCCCTGTCCGCCGAGCTGAAGCGGCGGGCCGAGCTGCTGGGGCGCCTGGACTTCACCGAGTGGCACGCCCGGCCGCAGGGGGCGGGTCGCGTCGTCGCGCAGCGGCAGGGGGGCGGAGCGGGGGCCGGTTCCTCTTCCGGGTCCCCCCTCGGGTCCGCCCCGGGCTCCGCCTCCGCGTCCGGTGCGGCTTCGGGGGGCTCCGCCGGGGCGGCGGATCTCGATACGCCGTCCAGTTCGACCCTGCGGTTGCGGCCCGCCGCGGCGCGGGTCCGCGCGGAGGCGGCGGAGGCGGCGCCCGCGCTTCCCCGGCTCGTGGTGGTCGTGGACGACCTGGACGCGCTGCTCTCGCCCCCGCTGGGTTCGCCCGGCCGGCCGGCCGCCGGTTCTGTCGTACGGGCCCTGGAAGGGGTCGCGCGGGACGGTGCGCGGCTCGGGGTGCACCTGGTGGCGGCGACGGGCGGCGGGGGCCGTACGGAGGAGACCGAGCTGGCGCGGCGGGCCGGGCTGCGGGTCGTACTGGAGACGCCGGGGGGCGGGACCGAGGAGCCGTCGCCGGGGCGGGGGCGGCTCGACGGGACGGGCGGGCGGTCCGTGCCGTTCCAGGGCGGGCGGGTGACGGGGCGGATTCCGCGTACGGCCACGCTGCGGCCCACGGTGGTCCCGCTGGAGTGGGCCCGGATGGGGGATCCGCCCGCGCGGCGGCCGGTGCGGGAGCTCGGCAACGGACCGACCGATCTGGCCCTGCTCGCCAGCGCGTTGGAGCGGGCGGCGCGCTCGGTCGCCGCCGCGGAGGTCCCCTCGCTCCTGTGATCCGCCCGGGGCGCCGCCCCCGCCTTCCAGGAGCGCGGGGGACCGCGCCGTCCGCCCTGTCGCACCCCACGTCACGACGCGATTACGATCATGCCCTTGACAGCGCAGGCGCCCTTGCCGAGGCCGAGCGCACGGGCGTAGACCAAGAGCGCACAGCACAGCGCTAGGTCCTGTCATCGAACTCCCGTCCGGCGGACGGCGGGAGGCTGCCGACAGGACCTCGGACGTTCGACGGAGAACGGGGCACACCATGCGTAGCAGCATTCTTCGCGTCACCGGGTCGCACACGAGGAGCACGGCCGCGCGGGCCGCGGCGGCCGTCGTCGCGGGGGCGATGGCTCTCACGCTCACGGCATGCGGCGGTGACGACGACAAGGACGACGAGGGGAGCGGCGAGAGCGGCGCCGCGGCCAGTGTCCAGCTGCCCAAGCTCGACGGCCAGAAGCTCGAGGTGGCGGCCGTGTGGACCGGTCCCGAGCAGGAGAACTTCACCAAGGTCCTGGACGAGTTCGAGAAGCGGACGGGCGCGGAGGTGAGTTTCGTGCCGACCGGCAACAACACCTCCACCTTCCTGGGCACGAAGATCCAGGGCGGCAAGCCGCCGAACGTGGCGTTCCTCCCTCAGGTCGGCGTGCTCCACCAGTTCGCCCAGAAGGGCTGGGTGAAGCCGCTGGGCACCGAGGCGCAGGCCCAGCTCGACAAGAACTTCTCGGCGGGCTGGAAGGACCTGGGCGCGTACGAGGGCAAGCAGTACGGCGTCTACGCGAAGGCCGCCAACAAGTCGCTGGTCTGGTACAACACGGCCGCGTTCGAGGCGGCGGGCATCACGGCCGAGCCGAAGACCTGGGACGAGTTCGTGCAGACCGCGCAGACCCTGTCGGACGCGGGTTCGCCGGCGGTCTCCGTCGGCGGGCAGGACGGCTGGACCCTCACCGACTGGTTCGAGAACATCTACCTCTCACAGGCGGGCCCGGAGAAGTACGACCAGCTGGCCAAGCACGAGATCAAGTGGACGGACCCCTCCGTGAAGGAGGCCCTGACCACGCTGGCCCAACTGTGGGGCAAGGACGACCTGCTCGCGGGCGGCAGCGCGGGCGCGCTGCGCACCGAGTTCCCGAAGTCGGTGACGAACACCTTCTCCGGCGACACCCCGGCGGGGATGGTCTACGAGGGCGACTTCGTCGCGGCGAACATCAACGCCGACACGAAGGCGAAGATCGGCACGGACGCCAAGGTCTTCCCGTTCCCGGCGGTCGGCGACGAGTCGCCGGTGGTCAGCGGCGGTGACGTGGCGGTGGCCCTGAAGGACGACAAGGGCTCGCAGGCCCTGCTGACCTTCCTGGCGTCGACCGACGCGGCCGAGATCTGGGCGGCGCAGGGCGGCTTCATCTCCCCCAACAAGGAGATGGACCGGAAGAAGTACAAGGACGACGTGACCCGGGACATCGCGGCGGCGCTGCTGAAGGCCGGTGACGACTTCCGCTTCGACATGTCCGACCAGGCCCCGGCCGCCTTCGGCGGTACGCAGGGCGCGGGCGAGTGGAAGGCGCTGCAGGACTTCCTGAAGGACCCCAAGGACGTCGCGGGCGCGCAGCAGCAGCTCGAGACGTCCGCCGCCAAGGCGTACAAGGGCTGACGGCCGCCGATGTCGTCGCAGCTGGCGACGGCGGGGGGCCCGGCGAACCCGGTGCCCCCCGCCGGAAAACGCAAGAGTGTGATGGGTACCCGGCCGTGGGTGGCAGCCCTGTTCCTGCTGCCCGCGATCGTGCTGCTCGGCGCGCTCGTGGTCTACCCCATCGGGTACTCGGTCTGGCGCAGTCTGTACGACGCCGACGGTTCGGGCTTCGTCGGCCTCGGGAACTACGGCGACCTGTTCACCGACGACGCCACCTTCACCGCGGTCAAGAACACCGCGATCTGGGTCGCCGTCGCCCCCGCGCTGGTCACCGGTCTCGGCCTGCTGTTCGCCGTGCTGACCGAACGGGTGCGCTGGTCCACGGCGTTCAAGCTCGTCATCTTCATGCCGATGGCGATCTCCATGCTCGCCGCGGGCATCATCTTCCGGCTGGTGTACGAGGCGGACCCCGACCAGGGCGTGGCCAACGCCGTGGTGGTGGGCGTGCACGACACGTTCGTCGAGTCGTCGGTCTACCCCAAGGCGCGTCCCTCCACCGAGAGCGGCCTCAAGGCGTCCGGCGGAGGTTCCTTCACCTCCACGGACCCGGTGGGCGCGGGCTCGCCGGCCCTGATCCCGCTGGTCGGCATCGCTCCGAACAAGGTGCCGGGCGACCCCGGTGACGCCAAGGCCGCCGAGCCGTCGGGCGACGGGGTGTCGGGCACGGTCTGGCTGGACTTCAAGCTGGGCGGCGGCGGTGAGAAGGGCGCCGTCGACGCGGGCGAGAAGGCGCTGCCCGGCATCAGGGTCGAGGCGGTCAAGGACGGCGAGGTCGTGGCCTCCGCGACGGCGGGGGACGACGGCACGTTCACGCTGCCGGCCTCCGCCGACGGCGCGCAGCTGCGGCTGCCGGAATCGAACTTCGCGGCGGCCTACAACGGCGTGGACTGGCTCGGCCCGAGCCTGGTCACCCCGGCCATCATCGGCTCGTACTCCTGGATGTGGGCGGGCTTCGCGATGGTGCTCATCGCGGCCGGACTCGCGGGGGTGGACCGCAACCTCCTGGAGGCGGCGCGGGTCGACGGGGCCAACGAGTGGCAGGTGTTCCGCCGGGTCACGGTCCCGCTGCTCGCCCCGGTCCTCGTGGTCGTACTGATCACGCTGATGATCAACGTGATGAAGATCTTCGACCTGATCTACATCATCGCCCCGCAGCCCACCCAGGACGAGGCCAACGTCCTGGCCCTGCAGCTCTACAACTCCTACACCGGCGGCGGCGGAGACCTCGGGCTGGCCAGCGCGATCGGTGTGGTCCTGCTGCTGCTCGTCATGCCGGTGATGATCGTCAACATCCGCCGACTGCGAAGGGAGCGCCGACGGTGACCGCACCCTCCGTACCTCTGAAAGCCGAACCGAAGGCCGCGGAGGCGGCCGGTCCGCCCGAGCCGTCGCTCGTCTCCAGGCTGGCGAGCGGCGCGACCGGCGGCGTGCTGCGGGTCTTCCTCGTCCTGGTCGCGCTGCTGTGGGTGACGCCGACGGTCGGGCTGCTCGTCTCGTCGTTCCGTGACCCGACCGACATCGCCGACTCCGGCTGGTGGACGGTCTTCAGCAAGCCGTCCCAGCTCACCACCGAGAGCTACTCGACCCTGCTCGGCAAAGAGGTGATCACCGACTCCCTGCTCAACACGATCTACATCACCGTCCCGGCCACCGTCCTCGTCATCGTCATCGGGGCCATGGCCGGATACGCCTTCGCCTGGATGGAGTTCAAGGGCCGCGACTGGTGGTTCCTGACCGTGGTGGCGCTGCTCGTGGTGCCGGTGCAGATCGCCCTGATCCCGATGTCCGACCTCTTCGGCGACCTCGGGATCTTCGGCAGCATCATCGGTGTCGTGCTCTTCCACGTCGGCTTCGGCCTGCCGTTCGCGATCTTCCTGCTGCGGAACTTCTTCGCGGAGATCCCCCGGGAACTGCTGGAGGCGGCACGGCTCGACGGCGCCAGCGAGACGCGGCTGTTCACGACCGTGATCCTGCCGCTGGGCGCGCCGGCCATCGCCTCGCTCGGCATCTTCCAGTTCCTGTGGGTGTGGAACGACATGCTGGTGGCGCTGGTGTTCTCGGACTCCGACTCCCGGCCGCTGACGGTCGCGCTGACCGAGCAGACCCGGCAGTTCTCCGGCAACATCGAGACGCTCGCGCCCGGCGCGTTCATCTCGATGGTGATCCCGCTGGTCGTGTTCTTCGCGTTCCAGCGGCAGTTCGTGTCCGGCGTGATGGCGGGGGCCGTGAAGTAGCCGTCGCCGTGCGCGTGTCGAGGGGCGGACCGCCGTCGGTCCGCCCCTTCGCGTGGGCCCGGGGTCCCCCACATGCCGCAACCGGCGTAACCCCGTACCCCCTTCGGCCGTTGCCGGGCAATATGGCCGCGCCGACTTATGGATGTCCCTTGCCCCGGTTCAGTGTCATTGTCCCCGCTTACCAGGTGCAGGCGTATCTGCACGAGTGCATGGCATCGGTCCTGGAACAGTCCTTCACCGACCTCGAACTGATCGCCGTCGACGACTGCTCGCCGGACGCCGGCGGCGCGATCCTCGACGAGTTCGCCGCCGGTGACCCGCGCGTGAGGGTCGTCCACCTCAAGGAGAACGTGGGCCTCGGCCGGGCCCGCAACGCGGGCATGCGGTACGCGACCGGTGACTACCTGGTCTTCCTGGACGGCGACGACACCCTCACCCCGCACGCCCTGCGGGGGATCGCCGACCGCATCAAGGAGACCGGCGACCCCGACGTCCTGGTGTACGACTACGCGCGCACCTTCTGGTCGGGCGAGACGGTCCGCAACGTCCAGGCGGGGCAGCTCCACGAGGAGGGCCCGGCGCCGTTCCGCCTCGACGACCGGCCGGGACTGCTGGACGTCCTCATGGTCGTGTGGAACAAGGCGTACCGCCGGGAGTTCGTCGAGCAGGAGGGCTTCACGTTCCCGCCCGGCTACTACGAGGACACCCCGTGGACGTCGCCGGTCCTGATGGCCGCCGCGACCATCGCGACGCTCGACCGGGTCTGCGTCCACTACCGGCAACGACGCCGGGGCAACATCCTCGGCACGACCAGCGACAAGCACTTCGACATCTTCGACCAGTACGACCGGGTCTTCGCCCACCTCGACGCGCACCCCGAACTGGCGCACTGGCGGCCCGTCCTGTTCCGGCGCATGGTCGACCACCTGTCCGCGGTGTTCCTCAAGCGCGACCGGCTGCCGCGCGGCTCCCGCGCCGCCTTCCTGCGCAGGGCCCGGGCGCACTACGGCCGTTACCGCGTGCGCGGTGCCGGCGTCCCCTCCCGCAACCGGCTGCGGCACGCCCTCGTACGCCTGGGCAGTCATCGCGCGTACCGCGCCCTGTGGGCGGCGACGCGGCTGAAGCGGCGCGCCGGGCGGCTCGCCGGGGCACTGGGCCGCGGGATCCGGGCCGGGGCGCTGCGGCTGCACTACGGCGTCCAGCGCCGGCTGCCCCTGCGGACCGACCACGCCGTGTTCGGCGGGCACGCGGGGCGCGGCCACGGCTGCAACCCGGGGGCGCTGGAGGCCGCGTTCCGCACGCACGCGCCGGGGATGCGCACCGCGTGGATCGCGGAGCCCGCGTTGCACCACACCGTCCCGACGGGGACGCGCAGGCTGACCCCGGGGTCCGCCGCGTACTGGACGGCCCTGGCCCGCTCCAGGTACCTCGTCGGCAACACCGGCTTCCACCCCCGGCTGGTCAAGCGGCCCGGCCAGATCCTGATCCAGACGCAGACCGGCACCCCGCTCAAGCACATGGGCCTGGACCTCCAGGACCGGCCCGCGGCGGCCCGGGACACCGACTTCGCCGAACTGCTGCGCGACGCCGACCGGTGGGACTACTGCCTGTCCGGCAACCGGCACTCCACGCTCGTCTGGGAGCGCGTCTTCCCGGCCGGCTACACGACGCTGGAGTACGGCCAGCCCCGCAACGACGTGTTCCAGAAGGCGACCGCGGCGGACGTGGCCCGGCTGCGCGAGACCCTCGGCATCCCCGCGGGCACGGTCGCGGTCCTGTACGCGCCGACGCACCGCGACTACCGCCGCGGTCCGCGCACGGCGCTCGACCTGGAGCGGGTGCTGCGCCGGCTCGGCCCGCGGTTCGTCCTGCTGACCCGCGCGCACCCCCGGTACCGGGCTCCGCTGGCCCGCAGCGGCGGCCGGCTGATCGACGTGTCGGACCACCCGAGCGTCGAGTCGCTCTGCCTCGCCTCGGACGCGCTGATCACCGACTACTCGTCGCTGATGTTCGACTACGCGGGCCTGGACCGGCCGATCGTGATCCACGCGGACGACCGGGAGGCGTACGAAGCGGCCCGCGGCACCTACTTCGACCTGCGCGCCTTCCCGCCCGGCGCGATCGCGCGCAACGAGGACGAACTGATCGACATCTTCGCGACCGGCCACTGGTGCGGTTCGCGCTCCGCACAGCTGCGGGCCGCGTTCCGGGAGCGGTTCTGCCCCTACGACGACGGGCGGGCCGCCGAGCGGGTCGTACGCCGTGTCGTGCTCGGCGAGACGGCCGGCCTGCCCGCGGTGGTGCCGCCGCGGGAGCGCCGTCCGGTGCCGTCCGCGGCGGACCGGAACCCGTCCCGGCCCCTCGCCACCGTCCCGACACCCGGCGTTCGCGTTCCCGTCGTTGACGGACCCTGAGGCATTCCGGTCCCCTCCCCGAGCACAGGAATTCCACAGACCCCGTTCGACGGAGTACTCATGACTTCCCTCAGCACCGGCACCACCGAACCGCCCCGTCCCAAGGCCCTGTCGGAGGTCAAGGGCTGGTTCCGCGCCGTGGACCAGCAGCTGTTCGCCTGGTTCCTGTCCGGGCAGCTGGACCGTGCCCAGCGGGGCGACCTGCTCGAACTCGGCGCGTACCTGGGCAAGAGCGCGATCTTCATGGCCGCGTACCGGCGCGACGAGGACACCTTCACGGTGTGCGACCTCTTCGACTCGGTGGCCCCGGACGCCGCCAACCTGAAAGAGATGAACAAGTCGTACCCGACGCTCACCCGGCGGGCGTTCGAGGCCAACTTCCTCGCGTTCCACGAGAAGCTGCCGACCGTCCTCCAGGCCCCCACCTCGGTGGTCGCCGACCGCGTCGCGGGCGGCAGCTGCCGCTTCGCGCACATAGACGCCTCGCACCTGTACGAGCACGTGTACGGGGACATCGAGGCCGCACGGGACATCCTGCTGCCCGAGGGGGTCGTCGTGCTCGACGACTACCGCGCCGAGCACTGCCCGGGCGTCGCCTGCGCCACCTGGGGGGCGGTCGCCACCCTCGGCCTGCACCCGATATGCGTGACGGGCACGAAGTTCTACGGCACCTGGGGCGATCCGGAGCCGCTGCGCGACGCGCTGCTGGAGTGGCTGGCGGCCCGCGACGACCTGTGGCACGAGGTGCAGCAGGTCGCGGGGCACGGCATGATCCGCATCGACGGCAGGAGGGCCACCGAGCCCGAGCACCCGGTCTCCCGGTACGCGGCCGGGGAGGAACCGCCCGCCCCCGCCGGGACCGCGCCCGCCGCCTCGTCCCGGCCGGCTCCCGCGGGGCCCGCGCCCGCCCGTCCCGTCACGGCCGCTCCGGCCGGCCGTCCCGGCCGGGCCCGCAGGCTCGCCAAGGACCTGCTTCCGCCGATCGTCACCAGGGCGCTGGTCAAGGGCCGCCGCGGGCGCTGACACTCCCGGCGGCGGGAGCGCCCCTCCGCGGGCCCGCCGAGCCGCACGTGCCGCCGTCCCCCGCGGGACCCGTCGCTCCGGCCGAGGACGGCAGCACCACACAGCACAGACAGAAAGAGCACCGCACGACATGCCCCGCTTCAGCATCATCGTCACCGTCCACGACATCGCGGGGCGGCTCCCCACGGCCCTCGATTCGGTCCTCGCCCAGTCCTTCACCGACGTCGAGCTGCTCGTGGCCTGCCTGGTCCCGGACTCCCCGGCGGGCGCGCTCGCGGCCGAGTACGCCGAGCGGGACTCCAGGGTCGTCCGGGTCGCCGGTGCGCGCGACGCCGGACTGCGGGCGGCGACCGGAACGTACGTGCTGTTCCTGGACACGGGTGACGTGCTGGCGCCGGGGGCGCTCGCCGGGATCGACGCGCGGCTGCAAGGGGCCGGCGGGGACGCCGTCGACGTGCTGCGCCTGGGCCACGAGCGCGTGCCGTGGTGGGAGGGCGAACCGGTGGCGGAGCCGCTCGAAGGCAGGGACCCCGCCGACGTACGGCTGCCGGTCTGGGCCACCGTCCACCGCCGCGCCTTCCTCCGCGAGCACGGGCTCGTCCCTCCCGCGGGCCGGGGCACCGACCTCGGCTGGGCCGGTCTCGTGACGCTCGCCGCCGGGCGCAGCGCCGTACTGCCCCAGATCTGCGTACGCCGTCACGAGCGCCGGCAGGGCGGTGGCGGCACGCCGGCCGTCGCGGGAGTGGAACTCCTCGACCAGGTCGAACTCGTGCTGGACCGGGCCGCCGGGCAGGACCTCCCCGAGGACCGGGCGCGCGCGCTCTTCACCCAGCTCTTCGCCGAGGTCCTCGACCACGCGGTCACCGCCCCCCGCGACCGGGCCTTCTTCCGTCGCGCGGGCCGGCTCCACCGGCGCCACCGCCCGGCGGGCCTGCGCACCCGGGGCCTGCGGAACCGGCTGCTGCGGCGCGGCGCGCACACGGCGTTCCGCGTGCTGCCGCCCCTCGGCCGGTGGACGGCGCGGGTGCGCGCGTACGCCGCCCGCTCGGTGCTGCGCAGGCGCCGCGCCCTGCTGTACGCGTGGTACCTGCGCAGGCCGCTGGACGAGAACCTCGCCGTCTTCGCCGCCTACTGGGGCCGCGGCTACGCCTGCAACCCCGCCGCCGTCCACCGCAAGGCACGCGAACTCGCCCCGCACATCCGGTCGGTGTTCCTGGTGAAGGAGAAGGAACTGCCGCACATGCCCGAGGACGTGGAGAGCGTGGTGATCGGCAGCAGGCGGTACTGGGAGGTGATGGCGCGGGCGAAGTACACCTTCAACAACGTCAACTTCGAGCACGCCGTGCGCAAGCGCCCCGGCACCGTGCACGTCCAGACGCACCACGGGACGCCGCTCAAGCGGATGGGCGTCGACCAGATCGAGTACCCGGCCGTCGCGGCGGCCACCGGCAGCTTCGGCCGGCTGATGCGGCGGGTGGACCGCTGGGACTTCTCCCTGTCCTCCAACTCCCACTCCACGGAGGTCTGGTCGGGCGCCTACCCCGGCGCCTTCGCGCACCTGGAGTACGGCTATCCGCGCAACGACCGCTTCTACGGCGCGGCCCCCGCCGAGGTCGCCGCGATCCGGGCCCGGCTCGGCGTCCCCGAGGACCGGGTGGCGCTGCTGTACGCGCCGACGTACCGGGACTACCCGCGCGACGTGGCGGCGCAGTTCGACCTGGCGCGGTTCTGCGCGCGGCTCGGACCGGAGTTCGTGGTGCTGCTGCGGGCGCACTACTTCCTCGACGGCGACGCCGGCCTGCGGCAGGCGGTGGCGGACGGGCAGCTGATCGACGTGACGTCCCTGCGCGACACCGAGGACGTCTGCCTGGCCTCCGACGCGCTGATCACGGACTACTCGTCGATCATGTTCGACTACGCCAACCTCGACCGGCCGATCGTCACGTACGCCGACGACTGGGACGTCTACCGGGACACCCGAGGCGTCTACTTCGACCTGCTCGCCGAGCCGCCGGGCCATGTCGCCCGCACCCAGGACGAGTTGCTGCACGTCCTGACGTCGGGCCGGTGGTGCGACGAGCGGTCCGCCGCCCTGCGGTCCCGGTTCCGCGCGCGGTTCTGCGAGTTCGACGACGGGCAGGCCGCCGAGCGGGTCGTACGGCGGGTGCTGCTCGGGCAGAGCGAGGAGGAGCTGCCGCCGGTGATCCCGCTGCGGGAGCGCCTGCCCGTGCCGGCCGCGGCCGTGTCCCGTCCCCGCACGCCGGCGCGCTGATGCCGGCCCGCCCGCCGACGCCCGCCGCGGCACCCGCCCCGCCGCCCGCCTCACCGCCCGTCCCGGCGCCCCTCGCGCCGGCCCGGCAAGTTCCCGGACCTGGAAGTGCCATGCCCCGCTTCAGCATCGTCGTGCCCGTGTACAACGTGCAGGGCTACCTGCGCGCCTGTCTGGAGTCGGTCCTCGGCCAGTCGTACGGCGACTTCGAGCTGATCGTCGTCGACGACCGCTCGCCGGACGGCAGCCCGGCGATCATCGACGAGTTCGCGGCCCGCGACGAGCGCGTCGTGGCGGTGCACCTGCCCGTCAACGGCGGCATCGGCCCGGCCCGCAACCACGGGGCGAAGCTCGCCCGGGGCGAGTACCTGCTCTTCCTCGACAGCGACGACAGCTACACCCCGGGCGCGCTGCGGGCGATCGCCGAGCGCATCGACGCGACCGCACGCCCGGACATCGTGCTGTTCGACTACGCGCGCACCCACTGGCACGGCGCGGTGCGGCGCAACCGGGACGCGGAGGTGTTCGCCGCGCCGGGCCCCGAGGTGTTCACGGTCGCCGAACGCCCGGAACTGCTCGACCTGTTCACGGTCGTGTGGAACAAGGCGTACCGCCTCGACTTCTTCCGCGAGGGCGCCTTCACCTTCCCCACCGGCTTCTACGAGGACGCGGTGATCGTCTACCAGACGCTGTGGACGGCCCGCACGATCTCCCTCGTCGACCGGGTCTGCGTGTACTACCGCCAGCGCCGCCAGGGCAACGCGATGCGCACGCCGAGCCGGGAGCACTTCGAGGTGTTCGCGCAGTACGAGCGGCTGTTCCGGTTCATCGGGGAGCGGCCCGCACTGGAGCGGTGGCGCGGTTTCCTCTACGACCACATGGCCGACCACTACCTCTTCATCCTGCGCCAGAAGGACCGCGTACCGCCGGCGTCGCGGCCCGAGTTCCACCGGCGGGCGGCACGGGACCTGCGCGCCCACCGTCCGGACGGCCACCGGCTCGCCGCGGACGTCCCGCGGACGTCCTTCACCCTCCTCGCCCGGGCCCCGTACGCCCTCTACGCGCTGCACCGCGTCGCCGCCGTGAAACGGGCCGGTCTGCGCAGGCGCCGGCGGGTGTGGCGCGGGCGGCTGCGCCGGGTGCTGCTCGCGCTGCACCGGCGGCTGGTCCTGCGGCGCGGCCTCGACGCGAACCTGGCGGTGTACTCGGCCTTCGGGCACCGCGGTGTCCTCGGCGACCCGGCCGCGATCCATCTGAAGGCCCGGGAGCTCGCCCCGCACATCCGCGGGGTGTGGGTGGTCGCCAGGGAGCACGTGGCCGCGCTGCCGCCCGGGACCGAGCACGTCCTGCCCGGCAGCCGCGCCTACCGCAGGGTCACGGCCCGTGCCACGTACCTGATCAACAACGTCAACTGGGCGAACGACCTGGTCAAGCGCGAGGGTTCCGTCCACGTCCACACGCACCAGGGCACCCCGGTGAAGTCGATGGGCGCGGACCTGCTCGCGTACCCCGGCGCACGGCGCGGGTTCAGCGTCCCCAAGATGCTGCGGCGGGCCGACCGGTGGGACTACAGCCTGGTCGCGAACCCGCACTCCGAGCTGGTCTGGGACCGCGCCTACCCATGCGGCTTCACGTCCCTGCGCTCGGGCAGCCCGCGCAACGACTGCCTCGTCCGGCCGCCGGAGGGCCGCCGGGAGTCCGTACGGCAGCGCCTCGGCGTCCCGGAGGGCAGCACCCTGATCCTGTACGCGCCGACTAGCCGCGACCACCGCCGCAGCGGGCAGGCGCCGGCCTGCGACCTGGAGCGGCTGGTCGCCGGGCTGCCCGGCGACCACGTCCTGGCGGTCCGGCTGCACCCCTCGCTGGCCCGGCACCACGAACGCGGCCTCGCCCTGGGGGACCTGGCCGGGCGCGGACTCGTCCTGGACGTCACCGACGAGCCGCACGTGGAGGACCTGCTGCTCGCCTGCGACGCCCTGGTCACCGACTACTCGTCGCTGATGTTCGACTACGCGCACCTCGACCGGCCGATCGTCCTGCACGTCTACGACCAGGACACCTTTCGCGCGGCGCGCGGCACGTACTTCGACGTCACCGAGCGCCCGCCGGGCCATGTCACCCGGAACGAGGACGAGCTGGCGCGGCTGTTCGCGTCGGGTGCGTGGTGCGACGAGGAGTCGGCGCGGCTGCGGACCGCCTTCCGGGCGCGGTTCGCCGGGTACGACGACGGGCGGGCCGCGGAACGGGTCGTCCGGCTGCTGATGCTGGGCGAGGACCTGGCGGTGCCCATGGTTCCCGCGCCCGGCGCCCCGAGCGACGCCCTGACCCGCTCATGAGGGCTCGCCCCGCCGCGTGGGTGCTGTTCCTCGCCGCCCTGTTCGGCTGCCTCCAGCTCGCCAACGTCACCGGCCGGGACACCCCCGACAGCCGCAACTACCTGTCGTACGCGCTGGCTCTGGGCGGCGCGGACAAGTCGGAGGCGGCGGGACGGAGCATCGCGTACCTGTGCGCGAGCCGGGGCGAGACGGCCTCCCGCGACCACAGCGTGGACGTCCGGCGCTTCCGGGCCCGCGACCCGGGGCCGGGGGTACGGGCGCAGTGCCGCCGCCACTACGAGCGCAGTGTGGGCGCGCGGCTCGACGCGGGGCAGACGTCCGGCTGGACCGCGCCGTTCATGAGCGAGCGGTTCATGCGGATCTTCGAGGTGCGGCCCGGGTACCCGCTGCTGCTCATGCCGTTCGTGACCCTGCTCGGGGTGACGTGGGGGCTGTGGGCGGCCGGGGTGTGCGTCGCGGCGGCCGGGGGCGCGCTGGTGTTCCTGGTCCTGCGGACGGTGGGCGTGCCGGTGCCGGCCGCGCTGACCGGGCAGGTGCTGTACTACGTGCTGCCGACGGGCACGACCGCGATGCGGCCGATGGCCGAGGGCACCATGACGGCGCTCACGCTCTCGGCGCTGCTGGGGTGTGCGCTGGTGCTGCGCGGGCGGCGGGCCGGTCCGCTGGTCGCGCTGTCGCTGGCCCTGCTCTTCACCGTGAAGCACTCGCAGGCGCTGTTCCTGGCGGTGTGCCTCGCCGGGGCGTGCGCTCTGATCGGCGTCCACCGCAGGCGGTCGGGGCGGCCGGCGGGGGACGGGGTGAGGACCCTGCTGAAGGTGACGGCGGGGGCGGCCGTGGGCACGGTCCTGCTCGCCCGGCTGCTTCGTTATCCGTCCGAGTCGGACAGTCTCCAGGATCTCCTCACCGACCACTTCCTGCGGCCGGACCGGGAGCGGCCCTGGCGGGAGTTCACCCAGCTGGAGGTCAATTTCTGGGTGGAGTGGCTGCGGCGGCAGCTGCTCGAACCGCTCTTCCTGGTGCTGGTGGGAGGCGGGGCGTTCGGGGCGCTGCGGCGGTGGCCCGCGTTCGGTGTGCTGCTGCTCGGCGCGGCCGGAACCGGTGTGCTGAGCATCGCCGCGCATCCGGACATCGCCATCGACCGTCTGATGGTGATGGTGTGGCTGGTGCCGGTGGTGGGGGTGCCGCTGCTGCTCACGAACGAGGAGTTCCGCCCCCGCCGCCCCCGGGACGGGACGGGAAGGGGCGGCGGGGACGAAAGGAACTACTCGACGACGAGCTCGACCGGAATGTTGCCACGGGTCGCGTTGGAGTAGGGGCACACCTGGTGCGCCTGCTCGACCAGCTTGCGCCCGGTCTCCGCGTCGACGGACTCCGGAAGCTCCACCCGCAGCGTGACGGCGAGCCCGAAGCCCTCCCCCTGCTTGCCGATCCCGACCTCCGCGGTCACCGCGGCGTCACTGACGTCGACCTTCGCCGAACGCCCCACCAGGGCGAGCGCGCTGGCGAAACAGGCGGAGTACCCGGCGGCGAACAGCTGCTCCGGGTTCGTGCCCTGCCCGTTGCCGCCCATCGCGGTCGGAATCCCCAGCTGGAGGTCGAGCTGCCCGTCGGAGCTGTAGGCCCGGCCGTCCCGGCCGTGGGTGGCGGTGGCTACGGCGGTGTAGATCGCGTCCATGGAAACCATCCCTCTCAAGGTCCTGCGAAGAAGTCCGAGTCGTGCCGGCGGGCCTGGCTCCGGTCCGCCGCACGACATAAGTAGAGCACACAATTAAATTGTGCACAACTAAATTGCGGCCGGGGGTACTCTGGAGGCATGACCACGACGCCCGTGACCGGCCCCGCGCACCACGACGACTTCCTCCGCCTGGACCAGC
The DNA here is from genome assembly GCF_030817535.1 of Streptomyces sp. V3I8. Taxonomy (NCBI): domain Bacteria; kingdom Bacillati; phylum Actinomycetota; class Actinomycetes; order Kitasatosporales; family Streptomycetaceae; genus Streptomyces; species Streptomyces sp. V3I8. Next base: position 5,276,808 of record NZ_JAUSZL010000002.1, on the reverse strand, counting down.
AGATCTGCTTCAGCCTGAACGCCGCCACGCGCGCCTTCGGCGGTCTGTACCGCGTCGTCCTGAAGGACCTGGGGCTCACCTACCCCCAGTACCTGGTCATGCTCGTGCTGTGGGAGCACGGCGAGCTGCCGGTGAAGAAGGTCGGCGAGCACCTGCGGCTCGACTCCGGGACGCTGTCCCCGCTGCTGAAGCGGCTGGAGACGGCCGGCCTCGTACGGCGTGAGCGCAGCGCCCGGGACGAGCGGTCCGTGGTGGTCGGGCCCACCGAGGAGGGCACGGCCCTGCGGGAGCAGGCGCTGCGCGTCCCGCGCCGGATCGCCGCCGCGACGGGGTTCGACCTGGCCGAGATCGACGACCTGCGGTCCCGCCTCGACCGGCTCACGGGCGCACTGGACACGGCGGCACTGGAGGATGCGCCGGGCCCCGGGTGAGCGTGAGCGCGCGGCCCGGTGGCGGCGGCCCTCGGGCGCTCGGCGGTCACGCGGCAGATCGGGTGTCACCGGACCGCTTTCCTACGTGATCGACCCGCCTTCGGGCGATATGGGGCACCTCGCGGCTTACGATCCCCCGAATGAAGCCTCGGACGAAGCCCTGGACGAAGCCGTGGACGAAGCCCTGGCCGAAGCGCCGGCCGAAGCTCCCGGTCCTCGCCGCCTCCTGGGCGGCCACCCGCGCCCTGATGCTCTGGCTGCTCCTCCAGGACGGGCGCACCCCGCTCGGCGTCGGCGGCGTCGCGCGCGAGGTGCACGAGCTGTACGCCCGCTGGTACGGCGTGCTCGCCGGCGGCACGTTCCCCACCGGCGACCGGCTCTGGCAGTACCCGCCGGGCGCGGGCCCCGTCCTGCTGTCCCCCGGACTGCTGCCGGGGCTGACGTACTTCGAGGCGTTCGTGGCCCTCACGCTGGCCACCGACCTCCTGGTCACCGCCGCCCTCGCGCGCGCGGGCACGCGTGCGGGCCGCAGCCTGCGCGGCGCGGCGCTCTGGACAGCGGCCCTGCCGCTCCTGCTGCACATCCCGCTCGCCCGCTACGACGTGCAGGTCACCGCCCTCGCGGTCATCTCCCTGTTGACGCTGTCGCGCTCCACGCGCGCGTGCGGGGCTTTCGCGGCGCTGGGCGCCCTGGTGAAGGTGTGGCCCGCGCTGGCGCTGGTCGGCGCCCCCCGGGGGCGTACGGCGAAGGAGGTGTGGACGTCGGCCGCCGTCACCGCGGGGGCGCTGCTGCTGGTCCTCGCCGCCCTCTTCCGCGACCCGTTCGACTTCCTGCGCCAGCAGAGCGGCCGGGGCGTGCAGATCGAGTCGCTCGGCGGCACGGTCCTCTCCTTCGCGCAGCACGCGGGCCGGCCGGGGCGGGTGGTCTACCGGTACGGCGCGATGGAGTTCACCGGCCCGTACGTCCCTTGGGTGGCCGCGGCCTCGCTGGCGCTCACCGTCGCCGCCTTCGGCGCCCTGCTGCTGTGGCGGCTGCGCGCCCGGCGCTGGACACCGGCCACCCCGTACGACGCCGCCCTCGCCGCCGTGCTCCTGTTCACCGTGACGAGCCGGGTCATCAGCCCCCAGTACCTGGTGTGGCTGCTGGGTCTGGCCGCGGTGTGCCTGACCTCCCGGCACACCGCGCAGCGTCCGGTGGCGGCGCTGGTCACGGCGGCCGCGGCGGTCAGCACCCTCGCCTACCCCGTCCTGTACGACGACGTGGTGGCCTGCACCTGGACGGGCTCCCTGCTGATGCTCGTGCGCAACGGCCTGCTGGTGACGGCCGCCGGGCTCTCCTTCCACCGCCTGTGGACGACCACGACCGGGTCCGGCGGACCCGCCGAACCCGCCGGACCTGTGCGGACGGAACCCGCACACGATCCGCACCATCTCCGCGCCGGGACAGCGAGCGCCCCTTAAGAGAAAAATGCCCGCATTAACTACTGTTGCTCCTCGTGGAAGCCGCACGAGCCGAACGAGCCGCACAGACCATGCCCGCCAGAACCCCGCACCGGTCCCGGCCGCGCCCGGCGCAGGTGTGCGTCGTCGTCATCGGGTACGACGACGCCGGGCACGTGACCGACGCGGTGCGCTCGGCCCTCGCGCAGGGGCCCGCCGTCCGCGAGGTGATCGCCGTGGACGACTGCTCGGCCGACGGCAGCGCCGGTCTCCTGGAGCGCCTCGCGCTCGACGAGCCGCGTCTGAAGGTCGTCCGCCGCGAGGTCAACAGCGGCGGCTGCGGCAGCCCGCGCAACGACGGCATCGACGCCGCCACGGCCCCGTACCTGATGTTCCTGGACAGCGACGACGTCCTGCCGCCCGGCGCGGTCGACGCCCTGCTGGACGCGGCCGGCGGGCGCGGCACCGAGGTCGCGGGCGGCCTGTGCGTGCGCCGCGAGCTGCCGTCCGGCCGCGAGGTGCCCTGGCAGCCCGAGCTGTACGCCAGGGCCGCCCTCGTGACCGATCCGTCGCGGCGCCCCCGGCTCGTCCACGACACGCTGTGCGTCAACAAGCTGTACCGCACCGACTTCCTGCGCGAGCACGGCATCCGCTTCCCCGAAGGACACTTCCCGTACGAGGACTTCGTCTTCACCGCGCGCGTGCTGGCCGCCCGTCCGCGCATCGCGCTGGTCCCGGACACGGTGTACGTCTGGCACGTGCGCCGTGACGCCGGGCGGCTGTCGATCTCGCTGGACAGGTCCGGCGTCGACAACTGGCGGGCGAGGATCACCGCGCACGCCCAGGCGTACGACGTCCTCCTCGCCGCCGGTGAGAAGCGGCTGGCGCGGGCGTCGCGCGCGCGGTTCCTCGACCACGGCCTGCGGATGTACGCACGCGAACTCGGTCTGCGCGGGGCCAGGTACCGGCAGGAGTGGTGGGACCTCACGCGCGCGTACCTCGCGACGTTCGACGCCGGCGACTTCGCGCTCGCCCCGGCGCCGGGAAGGGTGGTCGCCCAGGTGGTGCTGGCCTCCGAGAAACCGTGCGACCTGCCCCGGCTCAGGGAGATCGCGGCCCGCCCGGCCCGGCTGCGGCCCCCGTACGCGCGCGCCGCGGACGGCACACCGGTCTGGTCCGCCGACCTGCCCCGCGTCACCCTGGAACACCTCCTGGTCCGGCCCGTGCGCCTGCTGCCCGTCGCCGTCGACGCGGAGCTGCGGCCGCGCGTACGGGGCACCCGGCTGCGGCTGCGCCTGCACGAGCTGTACGGGCGGATGGCGGACGCGGCGCCCGCGTCCGTGGACGCCGAGTTCGTGAGCCGCCAGGACGGCACGACGGGGCTCGCGCTCACCGCCCGCTTCCGGCCGGACGACACCGACCCCGCCGACGGCTCGTGGACCGCCGACGCGCGGGTCGACCTCCCAGCTCTCGGCCCCGGCACCTGGGACCTGCGGCTGTGCCTGCGCTTCCACGACGGCACGGTCCGCGAGACCACCGCGCACGCGAGCGGCGGCCCGGGCCTGCTGCGCCGCACCGTCGTGCCGAGCGTCCGGCACGGGGTGCTGCTCGTCCAGCCGTACGCGACCCACGCGGGCTCGCTCGCGCTGCGGACCGCACCCGGCCTGCGCGGCACGCTGGCGGCGCTGGGCCGCAGGGCGAGGCGTCTGTCGCGCTGATCCGCAACGATCTCGCATCCGCGTTCGTCTGCATACATGAGGCACACACGAGGGGAAGGTCGCAGATGACCTGGCTGATCACCGGCGGCGCCGGCTACATCGGGGCACATGTCGTGCGCGCCATGACCGGGGCGGGCGAACGGGCCGTGGTGTACGACGACCTGTCCACGGGCATCGCCGAGCGCGTCCCGGACGGGGTGCCGCTCGTCGTCGGCTCGACCCTGGACGGGGAGCGGGTCGCGCGGGCGCTGCGGGACCACGCCGTCACCGGTGTCGTGCACCTGGCGGCGAAGAAGCAGGTGGGCGAGTCGGTGGAGCAGCCGCTGCACTACTACCGCGAGAACGTGGAAGGGCTGCGGGTGCTGCTGCAGGCGGTCACGGCCGCCGCGGTGCCGTCCTTCGTGTTCTCGTCCTCCGCGGCGGTGTACGGCATGCCCGACGTCGACCTGGTGACCGAGCAGACGCCCTGCGTGCCGGTCAACCCGTACGGCGAGACCAAACTCGCGGGCGAGTGGCTGGTGCGGGCCGCGGGCCGGGCGCACGGCCTGTCGACGGCGTCCCTGCGCTACTTCAACGTGGCGGGGACGGCGGCGCCCGAACTGGCCGACGTGGGCGTCTCCAACATCGTCCCGATGGTCTTCGAGAAGCTCGTCCGGGGCGAGCCGCCGCAGGTCTTCGGCGACGACTACGACACACCGGACGGCACGTGCGTACGTGACTACATCCACGTCGTCGACCTGGCGGAGGCCCATGTGGCGGCCGCCGGGCGGCTGGCCGCGGCTCCCGGCACCGATCTGACGCTCAACATCGGCCGCGGGGAGGGGGTCTCGGTCCGCCGGATGATCGACCGGATCAACGAGCTCACCGGCCACACGCTCGACCCGGTGGCCGGTCCCCGCCGGCCCGGCGACCCGGCGCGGGTCGTCGCCGCCGCCGACCGCGCCGCCGCGGAACTCGGCTGGAAGGCGAGGTACGGACTGGACGACATGATCACATCGGCCTGGGAGGGCCGGCTACGGCCGCGTCCGCGGGCCCGCCGGGGTTAGCGGCGAAGCAGGGTCCGACGTCGGAAAACGCACTCGCCGCGGGCCGGACGTGGTCCTGAGCCGCGGCGAGGGTGCTTCGACGGGACCCGTCAGAGCTTGTCCATACGGGTGTAGGGGCTGACGATACGGGCCTGGCGGGAGCCGAAGTCGACGAGCATCGCGATGCCCTCCTCGACGCCGACGATCCTGCCCAGGCCGAACTGGTCGTGCGTCACACGGTCACCCAGGGCGAAGTGCTTGGCGACCGGGGCAACCGGAGCTTTGAAGGGACTGGTGGACAGGTGGCGCCGGGGCGCGGATGGCTTCGTCATCGTGATTCCAGTATGCGCCCCCGCGAGGCCCGGGAGTGAGGCGTGGATGACAACGATCCGGCCGCTACGGGGGTCCGCAGCCCTCCGAGAGGTGCCCGGAGCTGGGCGGCGGACCATGCCGACCCGCAGGTGGAACGCGGGTCTCCGGCCGCCTACAGCGCCCTGAGCGCCGCCGCCGTGGCCCGCGTCAAACTCTCCAGATATCCCTTCGGCGGTTTCGGTCCGCGGACCACCACCGCACGCCAGTAGAGCGGTCCCGAGATCACGTCGAGGGCCAGTTCGCCGTCGACGTCCGGACCGATCTCGCCGCGCGCCCGGGCCGCCTCGACGATGCCGTTCGCGACGCCCGCCTGCCCCTCGCGCAGAGCCTTCTGGAGAGCCTGCGCCATTTCCGGACTGCGGGCCGCCTCGGCCTGCAGATCGGGAACCACCTGCGAGGCGACAGGGTGACGCAGGGCGCGTGAGGTGACCTCGTACAGCAGGCGCAGATCGCCCTCCAGGGTGCCCGTGTCGGGCGCGGGCAGCCCCTGCACGGCCATGGCGGAGACCAGGTCCAGGACGAGGTGCAGCTTGGAGCGCCACCGCCGGTAGACGGCGGTCTTGCCGACGCCCGCGCGGCGCGCGATGCCCTCGATGGACATGCGCGCGTACCCGACGGCCGCGAGCTCCCCGAAGACGGCCGCCCTGATCGCCTCGGTGACGTCCTCCCGGAGCACCGCCGCCCCGGCGGGAGCCCTGCGGCGCGGCGGCTGCGGGTCCCGGTCGGCCGCGGCCGACCGGGCCGTCCCGTCCCCGTCTGCGTTCGTCGTCATGCGGACCAGCATAGGTGGGCGGCACCGGCCGGACGACGTGACGACGAAACGGTTGCGTTCCGACGCCGGACCGGCCTACCCTCACGTCACGACGATACGGTCCCGTCCCGACGTAAGCCCTCACCTGCCGGGCGGCCGGCCCAAGGTGCTTCTCCCCCTCCGCCCCTCCCCCGAGCGAAAGCAGCGGATGTGAGTCAGGTCCTCGACACCCCGCCCCCGGCGCCGAACCCGGCGTCGGTCCCGGCCCCGGCCCCGCCCGACGCCGATCCCGCGGCCCTCGCCGCCCGGTACGGCCTCACGGTCAGCGGCGCGCGGCCCTCCCTGCCCGCGTACGTCCGCCAGTTGTGGGCGCGCCGGCACTTCGTCACGGCGTTCGCGACGGCCAGGCTGACCGCCCAGTACAGCCAGGCGAAGCTCGGCCAGGTCTGGCAGGTGGCCACGCCCCTGCTGAACGCGGCGGTCTACTACTTCATCTTCGGCGTCCTCATGGGCACCAGCCACGGGGTGCCGGACTACGTCCCGTTCCTGGTCACGGGCGTCTTCGTGTGGACGTTCACGCAGAGCTCGATCATGGCGGGCACCCGGGCGATCTCCGGCAGCCTCGGCCTCGTCCGCGCCCTGCACTTCCCGCGGGCGGCGCTTCCGGTGTCGTACGCGCTGCAACAGCTCCAGCAGCTGCTGTTCTCGATGGCCGCGCTGGTCGTGATCCTGCTCTGCTTCGGCGTGCCCGTCGGCCCGTCCTGGCTGCTGGCCGTACCGGCACTGGTCCTGCAGTTCGTGTTCAACGCGGGTGTGGCGCTGGTCGTGGCCCGGCTCGGCGCGAAGACCCCGGACATCGCGCAGCTGATGCCGTTCCTGCTGCGGACCTGGATGTACGTCTCCGGTGTCATGTGGAGCCTCGATCGGGTGCTCAGCGGCCACCAGGACATGCCGCGCGTGGTACTGCTCGCCCTGGAGTGCAATCCGGCGGCGGTCTACATCGACCTGATGCGGTTCGCGCTGATCGACACGTTCCGTGCGGGTCAGCTGCCCCAGCACGTGTGGGCGCTCGCGGTCGGCTGGGCGCTGCTCGCCGGCGTCGGCGGGTTCATCTGGTTCTGGAAGGCGGAGGAGACGTACGGACGTGGCTGAGCGGAGCGTGGTTCCCCAGAGTGCCGGGGCGGCCGGGCGGGTGCCCACCGTCGTCGCCGACCGCGTCGACATCGTCTACCGCGTGAACGGCACGGGCGCCGGGCGGGGCAGCGCCACCGTCGCGCTCAACCGCATCCTGCGCGGGAAGAAGGACGGGCGGGCGGCCGGCGTACGCACGGTGCACGCGGTGAAGTCCGTGTCGTTCACCGCGTACCGGGGCGAGGCGATCGGTCTGATCGGCACGAACGGATCGGGCAAGTCGACCTTGCTCAAGGCGGTCGCCGGCCTGCTCCCCGTCGAGCACGGGCGGATCTACACGGACGGTCAGCCCTCGCTGCTCGGCGTCAACGCGGCGCTCATGAACGACCTGAGCGGCGAGCGCAACGTGTACCTCGGCGGGCTCGCGATGGGGATGTCCCGGGAGCAGGTGCGGGCGCGGTACCAGGAGATCGTCGACTTCTCCGGCATCGACGAGAAGGGCGACTTCGTCACGCTGCCCATGCGCACGTACTCGTCCGGGATGGCCGCGCGGCTGCGGTTCTCCATCGCCGCGGCCAAGGACCACGACGTGCTGATGATCGACGAGGCCCTCGCGACGGGGGACCGCTCCTTCCAAAAGCGCTCCGAGGCCCGGATCCGGGAACTGCGCAGGAGCGCGGGCACGGTCTTCCTCGTCAGCCACAACAACAAGTCGATCCGGGACACCTGCGACCGGGTGCTGTGGCTGGAGCGGGGGGAGCTGCGGATGGACGGGGCCACGGGGGACGTGCTGAAGGAGTACGAGAAGTTCACCGGGGGCGGGAAGGGGTAGTGGGCCGGCCGCTCGTCGCCCGCGGGTGCGGGGGGGGCTGAGCGCGCAGTTCCCCGCGCCCCCACGGGCCGGGATCAGCGTTCGAGGAACCCGAACAGGTCCTCCCACCTCCGCACGATCTCCGCCGGCGCGTAGCGCTGGATGTTCGTGCGGGCCCTGTCCCCCATGGTGTCCCTCAGCTCCTTGTCGGACATGAGTGCGTCCAGGCGGCGGGCCAGTTCGCCGGTGTTGCCCGGGGTGGCGAGGAGGCCGTCCTCGCCGTCGCGGACGATCTCGTGGACGCCGGGTGCGCAGTCGAAGGCGGCGCACGGCACGGCCGTCGCCATGGCCTCCATGAGGGCGAGCGGGAAGCCCTCGCCCCGGGACGACTGGACGAAGACCGAGCCGGCGCGCAGCGCGGCCGGGACATCGTCCGTGCGGCCCGCCCAGTCGACCGAGCCGTCGAGACCGAGAGCCGTGCACTGCTTCCTCAGCATCTCCTCGTCCTCGCCGGAGCCGTGGATCCGCAGGCGCCAGTCGGGGTGGCGCGGCGCGACCTCCGCCCAGGTGTCGAGGAGCATGTCGATGCCCTTCTGGTGATGCAGCCGGCCGATGCTGACGACCGTCTTCTCCGTGCGCGCCGACGGCACCCGCGGCATGAAGGGCAGCGGGTTCGGCAGGTACGAGGCGTTGTTCATGCCCTGCCCGATCCACAGGTCGGCGTCCTCGCGGGTCAGCGCCAGCATCCGGTCGACGTCCCGGTAGTACGTGCGTACGCGGCGAAAACGCGAGGACGCCCTGGAGTACGCGTACGACTCGTGGCTCATCCCGATCACGGTCAGACCGCGCGTGTCGGCCCGGGCGACCCACTCCATGGCCCACACCTGCGTGACGACGACGACCGCGCCGGGCCGCGCCGCCCGGAACAGCGCGGTGAGCTTCACGGCCTGCTCGCGCATGCTCGCCTCGCGCGCCCGGCCGGGCCGCGGCGGCTGTCCGGCGTACAGGGTCGTCGTCGGGTAGGGGACGGTGCCGAGTTCCTGCGCGACCGCGGGCGGGGTGATGCCGACGACGTGCACGCGGTGGCCGCGCGCGGTGAACAGCCGCGCCATCTGGTGCGACCAGCTGGTCACCCCGCCCAGCTCGTCGACGCTGTTGGAGACGAAGAAGACGTCCCGCCGCGGATCGGCGTCCACGGGGGTGCCGGCCGGGATCATGCGCGCCTCCGGTGGGCGAAGAACTCGTCGACGACGCTGCGGGCGGCCGTCCCCTTGTCGTACTCGCCGAACTCCGCGACGAACCCCTTGCGCGCCTCCTCGTACTTCACCGTCTGCTCCTCCAGGGAGACGAGCGCGACGTGCAGCTCCTCCTCGGTGCGCACGACCGGGCCGGGTGCCCGTTCGAGCAGGTCGAAGTAGGTGCCGCGGCCCTCGTGGGCGTACTCCTCGTAGTCGTACGCGAAGAAGAACATCGGCCGGCCGAGGAGCGCGTAGTCGAACATCACGGACGAGTAGTCGGTGATCAGCCCGTCGGCGAGCGCGAGCAGCGGGGTCACGTCGTGGTGGGCCGACACGTCGAGGACGCGCCCGCGCACGGACGGCGGGAGCACCACGTGGTCGAGGTAGTGCGAGCGCACCAGCAGGACGTACCGGTCGCCGAACTCGTCGGCGAACCGCTCCACGTCGAAGGGCAGCTCGAACCGCCGCTGCTTTCCGCCGTGGTGCCGGAAGGTGGGCGCGTACAGCAGGACGGCCCGGTCGGCCGGGATCCCCAGCTCGGCGGCGAGCGGCCCGCGCTCGCGCAGACCGGTCTCCTCCTCCCGCCTCCTGGCCCGTACGAGTTCGTCGTTGCGGGGGTAGCCGACGCGCAGCAGGGTCCGCTCCTTGAGGCGGAACGCCCTGGCGAGGGTGCGTACGTCGTGCTCGGAGCGGATCAGGAACCGGTCGAAGCGGTCGAGGACGCGCTGCTGCTCCTCCTGCGCGGAGCGGGACCTGAGCTTCCACTGCGGTTCGTCGAAACCCATCCGCTTGAGCGCCGAGCCGTGCCAGGTCTGGAGGTACGTGGTCCCCGGCCGCTTGGTGAGCTTCAGCGGGTAGCTCTGGTTGTCGACCCAGAACTCGGCCCGGGCCAGTGCCTTCAGATAGGGCAGCGACCAGCGGCGTACGAGCGTGGCGTCGGGCGGGAAGCCGGCCGGACCTGCGCCCGCGTACGACCACACGGCCTCGAAGTCGAGGTCCTGGCGCCGCATCTCCTCGTACAGCGCCCTGGGACTGTCGCTGTACTGCCTGCCCAGGTGGCTCTCGAAGACGACCAGGCCCTTCTTCAGGGGCAGCCGGCTGAACACCTCGTGATAGATCCGGATCTTGGTCTCGCCCGAGGTGAGCTTCCCGCGGACGGCTTTCGCCCTGCGGTACCCGGACTTGGCGAGCCGCCCGGGCGTCCCCCGCACACCTCGCTCGACCAGCTCCTCCACCTTCTCCCGGGTGAGGACCCGGAAGGCGAGGTGGCCGCGGGCGGAGACCTCGGGCGCGATGCGGTCGGCGACCAGCCGGGTGAGCCGCGGCCGGACGGGCGAGTCCCCGACGGCCAGGCCGGGTTCGCAGGCGGTCAGGCGGGTGGTGGTGCGCACCCCGTCGACACCGAGGCGCAGCCGTACGTCCCACACGGCGTCCACGACACCGAGGGGCCGCAGCCCGCGTGCGAGGTCGGCGGACGCCTCCCAGGTGAGAAACGCGCCCTCGTGCCGCAGGGTGCGTACGGGAAAGCGGAAGGTCTGCAGGCGCACGCCCTTGCGGCGGGCCGCGAACTCCAGCTCGCCGGTGAGCCGCGCGCCGGGCGGGACGACGCCGAGGGGATTGGTGATGCGCCCGGCGAGCCGCACGGTGCCCGCCGACGCCCCGGTCCCCGCCTCGTACCCGGTCAGGACGTTGCGCAGGAACATCTTCTCGAGGGGCTTGGTGTGGTGGCCGAGTCCGGTGACGTCGAGGACCTGCCGGGCGAGGGCGCGGTCGGACGCGTCGGGGTCGTCGAGGTGCTGGGCGCACCAGTACACGCGGCCGTCGCGTTCGACGAGCGGTGCGGAGATCTTGTCGCGGTTGGTGAGGGTGTCCACGGCCGGCAGGAGGTTGTCCCAGTCGCTCCTGCGCAGCAGGTAGGCGCAGATGGCCTGGATGGGGTCCACCTCGTCGAGGGCGGCCCGGTCGACGGACTCCAGGTAGGCGCGGGCGATCGCGGCGAACTCCTCCCGGTAGGAGGCGTCCCGGAACGGCAGGTCGCGCAGGTGCAGCACCAGGTCGTGCTTGAGGAACTTGACGTCCTTGCAGAACTTCAGCTCCGGCAGCCCCCGGTCGGCGAGCAGCCGGTCGACCCGCCGGTGGATCTCCATCCGGTGCGCGAAGTTGGCGATCTCGGCGCGCCGGTTGCTGATCGACTTCGTCCCGGCCCGGTCGGTGACGTTCCAGTCGTAGACGCGGTTCGGGATCAGGGTGATGCGGCGGGCCGCGGCGTACGCCTGCGCGGAGAAGAGCAGGTCCTCGTAGTGGATCCCCACGGGGAACTCGAGTCCCTGCTCGGCCAGGAAGGCGCGGCGGTAGCACTTGTTGGTCGACAGGGTGTCGAAAACCAGCAGGTCGGGCAGCTCGGAGATCGACTCGAGGGTGCGGGTGCGCGTGTACAGCCAGGGGTACCACTTGACCTCCCTGCCGCCCCGCGAGTCGACGTGGACGCGCACGCACAGCCCCGAGACGAGGTCCGCGCCGGTCGTCTCCGCCGCCTCCAGCATGTTCCGGCAGGCGTTGCGCTCCAGTACGTCGTCGCTGTCGAGGAAGACGACGTAGGTGCCGCGGGCCTGCCGGATGCCGTGGTTGCGGGGCGCTCCGCACCCGCCGCTGTTCTCGTCCAGCCGGTGGGCCCGCACCCGCCCGGGATGCCGCGCGGCCAGCCCGCACGCCACCTCGTACGAACCGTCCGTACTGCGGTCGTCCACGATCACGACCTCGACGTTCCGGAGTGTCTGCTCCAGCACGGAGCGCACGGCCGTGGCCAGCCGCGCCTCGTCGTTGTAGACGATCACGACGACGGATACGTCGGGTGTCTGCCGCAGATCCTCGCTCATCCCATTTACCCTAAATGCCACTTCGGGCCGATGGTGCGACGAATAGGCCGGACGGGCGCGCAAAAGAGGGGCACCCCCGCCAAGGGGTGCCCCTCTCCCGCCGCGGACGCTAGGAATGCGTCCGCAACATCGTCCGCATCGTCCTCATCGCCACCGACAGATTCGCCAGGTCGAAGGACTCCGACCCCTGGATCTCCTCCAGCGTCGTCCGGGCCCGCGCGAGAATCGCGGCGTTCCGCTCCTCCCACGCCTTGAACCGCTGCTCGGGCGTGGAGGACCCGTTCCCCACGGCGAGCACATCGGCGGTCAGCGCCGCGTGCGCCGCGTACAGGTCCTCACGGATGGAGGCACGCGCCATCGACTGCCACCGGTCCGCCCGCGGCAGCTCGATGATCCGGTCCATGAGCTGGGTGATCCGCAGCCGGTCGGCGAGGTCGTAGTAGACCTCCGCGACGTCCATGGGGTCCTTGCCCATGCGGTCGCCCACCGCGACGATGTCGAGCGTCGGGAAGGCGGACGAGAACCCGGCCACCCGCTGCGCGAGCTCGTCCGGCACCCCGGCCCCGGACAGCTCGTCGTAGATCCGCTGGTACCACTCCAGGTCCGCGCCCCGCAGCAGGTTGGGCAGCTCGGCCCAGACCCGCGTGACCCGCTCGCGGAAGAAGTCGATCGTCTCGGCCAGCTGGATCGGCTGCGGCCGGTTGTTGAGCAGCCACCGCGTGCCGCGCTCGACGAGCCGGCGCGAGTGCAGCCGGATCCGGGTCTGGACCCCCGCGTCGACCGTGTTGTCGAGCGCCTCGACGCCGTCCCACACCGAGCTGGAGTCGTAGATAGCGCGGGCCGCGGTCTGCGCCCTGACGATCTCCTCCAGCGACGCCCCGGTCTCCTCCCGCAGGCGGTGCAGGAAGCTGGTGCCACCGGTGTTGACCGTGTCGTTGACCAGCACGGTCGTGACGATCTCGCGCCGCAGCGGGTGGTTGTCGATCTGCTCGGCGAACTGCTTGGCGAGCGCGCCCGGGAAGTACGCGTGCAACAGGCTCCGCAGGTACGCGTCGTCCGGCAGCGAGGTGTGCAGCAGTTCGTCGGAGACGGTGATCTTCGTGTACGCGAGGAGGACGGCCGTCTCCGGCTGGGTCAGCCCGTGCCCGTTGTTCAGCCGCTCCCGGATCTGCCGCTCGGTGGGCATGAACTCCAGCGCGCGATTGAGGTGGCCCGCCCGCACCAGGTGCCGCAGGTAGCGGTGCTGGGCGTGCAGCATGCTGGGCGACTGGGCGAGCGCGTTGGCGAGCGCCGTGTTCTGCGCGTAGTTGTTGCGCAGGACCAGCGTGCCGACCTCGTCGGTCATCTGCGCGAGCAGCTTGTTGCGCTGCTTGACGGTCATGTCGCCGTCCCTGACGACCGTGTTGAGCAGGATCTTGATGTTCACCTCGTGGTCGGAGGTGTCCACGCCCGCGCTGTTGTCGATGGCGTCGGTGTTGACCTTGCCGCCGGCCTGCGCGAACTCGATGCGCCCGAGCTGGGTGAGCCCGAGGTTGCCGCCCTCGCCGACGACCTTGACCCGCAGGTCGGCGCCGTCCACGCGGATGGCGTCGTTGGCCTTGTCGCCGACGTCCGCGTGCGTCTCGGTTGACGCCTTCACGTACGTGCCGATGCCGCCGTTCCACAGCAGGTCCACCGGCGCCGTGAGGATGGCGCGCATCAGGTCGGCGGGGGTCATCTTGCCGACGGTGCCCTCGATGCCGAGAGCCTCGCGGATGTGGCTGTTGAGCTGGATGGCCTTGGCCGTACGGGGGAAGATGCCGCCGCCCTGCGACAGCAGCCCCTTGTCGTAGTCGGCCCAGGAGGAGCGCGGCAGTTCGAAGAGCCGGCGGCGCTCCGCGTACGACGTCTCCGCGACCGGGCGCGGGTCGATGAAGATGTGCCGGTGGTCGAAGGCGGCGACCAGGCGGATGTGCTCGGAGAGCAGCATGCCGTTGCCGAAGACGTCACCGCTCATGTCGCCCACGCCGACGACCGTGAAGTCCTCGCTCTGGGTGTCGACGCCCAGTTCCCGGAAGTGCCGTTCCACCGACTTCCAGGCGCCGCGGGCCGTGATGCCCATCTTCTTGTGGTCGTAGCCGGCCGAGCCGCCGGAGGCGAAGGCGTCGCCGAGCCAGAAGTTGTACGACTCGGCCACCCCGTTGGCGATGTCCGAGAACGTCGCCGTGCCCTTGTCGGCGGCGACCACCAGGTAGGTGTCGTCCCCGTCGTGCCGTACGACGTCGGAGGGCGGCACGACCTCGCCGGCCACCATGTTGTCGGTGATGTCGAGCAGCGCCGAGATGAAGGTCTTGTAGCTGCGGACGCCCTCGGCCAGCCAGGCGTCACGGTCGACCGCCGGGTCGGGGAGCTGCTTGGCGACGAACCCGCCCTTGGCGCCGACGGGCACGATGACGGTGTTCTTGACCATCTGCGCCTTGACCAGCCCGAGGATCTCCGTACGGAAGTCCTCCCGCCGGTCGGACCAGCGCAGCCCGCCGCGCGCGACCTTGCCGAACCGCAGGTGCACGCCCTCGACGCGCGGCGAGTACACCCAGATCTCGTACGCCGGCCGCGGCGCGGGCAGGTCCGGGATGGCCTGCGGGTCGAACTTCATGGAGACGTAGTCGTGCGGCACGCCGCCGCCCGCCTCCTGGAAGAAGTTCGTGCGCAGCGTCGCCTTGATGACGGTGAGGAAGGACCGCAGGATGCGGTCCTCGTCGAGGCTGGCGACCTGGTCGAGCGCGGCGTCCAGTTCCTCCAGGAGGGCGTCGGTCAGTTCCGTGCCCGCCCGCTGGCGGTCCGGCGACATGCGCGCCTCGAAGAGCGAGACGAGCAGCCGGGTGGTGTGGACGTTGCTGCGGAGGGTGTCCTCCATGTAGTCCTGGCTGAAGGTCGAGCCGGCCTGGCGCAGGTACTTGGCGTACGCGCGCAGCACCATCGCCTGCCGCCAGTTCAGCCCGGCGCTCAGGACGAGGGAGTTGAAGCCGTCGTTCTCGGCGCGGCCGGTCCAGGTCGCCGCGAAGGCCTCCTGGAAGCGCTCGCGGCCGTCGTCACCGAGGTGGTCGCCGGTGCCGGTGGCCGAGCCCGGCAGCCGCAGGCCGAAGTCGTAGATCCACGCGGAGGCGCGGTCCGGGCAGCGCAGCTCGTAGGGCCGCTCGTCGGTGACCTCGACGCCGAGCCGGGTGAGGACCGGCAGGACGGCGGAGAGGGAGACCGACTCACCGGTGCGGTAGATCTTGAAGCGCCGCTCGCCCGGGGCGGCGCCGACCGGCTCGTACAGGCTGAGGTCGAAGTCCTTGCCGTCGCCGAGCTCCTCCAGGCGGACCAGGTCGGCGACCGCGGTGCGCGGGTTGTGGTCGGCCTTGTAGCCCTCGGGGACGATGTTGCCGTAGCGGCGCAGCAGTTCGGCCGCGCGCTCCTCGCCGCACTCCGCGTTCAGGGCCTCGGCGAAACCGTCGGCCCAGGAGCGGGCGGCCTCGACGAGCCGCGCCTCGATGCGGTCCTTGTCGGCGTCGCTGAGCTGCGGCAGTTCGGTGCCCTGCGGGACCCGGACCACGAAGTGCAGCCGGGAGAGAATCGATTCGGTGTTCCAGGCCGTGAAGTCGACGCTGGTGCCGCCCAGCTCCTCCTTGAGGATGTCGATGATCCGCAGGCGCACGCCGGTGGTGTAGCGGTCGCGCGGGAGGTAGACGAGCGCCGAGTAGTAGCGCCCGTACTCGTCCTGGCGCAGGTAGAGCCGCAGCCGGCGCCGCTCCTGGAGGTAGAGCACGGACGTGACGATCGCCCGCAGCTCGTCGGGCGGGGTCTGGAAGAGCTCGTCGCGCGGGTACGTCTCCAGGATCTGCAGGAGGTCGCGGCCGTCGTGGCTGTTGGGCGAGAACCCGGCTCCCCGCAGGACCTCGGCGACCTTGCGGCGCACGACGGGCACGCGGCGCACGGACTCGGTGTAGGCGGCGGAGGAGAACAGGCCCAGGAAGCGCCGCTCCCCCACGACGTTGCCCTCGGCGTCGAACTTCTTCACGCCGACGTAGTCGAGGTAGGACGGCCGGTGCACGGTGGCGCGGCTGTTGGCCTTGGTCAGCACGAGGAGCTTGTGCTCGCGGGCCTTCGCGCGGGCGTCGGCGGGCAGCCGCTCGAAGGACGGGCTGACGGGGTGGCTCTCGTCGTCGCCGTGCCGCGGGTCGGAGCGCAGGATGCCGAGCCCGGTCCCGGGGACGGCGGTCAGCGAGTCGTTGTCGCGCAGCTCGTACTCGCGGTACCCCAGGAAGGTGAAGTGGTCGTCCGCGAGCCAGCGCAGCAGTTCGCGGGCCTCCTCCACGTCCTGGTCGCGCAGGTCGTCGGCGGTGGGCTCCTTGGGCAGTTCCTCGGCGATGCGCAGCGCCGAGTCGCGCATCTTCTCCCAGTCCTCGACGGCCTCACGGGCGTCGGACAGGACGCGCAGCAGGTCCGCGGTGATCTGCTTCAGGTCGGCGCGGTCGGTCTCGCGGTCGATCTCGACGTGGATCCAGGACTCGACGGAGGTGTCGTGCGGGAGGTCGCCGGCGGGCCGGGTCCCGAGGACCTCGACGAGCTTGCCGGTGAGGTCGCGCCGTACGACGAACTGCGGGTGGATGACGACGTGGATGCCGCGCCCCTGCCGGGACAGCTCGTTGGTGACGGAGTCGACGAGGAAGGGCATGTCGTCGGTCACGACCTCGACGACGGAGTGGCTGCAGGTCCAGCCGTTCTCCTCGACGACCGGGGTGTGGACCCGCACGTTGGCCGTGCCCTGGGGACGGTTCTCGGCCAGCCGGTAGTGCGAGAAGGCGGCGCCGAAGACGTCGACCGGGTCGCGGTCGGCGAGGTCCTCCGGGGCGGTGTGCAGGTAGTAGCGCTGGAGGAACGCGAGCAGTGTCTCCTGGTCAGGGGTGCTCTCGTCCGTCTTCCCGGTGGGTAGGTGCCCCCCGACCGGGCTGTTCTCAGCAACCCGGGCGGCCCGTTCGAGCAGCTCGGCCTTGGCTTCGTCCAGCTTGGTCTGCATTGTCCTCTGGCTCCTGTCGCGCGCCGTTGCGTGACGTCGTTGAACATGAAGTGACGTAGCGCCGCGACGCGGGGTGTCCGGTCTGATCCGACGCTATGCCGCGATGAGAGACGAGCGGGGCGTTATCGGCCATTCTCGGCCGCTCCGGAGGCTGTGACGCTGCTCTCGGTGCCCGGTGTGGGGCTGCCCGCTCGAGGGGACCAGCGACCGCCCGGTCACGGATGTCGTCCGTGCGGTCCGGGCGCAGGGCAGGGGCGGTGACGCCCCCGCGACGTATCGCGCTGATCACGTGTCAAGGCTATCGCCCCGGCGGGGGGCCACGTCACGAGCCGCATGTGTACAAAACACGGGTCACCTTTTTGACACTCTGCACAGTTTTTCCCCTCCGGAGCCCCGGGAACGTCCCGGCACGCCCCGCCGGAGTGGCCCGGCTCACACCGTGGCGCGCCCGGCCGGGGCCACGCTCACGCCGCCAGCCACCGGGCCACCGTCACGGCTTCCGTCAGGGTGTCCACCACCGGCACCCCGACACCTTCGAGGCTGGCCCGGCTGTGCGAACCCCCGGTGTACAGCACGGCCTTCGCGCCGACGTGCCGTGCCGCCGTGGCGTCGTCGGCCGCGTCCCCGATCACCACCGTACGAGCGGGGTCCACGCCCGTGAGGGCTCTCAGGTGCCGCACCATGTGCTCGGCCTTGCTGCCGCCGGACGGGCCGGTCCGCCCGTCGACCCGCAGGAAGTGCGGTTCGATCCCGAACCCGCGCACCAGCGGGACGAGTTCCTCGTGCCCGTACATGCTCAGGATCGACTGGCTCCGCCCGGCCGACACCCACTCCTCGAGGAGCCCGGGCACCCCTTCGGCGAGCCCGCAGCCCACCCGGTGCTCCGCGTAGTGCCGATGGAAGGTCAGATCCATGACCTCCCACTCCTCGTCCGTCGGCAGCCGCCCGATCAGCCGCTCGTAGAACTTCGGTACGGGTACGCAGTACAGCTCCCGGTACCGCTCCAGCGTGATCGGCGGTATGCCGAGCTCGGTGAACGCCGCGTTCGTCGCACCGATGATGGCCTCGTTGTCGTGGAACAGCGTCCCGTTCCAGTCCCAGACGATGTGTGTCGCTCCGTGCGTCCCCATATCCAGAAAATACCCGGCCCCACCGACAGGGCCCCGTACCGCGCTCCGTGCGGGGCGTCAGTCGCCGAGCCCCACCAGGTTCGGGATCTCCTGCGTGGCGAACCACAGCAGTTCGTGGTCCTCGGCCCCGTCCACGGTGAACTGCGCGTCCTCGTCGCCCCGGTCCGCCGCGCCCAGCGCGTCCACGGCCGCCGTCACGTCCGTCCCGGCCTCGTCCGAGTCGACGTGCACGGCCGCCGCCTCGGCCAGCGCCACCGGCCCGCCGACCCGCACCTCACCGAGGGACGCGGGGTCGAGGCCCCGGCCGGGATCGGGGACCGCGGCCCCCTCCGGCACGTCGACGGCGACGACGACCCGCCGGCGCGGGGCACCGGGGTCGAGCGCGACCAGCCGCAGGGAGGCGAGCGCGGCCCGGTTCAGCGCCGCGTACTCCAGTTCCTCGAGGTCGTCGGAGAGGTACCACTCGCGCAGCGCGGGCGTGACGGCGTACGCGGCGAACGGACCGTGCCCGAGCTCACCCGTCCTGTACGCCTCGGCGAGACCGGGGAGGGTCAGGGGGACGTAGACGCGCATGGCTGACCGCTTTCGTAGAGGTGGTCCGGTAAGTCCGTGGGCGGGTTCCGCGCCTCCCGGGAGGCCATCAGGATACGTGCGGGCGTCCTCTTTCGAGTTCAGCGCCCGCCCCGCGCGGACGTCCACCGCCGTCCCGCCCGTCACCCGGTACGCCCCTGCCCCGCCAGGCCTTCCGCCCCTCCCCGCCACCCTGATAGGTGAACGATCCGGCGCCGCCCGCGTCCTCCTGTCCCGCTTGCGGCCGCCCGCCCCGACCTCGTACAAGATCCCCAACGGAAAGTTACCGACCGGTATGAGCCGGTCCGACCGAATGGGGCTCCGTCGTGAACAAGGTGATGACCAGGACGAGGCGCACCCCGGGCTCCCGCCCGCCCGTCCGCCACGACACCCGCCGTCCGGGCGGAGCGACCCGTACGCCGCCCAGGAGCACACCGGACGCGCCACGGGCCCGCAGCGCCCCGCCGACGGCCCCGGACGGCGTGCCACCCCCCGGTCCGCGCCCCACCGACCTGTTCGCGGACCGGCTCGTCGAGGTGCTGAGCGGCCGGCGCCCGGTCCACTGCATGCTCCGGCACACCGCGGGCCGCGCCTACGACGAGCTGGCCCGGCTCGCCGAACGCGGCCCCCTGCGCACCCACGGCACCCGCCCGGTCGTCCGGGACATCGGCTACTACGTGCCCCGCTCCGGCGCCATCGAGGCCTTCGCGCGCATCGGCGCCGGCGACCAGCTGCGCGCCATGGCCTTCCGCCTGGAACAGGGCCCGGACCTCCGCTGGCGCTGCACAGCGGTGGAACTGGGCGTCCCCCGCCCCGGGCCGACCGCGAAGGACACGTAGAACTGCGCACAAGCCCCCACACAGGCCCCGCGAGGGGCACGGGGAACCGCGCGCTCACCCCCACCCCACCGGCCCCTCCCAGGGGCACGGGGAACCGCGCGCTCGCCCCCACCCCGCCGGCCCCTTCTAGGGGCGCGGGGAACCGCGCACTCGCCCCCACCCCACCGGCCCCTTCTAGGGGCGCGGGGAACTGCGCGACAAGCCCCCACCGCCCCGCACCCGAAACACTTCCGCCGACGCCCGGAGCCCGGAGCCCGGCGCCCAGCGCCCAGCAGGGAAGCCACGGCAAACACAAAGGGCCGGGCACCAAAGCACCCGGCCCTTCAACAACCCGACAACCCAGCGGCTCAACCACTCAACCGCTCAACCGCTCAACCGCTCAACCGCTCAACCCGCGGAGCGAACCGTCACTTCTTGCGACGCCGCCCACCCTTCTGCTGCTTACGCCGCTCGGCCCGGGTGAGCCCGTCGGACTCGGACCGCACGGGCTCGTCGTCCGTGGCGAAGTCACCCTCGACGACACCGCCCTCGCCGTCCACGGTCGGCGCGGAGAAGTGCAGCCGGTCCGGCCGCTGCGGAGCGTCGAGCCCCTTGGCCCGGATCTCCGGCCGCGCGCCACCGCCACCGGCGCCCGCACCCGCCGGGACGGCTTCCTGCTTGTCCAGCGACGGCGCCGCGTCCGCGACCGGAACCTCCTCGACCTGCTGCTCGACCTGGACCTCCAGGTTGAACAGGTAGCCGACGGACTCCTCCTTGATGCCGTCCATCATGGCGGTGAACATGTCGAAGCCCTCGCGCTGGTACTCGACCAGCGGGTCCTTCTGGGCCATCGCGCGCAGGCCGATGCCCTCCTGCAGGTAGTCCATCTCGTAGAGGTGCTCGCGCCACTTGCGGTCCAGGACCGACAGCACGACCCGTCGCTCCAGCTCCCGCATGATCTCGGAGCCGAGCTGCTCCTCACGGGCCGCGTACTGCTCGTAGATGTCGTCCTTGATGGACTCGGAGATGAACTCGGCGGTCAGACCGGCACGGTCACCGGCCGCCTCCTCCAGCTCCTCGACGGTCACCTTCACCGGGTAGAGCTGCTTGAAGGCGCCCCACAGCCGGTCGACGTCCCACTCCTCGGCGAAGCCCTCCGCGGTCTCCGCGTCGATGTACGCGTCGATCGTGTCGTTCATGAAGTGCTGGATCTGCTCCTGCAGGTCCTCGCCCTCCAGGACGCGGCGGCGCTCGCCGTAGATGACCTCGCGCTGCCGGTTGAGGACCTCGTCGTACTTGAGGACGTTCTTGCGGGTCTCGAAGTTCTGCGTCTCGACCTGCGACTGGGCGGAGGCGATGGCTTTGGTGACCATCCTGTTCTCGATCGGCACGTCGTCGGGGACGTTCGCCATCGACATGACGCGCTCGACCATCTGCGCCTTGAAGAGCCGCATCAGGTCGTCGCCCAGCGAGAGGTAGAAGCGGGACTCGCCCGGGTCGCCCTGACGGCCGCTGCGACCGCGCAGCTGGTTGTCGATACGCCGCGACTCGTGCCGCTCGGTGCCCAGCACGTAGAGCCCGCCGAGGTCCTTGACCTGCTCGAACTCCGCCTGCACGGCCTTCTCGGCCCGCTCCAGGGCGGCCGGCAGCGCGGCGGCCCACTCCTCGATGTGCTCCTCGGGGTCGAGGCCGCGCTGGCGCAGCTCCGCCTCGGCGAGGTCCTCGGGGTTGCCGCCGAGCTTGATGTCCGTACCGCGGCCGGCCATGTTCGTGGCGACGGTGACGGCGCCCCGGCGGCCGGCCTGCGCGATGATCGGCGCCTCGCGGTCGTGCTGCTTCGCGTTCAGCACCTCGTGCTGGATGCCGCGCTTGCTGAGCTGCTGCGAGAGGTACTCGGACTTCTCGACCGAGGTGGTGCCGACGAGGATCGGCTGGCCCTTCTCGTGCTTCTCGGCGATGTCGTCGACGACCGCCTCGAACTTCGCGACCTCGGTGCGGTAGATCAGGTCGGACTGGTCCTTGCGGACCATCGGCCGGTTGGTCGGGATCGGGACCACGCCGAGCTTGTAGATCTGGTGGAACTCGGCCGCCTCGGTCATCGCCGTACCGGTCATGCCGGAGAGGCCGGGGACCTCCTTGCCGTTGTGGTCGTGGCGCTTGTAGAGGCGGAAGAAGTTCTGGAGGGTGATCGTGGCGAGCGTCTGGTTCTCGTCCTTGATGTCCACCCCTTCCTTCGCCTCGATCGCCTGGTGCATGCCCTCGTTGTAGCGGCGGCCGGCGAGGATACGGCCGGTGTGCTCGTCGACGATCATGACTTCGCCGTCGATGACGACGTAGTCCTTGTCCTTCTTGAAGAGCTCCTTCGCCTTGATGGCGTTGTTCAGGTAGCCCACCAGAGGGGTGTTGACCGACTCGTAGAGGTTGTCGATGCCCAGCCAGTCCTCGACCTTCGCGACCCCCGACTCGTGGATGGCGACGGTGCGCTTCTTCTCGTCGACCTCGTAGTCGCCGGTCTCCTCGATGCCCTTGAGGCTGTTGCCCGCCTCGCCCTTCTTCAGGCGCGTGACGAGCTTGGCGAAGTCGCCGTACCACTTGGTGGCCTGGTCGGCGGGGCCGGAGATGATCAGCGGCGTACGGGCCTCGTCGACGAGGATCGAGTCGACCTCGTCGACGATCGCGAAGTTGTGGCCGCGCTGGACCAGTTCGTCCTGGGACCACGCCATGTTGTCGCGCAGGTAGTCGAAACCGAACTCGTTGTTCGTGCCGTACGTGATGTCGCAGGCGTACTGCTCGCGGCGCTGGGCCGGCGTCATGTTGGCGAGGATGCAGCCGACGGACAGGCCCAGAAACTTGTGGACGCGGCCCATCATCTCGGAGTCGCGCTCGGCCAGGTAGTCGTTGACCGTGATGAGGTGGACGCCTTCCCCGGAGAGGGCGTTCAGATACGCGGGCAGCGTGCCGACCAGGGTCTTGCCCTCGCCGGTCTTCATCTCGGCGACATAGCCGAGGTGGAGGGCGGCGCCGCCCATGATCTGCACGTCGTAGGGGCGCTGGCCGAGGGCGCGCTTGGCGGCCTCGCGGACGGTCGCGAACGCCTCCGGTAGCAGGTCGTCGAGGCTCTCGCCGTCGGTGTACCGCTGCTTGTACTCATCGGTCAGGGCTCGCAGCTCGGCGTCGGAGAGGTCAACGAAGTCCTCTTCGATGGAGTTGACCTGGTCCGCGATGCGGTGCAGCTTGCGCAGGATCTTTCCTTCGCCTGCACGCATGATCTTCGAGAGGACGGACACGAGGGTTTGTCTCCTTGCCGGTCGGGCCTGGGACGGTCGGTTTCAATGGACGGATTCGAATCACAGCTTGAGCAACGGCCATCGTAAGCGAGGACCCCACCGCGCCGGGAGGTCTGCATGTGACAGCCACTGGAGACAACGGGCGGGGGATGCGGAAGGTGCCGCGCCGCCGCCACGAAAGGTGACCGCGTCTTCACGGAGCGCTAAAGGGATGGCTTCCGTACCCGGGCCCGAGCAGAATCGGCCGATGGACCCCGTCACACTGACCTCCGAACGACTTCTGTTGCGCACGGTGGGAGCCCACGACAGCGACGCCGTGTTCGACGCCGTCCAGGATCCCGACATCCAGCGCTGGACCACGATCCCGTCGCCCTACCTGCGCGAGCACGCCGTCGGCTTCACCGAGCAGCTGGTGCCCGACGGATGGGCGGACGGCTCGATGTTCACCTTCGGCGTCTTCCTGCCCGCCGGCGGTGAGCTGGCCGGCATGCTCGGCATCACGATGCACGCCCTGGGCGTCGGTGAGATCGGCTTCTGGGCGACGAAGGAGCACCGGGGCAACGGCTACATCACCGAGGCGGCGCTCACCGCGTCCCGCTGGGCGTTCACCCAACGCGCCCTGGACCGCGTCGAGTGGCGCGCCGAGGTGGGCAACACGGGTTCCCGCGCGGTCGCCGAACGCGCCGGCTTCACCATCGAGGGGATCCTCCGCTCCGGCCTCAACAACAAGGGTGTACGCCGCGACTGCTGGGTCGGCTCCCTGCTCCCGTCGGACCTGGGACTGCCGTCGACGGCGCCCTACCTGCCCGCCCCGCCCCAGACCTGACCGCCCCGCGTCCGCACCGGACCGCGCTCGTCCGCGCCGGACCGCGCAGGTCGGGCCCGGATGTCAGTGGCACCGCCTATCGTGCGGACCATGACCAGTCTGCCGCGCCCGGCCGCCGAACTCTCCGCCGACGAGGCCCGTCGGATCGCCCTGCGCGCGCAGGGCTTCCTGGGAGCCCCCGACCGCAGGGGCGGCGTCCGGGGCGTACTGCGGCACCTGGGCGCGGTCCAGCTGGACACCATCTCCGTCCTGGCCCGCTCCCACGAACTCATCCCGTACGCGCGCCTCGGCGCCGTCGGCCGCAGGACGGTCGACGAGGCGTACTGGACCCCGGCCCCCGTCGGCACGGCTCCCCCGCGGCCGCACGCCTTCGAGTACTGGTCGCACGCGGCCTGCATCCTCCCCGTCGAGGAGTGGCCGCACTTCGCCTTCCGCCGCCGCGCCTACCGCGCCCGCCCGCACTGGAACCACGCGCTGCCGGACGGCACGTACGACCAGGTCATCAAGCAGCTGAGAGCCGAAGGCCCGCTCACGGCCACCGACTTGGGCGGCGCGAAGAGGACCAGCGAGTGGTGGGACTGGTCGGGCACCAAGGTCGCCGTCGAGCGCGCGCTGATGTACGGCGAGGTGGTGTGCACGGAGCGGCGCGGCTGGAAGCGGGTGTACGACCTGGCCGAGCGGGCGATCCCGGACCCGCTGCTGCACGACGATCTGGACGACGCGGAGTGCCTGCGCCGCCTGGTACGGCTCGCGGGCCGCTCGCTGGGGGTGGGCACCCGCGCGGACATCGCCGACTACCACCGCCTCAAGGGCGAGCAGGTCGACGCGGTGATCGCGGACTCGGGCCTGGTCCCGGTCACGGTGCGGGGCTGGTCGAAACCGGCCTGGGCGGACCCCGAGGCGCTCGCGACGACCCCGCGCGGCCGTCATCGCACGACCCTGCTGTCCCCGTTCGACTCGCTGGTCTGGGACCGGGCGCGCACGGAGCGCATCTTCGGTTTCACCCACCGCCTGGAGGCGTACGTCCCCAAGCCGAAGCGGGTGTACGGCTACTTCGCCATGCCGGTCCTGTCCGGTGGCCACCTGGTGGGCCGGGTGGACCCGGCCCGCGAGGGCACCACCCTGATCGCCAGGCAGGTGACCCTGGACAGCCCCGGATCCGTCCCCGCGGTGGCCCAGGCCCTCCTGGAAGCGGCCACCTGGGTGGACTGCACGACCGTCCGGGTGGAACGCGCCGACACCCCGTTCCTGCGGGACGCCCTCACGGCCGAGCTGGCCAGGAGTCTTTAGCGTTCCGGGAGTGCGGGGAACCGCGCTCCCGGCCCCACCGAATTTCAATAATCAACGATCAGCGAATCTCAAGAATCTTCTCGCGCATCGCGTACACCACGGCCTCCATCCTGGAGTGCAGCTGCAGCTTCTCCAGAATGTTCCGCACGTGGTTCTTCACGGTGTTCTCGGAGATGAACAACTGCTTGGCGATATCCCGGTTGTTCATCCCGGTCGCCACCAGCTTCAGAACCTCCAGCTCACGCTCGGTGAGCCGAGGCGCCGGCACCAGCCGCCGCTCGTCCGTGCGCTGGATCATCGACTTGAACTCGGTCAGCAGTTTCGAGGCCATCGAAGGACTGATCTGCGACTGCCCGTCCGCGACGGCGCGGATGGCCGTGGCCACCTCGTCCGTGGAGATCTCCTTCAGGAGGTACCCCGTGGCCCCCGCCTTGATCGCGTCGTAGAGGTCGGCCTCCTCGTCGCTGATCGTCAGCATGATGATCTTCGTGCTGGGAGCGACCTCCTTGATGGAGGTGCACGCCTCGATGCCGCCGCGCTTCGGCATCCGTACGTCCATCAGCACGATGTCGGGCAGCAGATCGGCGGCCTTGTCGACCGCCTCGGCCCCGTCACCCGCCTCCCCGACGACCTGGATGTCCTCCTCGGCGGCCAGCACGATCTCCAGGCCGCGACGGAAAAGGGCGTGATCGTCCACGACAAGGACCCGGATGGGCTCCTTGCGCGGGGAGCCCGCGTCCGGGCCCATGCCGACGGCGCCGTCGTGGGCACCCCCGTCCCGCATCGGTCCGAAGCTGTCCGCCATGGTTCCTCCCCGTGAAGGCCGTGGCCTGTATTCCTGTGCCCTCGCCAACACAGCACGACAACACACCGGTTGAGGCCGGTACGGCCATGATTTCATGCCCGGACGACAACGGGATGACAGAGCGGCACACGAAGGGGTCGTACACCGGTGCCCCTGGGAGTGCGCGAACACTCCAGGGGCACCGGGCGGGCCCCCTCGGCCGAAGGCCGGGGGAGCTCGTCGCCGAGGTCAGCCGCCCAGCGAACCGCCCGGCGGGGTGTGCTCCGCCTCGGCGACCATCGGGTCCGTGCTGAGGTGGATGACGCCGTAGTCGTACGCGTGCCGCCGGTAGACGACGCTCGGCTCCTTGGTCTCGGAGTCGACGAACAGGTAGAAGTCGTGCCCGACCAGCTCCATCTCGTAGAGCGCCTGGTCGAGTGTCATCGGGGATGCGACGTGGGTCTTCTCGCGGACGACGAGGGGACCGTCACCCTTCACCTCGAGCGGACCGATCTTCTTGGTCGGCACCGCGTCGGGCTCCTCGTCGCGGACGACGGCGCCGTTCCCGTCGAGCGTCGCGGCGTCCGGGACGTGGTCGGCGACCTCGGCGGCCGAGATCCTCCGGGTGCCCCGGCGTGTGTACCGCTTGTCGTGGTGCTTGCGCAGCTGGCTCTCCAGCTTGTCCGCCGCCAGGTCCAGCGCGGCGTACACATCGCTCGCCGCGGCTTCCGCCCGGATCACCGGACCGCGGGAGTGGAGGGTGATCTCCACCCGGTCGGAGCGGTCGGCCTGCCGGGGGTTCGGCTCCTTGGACACCTCGACGTCTAGGCTGATCACCTTGCCATCGAGCTTCTGGATCTTCTCCAGCTTCAGCTTCTCGGCCACGTGCTTGCGGAACCGCTCCGGCACCTCGGTCTTGCGGCCCTTGACGACGATGTCCACGCAGAACTCCGTTCCCGGATCGCCCCGCATCGACGGCGGGGCGTCTCCCTTTTGCACCAGACTCCGGAGCGTCCCGGAGCCTCCGACTCGGCGACTTCCACCTCCTCCTCCCCCACGGGGAAGATCTCCACTCCCCTGTCGCGGGTGAATGAGGAAATCCCGCGGCGCGGCATTCCGATATGCAGGGGACGGCGTCCGCCATTCCCTCACAACCGAACATATCTCGCCCGGACGGATGTCGTCACCCTCTACTGCGGTGTACCTCCATTGCGGTGAATGGAACCTCTTACTACCTGCAACGACGCAACTTCTCTGTCAGTTCCGGTTTATTTCGAAAGAAGCTGGAGACGCCGCGACCACCGCCGCGCCGATCCCGTCCTCCGCGCTGTTCGCGCTCCCCTTTTCCCTGACCGCTTCTGCCCGGCCTACACCTGCCGCCGTTGCCCGGCATGTCCCTTCCTCCGCCGTTCCCGGTGTTACCCGGCCGTAGAATCCGCTCCTTTCCGGGAGAACCGGGAGAACCGCTCTCAGGGCCCTCGCCGCCTCGGCCAGGGACGCGCCCGTCGTCATCAGGTCGTCGACGAGCACGATCCGCCCGCCACCGGCCAGCAGCTCCCTGCCTGCCGGTGCCACCTCCAGCGCGCCGGCCAGGTTGTCCAGCCGCTGCCGTGCGGTGAGCCCCGACTGGTCGGCCACGCCACGCCGCTGCCGCAGCACGGCGAGCACCCGGGCCGGCGTCCCGCCCCGTCGCAGCCCGGCCGCCGCGGCGAGTGCGATCCGCCGCGCCGGGTCGTGCCCCCGCGCCCGCACCGCCCGCCGCGCCGACGGCACAGGGACCAGCAGCACCGGCGCCCCGCGAAGGTCCGCCCCGCAGGGGTGCTCCCCGGCGCGCCCGCCGGTTCCGAGCCCCGCCCGCACCGCCCCCGCCAGCGCCGCTCCCAGCGGTCCCGCGAGCATCAACGCCCCCCGTTCCTTGTGGGCCAGGAGCGTTGCCCGCACCTGGTCCTCGTACGGAGCCGCCGCGTGCACCACCGGCAGTCCCGGGGGCGCCGGGTCAGGCCGCACACGGGCCGGTCCGTCCCCCGTCAGGGCGGCACGGCACCCGGGACAGAGCACCGTGCGAGGCCGTCCGCAGCCTCCGCACTCGGCCGGAAGCACCAGGTCGGTGAGGTCCTGCCACCACCCCCGCATGCCCACCACTGTGCCAAGGTCCGAGCGCCCCGGCCAGCCCTGTGGACAACTGCCTGTGGACAACCGCGGGCGAGCGGTTCACCCCGGATAGACCGGCGCCATCCCCGTCTTGACCACGGTCTGCCACTGCGAACCGGACGAGAGCCGCACGATGCCGTCCTCCGAGTGCGCCACCAGCGGCAGCCGCTCGTCCTCGGAGGCGGCGATCTCCTGCACACCGGTGAGCGCGGAGGGAGCCGGCCCGACCGGCGTGGACCCGTCGACCTGCACGTACTGGATCTGCTGCACGCCACGGGCCTCGCGCCCCACCACGACCAGGCGGCTGTCCCCGGCCCAGGACATCGCGGTGACCTCCTCCAGCTGCGGTGCCACGGCCCGCAGTTCACGGATGGCGACGGCGTTGCTCCGGTTCTCGCCCGCCGGGTCCGTGCGTTCGATCCGCCCCATGAGCAGCGTCGTCCGCTTGTCGTCGCGCACCATCAGCGCGATCCGCACGCCGTCCGCGGCCACCCGCACCGCCTCGATCCGCCCCTCCAGGCCGGGGGTCGAGACCTCCAGGGGGTCGCCCGCGCCCTTCGACAGCAGGAGCAGCCGGGAGTCCTTCGGGCCGCGGTCGGCCACCCACAGGTCACCACTCGCGTCCCAGCTGGGAGTCGTCAGCCCGTCGTCCTGCGACGTGGCGTCGCTCTCCAGCACGGCCTCACCCAGCGACCCGCCCGACGCGAGCGAGCCGACGTACAGCGAGCGCCCGTCGAGCGAGACCCCGGCCGCGGTGTCCTCGTCGCGCGAGACGGCCGCCGCCCGCAGTTCCTTGTCCCCGTCGCCGAGCGCGCCGGGCACCGGCTCGGGCTCCTGCTCGCTGCCGGCCCCCGGTATCCGCACCAGCCGCTTGTCGCCGTCGATGAAGTACTCGTACTCGGCGCGCTTCGCCGGACCGTGCGCCACGTAGATCTCGGCCCGGTCCTTCCTGAGCACGCACGACTGCGTGCCGTCCGAACGCTGCAGCTCCACCTCGTCGATGCCCGTCGGCGTCAGGTCCTGGAGCGTGAAGAGGATCTGCGCGGCCATCTCCGTGCACACGGACTGCCCGACCCGGTCGGCCTTGGCGTTCAACGGCACCGTCAGCCGGTTCTGGTCGTCGGGCGTCAGCGACCTGACGCCCTTCTTCAGCGCCGTACCGGTGGGGAAACTCGACCTGACCACCGGCTTGAGCCACCTCGTCGGCCCCTTCAGGACCGAGCGGACCATCTGCGTGACCGGGTCCACCTGCTCCCGTACGTAGACGGGATCGGCGACCGCCCCGAGCTGGTCGTCGGTCCTGTCGCGGGCGTTCGAGGCGAAGTAGTACTTATTGACGGACTCGTAGTTGCGCTGGAAGTCGGACATCCCCATCACCAGGCCCGACGGCAGGGCGTCGATGCGCCACTCCTTGGAACCGTCCGGCTCCTCGTGCTCCGTGAGGTGCACGGTCCGCTCGTACGCTCCGTCGGCGGGCTCGTAGGCGAACTGCGAGTCCACGGTGGCGACCTTGGTGCCGATCAGCGAGTAGGCGTAGTCGCCGGTCGCCTCCCTGCTGCCGCTGTGCTCCGCCACGGTGTTCGGCCCGTCCGCCAGGATCGTCGTCGACTCGTTCGGACGCCATGCCTTCGACGCCTTCTCGGTCAGATACTTGCGGGCCGTCTCGAACTCCGGATCGTCGCTGGTCAGCGCTTCGAGGAAGCCCTGCACGATCTCCTCGGGCTGGGCGTTCTCCCGCGGCGGCATGGCGAACACCCGCACCTGCGCGTCCGGCCGCTGCGAGGCCTCCACATCGCGCAGGTCCCCTCCGTCCGGCATCGACGCGCACCCGGCCAGCAGTACGGTGCCGCAGGCGGCGTACACCAGCACGTGCGCCGGACGCCGACGGCCGCCCCGATCGCGGTCAGCGCCCACGAGAGCCCTCCCCCTGCTTCAGCTCGTCCGGCCGCACGCCGGTTCCCGGTCCGTCCTCGGACGGTGATTCCTCCGGCTCCGCGGCCGGGCCGCGGACCTCCGCGGCGGGCCGCGGCACCACGCGCGCGCCGTTGCCCGGCAGCGCGGCCGGATCGACCGCGCCCGCCACCCTGGGGTCGCGCGAGGGCATGGGCGGCACCGCCCGCTCACCGGGGGGCTGCACGGGCACCGTGGCCAGCTTCTGCGTGCCGCCCAGCGGCAGCCCCGCGTCGTTGAGTCCGCGGTTGCGCCGCGAGTCCTTGGGTTCCAGCGGTATCGGCGAGCCCCGCAGCGGCTCGTCCGCGGTCCGCGGCAGCGTCAGCCGGAACTGCGAGCCGCCGCCCGGCTCGCCCCACGCCTGCAGCCAGCCGCCGTGCAGCCGCGCGTCCTCCAGGGCGATGGACAGGCCGAGGCCCGTACCGCCGGTGGTGCGCGCGCGTGCCGGGTCGGCACGCCAGAAGCGGCTGAACACCCGGGTCGCCTCGCCGGGCTTGAGGCCCACCCCGTAGTCGCGCACCGCGACCGCGACCGCGCCGCCCGCCGCCGCGAGCTTGACCACGACCTCGTTGCCCTCACCGTGCTCCACGGCGTTGACCACCAGGTTGCGCAGCACCCGCTCCACGCGCCGGGCGTCCGCCTCGGCGATCACGGGCTGCTGGTCGCCGACGACCCGTACCCGGCTGCCCTTGCGCTCGGCGAGCGGCTCGGCCCCGCTGATGACCCTGCGCACGACCACCCGCAGGTCTATCGGCTCGGCCTCCAGGGCCGCCGCGCCGGCGTCGAAGCGGCTGATCTCCAGCAGGTCCGCGAGCAGCGTCTCGAAGCGGTCCAGCTGGTCGGCGAGCAGCTCGGCCGACCGTGCGGTCATCGGATCGAAGTCCACGCGCGCGTCGTGGATGACGTCGGCCGCCATCCGGACGGTCGTCAGCGGCGTCCGCAGCTCGTGCGAGACGTCGGACACGAACCGCCGCTGCATCCGCGACAGGTCCTCCAGCTGCTGGATCTTCAGCTGCAGGTTCTGCGCCATCTTGTTGAAGGCCTCGCCGAGCCGGGCGATGTCGTCCTCACCGGTGACCTTCATACGTTCCTGCAGGCGTCCCGCGGACAGCCGCTCGGCGATCCCGGCGGCCATCCGCACGGGCGTGACGACCTGGCGCACCACGAGCCAGGCGATCGCCCCGAGCAGCACGACGACGAACAGCCCCGCCGTCGCGAGCGTCCCCTTGACCAGGCTGAGCGACTTCTCCTCCTGCGTGAGCGGGAACAGGTAGTACAGCTGGAAGGGGTCGCCCTTGGGGTCGTTGACCCGGGTGCCGATGATCAGCGCCGGCTGGGAGTCCTGGCGGTTGGTGTAGACGATGCGCGTGTAGCTCTGGGCCGCGCCCGTGCCGCCGTCCACCCGCTCGCGCAGCTCCTGGGGCACGCTGAGGCTCGGGTCGACGTATCCCGAGGCGCGCGGTCCCAGGCCCCTGCTGTCACTGTCCGCGGAGGCGGTGCCGAGGGTCACCACGCTGAAGGCGCCCTGGCCGCCGCTGGAGAGCGACTCGACGAGGGAGCTCATCCACCCGCTGACGTTCTGGCCCGGGTTGTCGTCCGGGCCCGAGCGGTCGTCCCCGCCCGCGCCCGCCACGTTGTCGGCCTCCTGCTTGGCGACCGTGAACCCGCCCGTGGCCTGGCTCTGGGAGGCCTTGACCTTGGCGTCCAGCAGGCCGTTGCGCACCTGCCCGATGACGACGAAACCCAGCAGCAGGACGACACCCAGCGACATCAGCAGGGTCGTGACGACGACCTTGAGCTGGATGTTGCGCCGCCACAGCCGCATGACGGGCAGCAGCGGCCGCCGCACCCAGCGCATGAGCAGCCGCAGGACCGGGCTGCCCTGGACCCCGCCCTGGAGCAGCCCGCCCTCGACGAACCTCCCCCAGCGGGAGCCCGTCATCCTCCGGCCGACAGGCCGCTCCGGGCGGACCCCCGGTTCGCCGGGCGCCGAAGCGGCACTGTCCCGGGACACGTCAGCTCGGTCCTGCCTTGTAACCGACGCCACGGACGGTCACCACGATCTCCGGCCGCTCCGGGTCCTTCTCGACCTTGGAGCGCAGCCGCTGCACATGGACGTTCACCAGACGGGTGTCCGCCGCGTGCCGGTAGCCCCACACCTGCTCCAGGAGCACCTCGCGCGTGAACACCTGCCACGGCTTGCGGGCCAGCGCCACCAGCAGGTCGAACTCCAGCGGGGTGAGCGCTATCGAGGCGCCCTCCCGCTTCACGGAGTGACCGGCCACGTCGATGACCAGGTCGCCGATGGCGAGCTGCTCGGGCGCCGGCTCCTCGGACCTGCGCAGCCTGGCCCGGATCCGCGCCACCAGCTCCTTCGGCTTGAACGGCTTCACGATGTAGTCGTCGGCGCCCGACTCCAGGCCGACCACGACGTCGACGGTGTCGCTCTTCGCGGTGAGCATCACGATCGGTACCCCGGACTCCGCCCTGATCAGGCGGCACACCTCGATGCCGTCCCGGCCGGGAAGCATCAGGTCCAGGAGCACCAGGTCGGGCTTGCTCTCACGGAAAGCGGCCAGCGCCTTGTCGCCGTCGGCTACGAAAGACGGCTCAAAACCTTCACCACGCAACACAATGCCGAGCATCTCGGCCAGTGCGGTGTCGTCATCGACGACAAGGACTCGTCCCTTCATAAACGACATCATCCCATTAACTAAATCGTTACCTGGCGTGACCTGTCACACAGCTCCGCGAGCGCCTCTGCCGTCACGGGCGACACGACGCCCTCCTCGGTGACGATCGCCGTCACCAGCTCGGGCGGCGTCACGTCGAACGCCGGGTTGTACGCCTGGGTCCCCAAGGGGGCCACCGCCATCCCGCCGCCCGCCTCGACCCTCGCCACCGGCACCAGCGGTGCTGTGATCTCTGTCACTTCATGACCGGCACGCTGCTCGATCTCGATCGATGCTCCGTTCGGGGTGTCCGGGTCCACCGTCGTCAGCGGCGCCACCACGATGAACGGCACGTGGTGGTACTTGGCCAGCACGGCGAGCGGATAGCTCCCCACCTTGTTCGCCACCGAACCGTCGGCGGCGATCCGGTCGGCCCCGATGAGCACCGCGTCCACCTCCCCAGCCGAGAACAGTGACCCGGCAGCGTTGTCCGTGAGCAAGGTGTACGCCATTTGGGCGCGCGCCGCCTCATAGGAGGTCAGGCGAGAACCCTGCAGCAACGGACGCGTCTCGTCCACCCAGAGCCTGCTCAGCCGCCCCGCGCGGTGCGCCGCGAGCACCACCGCGAACGCCGTGCCCTCCCCGCCGGACACCAGCGCCCCGGTGTTGCAGTGCGTCAGGATCCGGTGGTTCCCGCCGGGCAGCAGCTCGTCGAGCAGCGCCAGCCCGTGCACGGCCATACGCGCGCTGGCCTCGGCGTCTTCCCTGTGGAGCGCCCGCGCGGCAGCCAGCGCGGCCTCGGCGGCCCGCTGCTGGTCGCCGCCGGCCCGCAGGACGGCGAGGTGCGCCTCCTGGGCCCGGCGCACTCCGTACGCGAGGTTCACCGCGGTGGGCCGCGCACTCGAGAGCGCGGCCGCGGCGTCCTGGACGTCGAAGCCCCGGACGGCGGCGAGCGCGACCCCGTACGCCCCCGCGATGCCGAGCAGCGGGGCCCCGCGCACGGCGAGCGAACGGATCGCCTCCACCAGCGCGGGCGCGTCGGTGCACACCAGCTCGACCTCTTCGGCGGGCAGCCGGGTCTGGTCGAGGAGGACCAGCACGGGTCCCTCCGGCGGCTCGTCCCAACGGATCGCGGGTGTCCCGATGAGCCGGTTGTCCTCGTGGAACTGCGCGTACTGATCAGCCATTCACTCAGTCTGCCCCGTACGGGCCGGACAATTGAAGGTGTGCAGCCCATACTGCGGCCGGTCACTTCCCGGCCGCACCGTGGCACGATGGCAGCCAACCTGCCGCCGCGACCGCGGACGGGCACCGTGAAGGAGCGACGATGAACGACACTCCGGGCTGGGCATCGCCCGGATCCGCCTCCTCCGACGGGCAGAACGGACAGGACGGACAGGCCGGACAGGACCCGGCGGCTCCCGGCCCCGTCCGGCCCGCGGACCGGCCCCGTCCCGCGGAGCCCGCGGAGCCCGCGGACGGGACCAACCCGTCCGGTCCGGGCCCGAAGTGGTCCAAGGAGCAGCCCCCGCCCGCCCAGTGGCCCTCCCCCGGCGCCCCCCAGGACACCCCGCCCCAGGCCCCGCCACCGCCCCAGCCCGGCCCGGGCCGGGGCGGACAGCCTCCCGGCGGCCCCGGCGGATACGGACCTCCCGGCGGCTACGGCGGCTGGGGCCAGGCCCCGGGCGGCCACCCCGGCTGGAACCAGGGTCCAGGCGGCCACCCGGGCTGGGGCGGCGGCTGGGGCGGTCCCCCGCCCGCGGCCAAGCCCGGCGTCATCCCGCTCCGCCCGCTCGGTGTCGGCGAGATCCTCGACGGCGCGGTGTCGACCATGCGTACGCACTGGCGCACGGTCCTCGGTATCTCGCTGACCGTCGCGGTCATCACCCAGATCGGCGTGATCCTGCTCCAGGGATTCGTCCTGGACGACAGCGCGACCGCGGACACGCTCGACGACCCCAGCGCCACCGCCGAGGAACTGACCCGCGCCGTCGGCACCACCCTCGGCAGTTCCGGCGTCGTCCTGCTGATCACCCTGCTCGGCACCATCGTCGCGACGGCCCTGCTCACGACCGTGACCAGCCGTGCCGTCCTCGGCAGGTCGGTGACCACCGGCGAGGCCTGGCGGGACGCCCGGCCCCAGCTGCTCAAGCTCTTCGGCCTGACCTTCCTGCTCCCGCTCATTGCGGTCGGGATCGTCGGCGTGGGCACCCTGCCCGGCATCCTCCTGGGCCTCGCGGGCGGCGGCGACGGCGCCGTCGCGCTCGCCGTCCTCGGTGGCCTCGCCGCGGGCGTCGTCGCGCTCTGGCTGATGATCCGCTTCTCGCTGGCCTCGCCGGCCCTGATGCTGGAGAAGCAGAGCGTCCCGAAGTCGCTGGGCCGCTCCGCGAAGCTGGTCCGCGGCTCCTGGTGGCGGGTCTTCGGCATCCAGCTCCTGGCCACGATCATCGCGAACATCATCGCGTCGATCATCGTGATCCCGTTCACCTTCCTCGCCGCCGCGCTCAGCG
Organism: Streptomyces sp. V3I8; assembly: GCF_030817535.1. NCBI lineage: Bacteria > Bacillati > Actinomycetota > Actinomycetes > Kitasatosporales > Streptomycetaceae > Streptomyces > Streptomyces sp. V3I8. The sequence goes on along the minus strand of NZ_JAUSZL010000002.1, from coordinate 5,241,987 downwards.
GCGACGGCATAGGCGGCTTCCTCGACGGCGGCTCCGGCGACCTCGGCTGGACGTTCCTCGTCGTCAGCGGTATCGGCTCGGTGATCGGCTCCATGCTCACCTTCCCGATCACCGCCGGAGTCAGCGTCCTGCTCTACATCGACCAGCGCATCCGCCGCGAGGCCCTCGACCTCGACCTGGCCCGCGCGGCCGGCGTCCAGGGATACGGCTCCGGCACTCCCGGACCGACCCCGGGGAGCTGACACCGTGGGTCCGGCGGGGGGAGTTCTCACAGCGATACCGGCATGGCCGCGCCTCGGCGACGCGATCGTGCCGGCGCTGTCGCGCGCCGACGGCGAACCACCGGTGACCGTCCCGCGCGATCCCGCACGGGAGGCCGCCCGGGACGAGCTGTCGAAGCGGATGTACCACGAGAACGATCCCAGCCTGTTCCAACGGGCCCTGAACGCGTTCTGGGAATGGGTCGGCAGACTCCTCGACGCCGCCTCCTCGGCGACCCCCGGGGGCGGGCTCGGCCTCCTGGTCGTCGTCCTGGCGGCCGTAGCGCTCGTCGGTGCCCTCTGGTGGCGCCTCGGCACCCCCCGCAGGAGCCCCACGTCCGCCGCCCCGCTCTTCGACGACCGGCCGCGCAGCGCCGCCGAACACCGCGCGGCCGCCGAGGCGCAGGCGGCCCGGGCCCACTGGAACCAGGCCGTCCAGGAACGCATGCGCGCCGTCGTCCGCTCCCTGGAGGAACGCGCCCTGCTCGAGCCGCGCCCCGGGCGCACCGCCGACGAGGCCGCCGCCGAAGCGGGCCGCACCCTCCCGGCCCACACCGACCGGCTGCGCGCCGCGGCACGGGACTTCGACGACGTGACGTACGGCGGACGAACGGCCACGCCGGAGACGTACCATCGCCTCGCCCGGCTCGACGGCGACCTGGAACGCACCAGGCCGGTCCTCACGAACAGCAGCACCGGTGCCGGTGCCGGCACGGCCCGCGGCGCCCACCAGGAGGCCGCCGAATGACCTCCGGGACCACCACCGCCCCGCCCCCGGCCGCCCTGCCGCCCACCTCCGACTCGCCCACCGTCCGCCAGGTGTGGACCCGTTCGCGCGGTGTCCTGCTCGCCCTCGTGATCCTCCTGGCGGCCGCCGTCACCATCGCCGTCGTACGCTCCGGCACGCAGCACGGCAGCCTCGACCCCCGCTCCGCCGATCCCTACGGCAGCCGCGCCGTCGCCGAACTGCTCTCCGACCGGGGCGTCTCCACGCGCGTGGTCACCACCCTGGACGCGGCGAGCGCCGCGGCCGGCTCCGACACGACCCTGCTGATCGCCCGCCCCGACCTGCTGACCGGCCGTCAGCAGGACAGCCTGCACTCCGCGTACCGGAACTCCGGCGGCCGCACCGTCCTCGTCGCCCCCGGCACCCCGTCCGTCGGCACCCTCGCCCCCGGGGTCGAAGCCGACGCCACCCCCAGCTACGACTCCGCGCTCCCGCCCGGCTGCGCCCTGCCCGCCGCGCGACGAGCGGGCACCGCGGACACGGGCGGCCTCCGCTACACGACGGATGCCCCCGACGCCGACTCCTGCTACCCCAGCGAGGGCCTGCCCACCCTGCTGCGCGTCCCGGCAGCCGAAGGCAACGGCGACACCGTCGTACTCGGCGCCCCCGACCTCCTCCAGAACAACCGGCTCGACGAGCAGGGCAACGCCTCCCTCGCCCTCCAACTGCTCGGCTCCCGCCCCCATGTGGTCTGGTACCTCCCCTCGCTCTCCGACGACTCGGCGACCGACGCCGGCGACAGCGGCTTCCTCGACCTGATCCCCTCCGGCTGGCTCTGGGGCACGCTGCAGCTCTTCTTCGCCGCGGTCCTCGCCGCCCTCTGGCGCGCCCGCCGCCTCGGTCCGCTCGTCCCCGAACGGCTCCCCGTCGCGATCCGCGCCTCCGAGACCGCCGAGGGCCGCGCCCGCCTCTACCGCAAGTCCAACGCCCGCGACCGGGCCGCCGGAGCCCTGCGCTCCACCACCCGCACCCGACTGGCCCCCCTCGCCGGTGTCTCCCCCGCCCAGGCGCACACGCCCGAAGCCCTGCTCCCCGCCCTGTCCGCCCGGCTCCGCCGGGAAGGACAGTCCCTGCACGCCCTCCTCTTCGGGCCGCCGCCCCGCGACGACGCGGCCCTCGTCGCACTAGCCGACCAACTCGACGCCCTCGAAAGAGAGGTACGCCGTCCATGATGGCCCCGACCACTGACAACGCCGGGAACACCGGGGATCCGGGCGCCGCCCGCGCCTCCCTGGAGGCCCTGCGCGCCGAGATCGCCAAAGCCGTGGTCGGCCAGGATCCCGCCGTGACCGGTCTCGTCGTCGCCCTGCTCTGCCGCGGGCACGTCCTGCTGGAGGGAGTTCCCGGAGTGGCCAAGACGCTCCTCGTCCGGGCCCTCGCCGCGGCACTGGAACTCGACACCAAGCGCGTCCAGTTCACCCCCGACCTGATGCCGAGCGACATCACCGGCTCCCTCGTCTACGACGCCCGCACCGCGGAGTTCTCCTTCCAGCCCGGCCCGGTCTTCACGAACCTCCTGCTGGCCGACGAGATCAACCGCACCCCGCCGAAGACCCAGTCGTCCCTCCTGGAAGCGATGGAGGAGCGCCAGGTCACGGTCGACGGCACCGCCCGCCCGCTCCCCGAGCCGTTCCTGGTCGCCGCCACCCAGAACCCGGTCGAGTACGAGGGCACGTACCCCCTGCCGGAAGCCCAGCTGGACCGTTTCCTCCTGAAGCTGACGATCCCGCTCCCCTCCCGCCAGGACGAGATCGACGTCCTCACCCGCCACGCCTCGGGCTTCAACCCCCGCGACCTGCGCGCCGCCGGTGTACGCCCCGTCGCGGGCCCGGCCGACCTGGAAGCCGCCCGCGCGGCCGTCGCCAAGACCACGGTCTCCCCCGAGATCACCGCCTACGTGGTCGACATCTGCCGCGCCACCCGCGAATCGCCGTCCCTGAACCTCGGCGCGTCCCCCCGCGGCGCGACCGCGCTCCTGGCGACGGCCCGCGCCTGGGCCTGGCTGACCGGCCGCGACTACGTCATCCCCGACGACGTGAAGGCCCTCGCGCTGCCGACCCTGCGCCACCGCGTCCAGCTCCGCCCGGAGGCCGAGATGGAGGGCGTGACCGCCGACTCGGTCATCAACGCGATCCTCTCCCACGTCCCCGTCCCCCGCTGATGGCGCTCACCGGCCGCGCGGCCCTCCTGGCGGCCCTCGGCACCCTCCCCGTGGGCATCCTGGAACCCGGTTGGACCGGCATCCTCGCCGTCAACGCCCCCCTGGCCCTCGCCTGCGCCTGCGACTTCGCGCTCGCGGCACCGGTACGCGGCCTCGGCCTGACCCGCTCCGGCGACACGTCCGTACGTCTCGGTGAGACCGCCGACGTCACCCTCACCGTCACCAACCCGTCCGGCCGGCCCCTGCGTGCCCGCATCCGCGACGCCTGGCCCCCCAGCAGCTGGCAGCCCGGCACGGAGGTCGCCGAGTCCCGCCACCGGGTGACGGTCCCCGCGGGCGAACGCCGCCGTGTCACCACCCGTCTGCGCCCCACCCGCCGCGGCGACCGCCGAGCGGACCGCGTGACCATCCGCTCGTACGGCCCCCTCGGCCTCCTCGCCCGGCAGGGCAACCACAAGGTCCCCTGGACGGTACGCGTCCTGCCGCCCTTCACGAGCCGCAAGCACCTGCCCTCGAAGCTGGCCCGCCTGCGCGAGCTCGACGGCCGCACCAGCGTCCTGACCCGCGGCCAGGGCACCGAGTTCGACAGCCTGCGCGACTACGTCCCCGGTGACGACACCCGCTCGATCGACTGGCGTGCCACCGCCCGGCAGTCGAGGGTCGCGGTACGCACCTGGCGCCCCGAACGCGACCGGCACATCCTCCTGATCCTCGACACCGGCCGCACGGCCGCGGGCCGGGTCGGCGACGCCCCCCGCCTGGACGCCTCCATGGACGCGGCACTCCTCCTGGCGGCCCTCGCCTCCCGCGCCGGCGACCGGGTGGACCTGCTCGCGTACGACCGCCGCGTACGCGCCCTGGTGCAGGGACGAGCCGCGGGCGACGTCCTTCCCTCGCTGGTCAACGTCATGGCCCACCTCGAACCGGAACTCGTCGAGACGGACGCCCGCGGCCTCGCCTCCACCGCGCTCCGTGCGGCCCCGCGCCGCTCGCTGATCGTGCTCCTCACGACCCTGGACGCGGCCCCCATCGAGGAGGGCCTTCTTCCGGTGCTCTCCCGCCTCACCCAGCGCCACACGGTCCTGGTCGCCTCGGTCTCCGACCCGCACATCGAGCGCATGGCCACGGCGCGGGGAAACGCAGAGTCCGTGTACGAGGCGGCCGCCGCGGCCCAGGCCCAGGCGGAACGCCACCGCACCGCCGAACAACTGATGCGTCACGGCGTCACAGTCGTCGACGCGACACCGGACGACCTGCCGCCGGCGCTGGCGGACGCATATCTGGCACTGAAGGCAGCAGGCCGACTGTGAACAAACAGGGAGAGCCCTTCACGTCATGGGCTTTCCCTGCAAACCCCGAAACGCAAGAAAGCCCCCGCACCGAAGTGCGGGGGCTTTCTCGTAAAAATAGTTCGGCGGCGTCCTACTCTCCCACAGGGTCCCCCCTGCAGTACCATCGGCGCTGTGAGGCTTAGCTTCCGGGTTCGGAATGTAACCGGGCGTTTCCCTCACGCTATGACCACCGAAACACTTTGAAACTCTGATTCAAACACCCGCACCACACCCCCCGTGGCCACACTAAAAGGGGTATGGGGTTGTTCGTGGTTTCAGAACCAACACAGTGGACGCGAGCAACTGAGGACAAGCCCTCGGCCTATTAGTACCGGTCAGCTCCACCCCTTGCAGGGCTTCCACATCCGGCCTATCAACCCAGTCGTCTACTGGGAGCCTTAACCAATCAAGTTGGTGGGAATACTCATCTCGAAGCAGGCTTCCCGCTTAGATGCTTTCAGCGGTTATCCCTCCCGAACGTAGCCAACCAGCCATGCCCTTGGCAGGACAACTGGCACACCAGAGGTTCGTCCGTCCCGGTCCTCTCGTACTAGGGACAGCCCTTCTCAATATTCCTACGCGCACAGCGGATAGGGACCGAACTGTCTCACGACGTTCTAAACCCAGCTCGCGTACCGCTTTAATGGGCGAACAGCCCAACCCTTGGGACCGACTCCAGCCCCAGGATGCGACGAGCCGACATCGAGGTGCCAAACCATCCCGTCGATATGGACTCTTGGGGAAGATCAGCCTGTTATCCCCGGGGTACCTTTTATCCGTTGAGCGACGGCGCTTCCACAAGCCACCGCCGGATCACTAGTCCCGACTTTCGTCCCTGCTCGACCCGTCGGTCTCACAGTCAAGCTCCCTTGTGCACTTACACTCAACACCTGATTGCCAACCAGGCTGAGGGAACCTTTGGGCGCCTCCGTTACTCTTTAGGAGGCAACCGCCCCAGTTAAACTACCCATCAGACACTGTCCCTGATCCGGATCACGGACCCAGGTTAGACATCCAGCACGACCAGACTGGTATTTCAACGACGACTCCACACGGGCTGGCGCCCGCACTTCACAGTCTCCCAGCTATCCTACACAAGCCGAACCGAACACCAATATCAAACTATAGTAAAGGTCCCGGGGTCTTTCCGTCCTGCTGCGCGAAACGAGCATCTTTACTCGTAGTGCAATTTCACCGGGCCTATGGTTGAGACAGTCGAGAAGTCGTTACGCCATTCGTGCAGGTCGGAACTTACCCGACAAGGAATTTCGCTACCTTAGGATGGTTATAGTTACCACCGCCGTTTACTGGCGCTTAAGTTCTCAGCTTCGCACACCCGAAAGTGCACTAACCGGTCCCCTTAACGTTCCAGCACCGGGCAGGCGTCAGTCCGTATACATCGCCTTACGGCTTCGCACGGACCTGTGTTTTTAGTAAACAGTCGCTTCTCGCTGGTCTCTGCGGCCACCCCCAGCTCAAGCAGCAAGTGCTCTCACCAGTGATGGCCCCCCTTCTCCCGAAGTTACGGGGGCATTTTGCCGAGTTCCTTAACCATAGTTCACCCGAACGCCTCGGTATTCTCTACCTGACCACCTGAGTCGGTTTAGGGTACGGGCCGCCATGAAACTCGCTAGAGGCTTTTCTCGACAGCATAGGATCATCCACTTCACCACAATCGGCTCGGCATCAGGTCTCAGGCTATGTGCTGTCCGGATTTACCTGGACAACGCCCTACACCCTTACCCCGGGACAACCACCGCCCGGGATGGACTACCTTCCTGCGTCACCCCATCACTTACCTACTACAGGTCTGGACCGTCGGCTCCACCACTTTCCTTTCCCCGAAGGGTCCGGAACGGCTTCACGGACTTAGCATCGCCTGGTTCGATATTTGACGCTTCACAGCGGGTACCGGAATATCAACCGGTTATCCATCGACTACGCCTGTCGGCCTCGCCTTAGGTCCCGACTTACCCTGGGCAGATCAGCTTGACCCAGGAACCCTTAGTCAATCGGCGCACACGTTTCTCACGTGTGTATCGCTACTCATGCCTGCATTCTCACTCGTGAACCGTCCACCACTAGCTTCCGCTGCGGCTTCACCCGGCACACGACGCTCCCCTACCCATCCGTACTCCCGTTGGGGATATGTGTACGAATGACACGACTTCGGCGGTACGCTTGAGCCCCGCTACATTGTCGGCGCGGAATCACTAGACCAGTGAGCTATTACGCACTCTTTCAAGGGTGGCTGCTTCTAAGCCAACCTCCTGGTTGTCTGTGCGACTCCACATCCTTTCCCACTTAGCGTACGCTTAGGGGCCTTAGTCGATGCTCTGGGCTGTTTCCCTCTCGACCATGGAGCTTATCCCCCACAGTCTCACTGCCGTGCTCTCACTTACCGGCATTCGGAGTTTGGCTAAGGTCAGTAACCCGGTAGGGCCCATCGCCTATCCAGTGCTCTACCTCCGGCAAGAAACACACGACGCTGCACCTAAATGCATTTCGGGGAGAACCAGCTATCACGGAGTTTGATTGGCCTTTCACCCCTAACCACAGGTCATCCCCCAGGTTTTCAACCCTGGTGGGTTCGGTCCTCCACGACCTCTTACAGCCGCTTCAACCTGCCCATGGCTAGATCACTCCGCTTCGGGTCTTGAGCGCGCTACTGAATCGCCCTATTCGGACTCGCTTTCGCTACGGCTTCCCCACACGGGTTAACCTCGCAACACACCGCAAACTCGCAGGCTCATTCTTCAAAAGGCACGCAGTCACGACCCACAGAGTAAACTCTGTGAGCGACGCTCCCACGGCTTGTAGGCACACGGTTTCAGGTACTATTTCACTCCGCTCCCGCGGTACTTTTCACCATTCCCTCACGGTACTATCCGCTATCGGTCACCAGGGAATATTTAGGCTTAGCGGGTGGTCCCGCCAGATTCACACGGGATTTCTCGGGCCCCGTGCTACTTGGGTGTCTCTCAAACGAGCCGTTGATGTTTCGACTACGGGGGTCTTACCCTCTACGCCGGACCTTTCGCATGTCCTTCGCCTACACCAACGGTTTCTGACTCGTCTCACAGCCGGCAGACTGTGAAAGAGAGATCCCACAACCCCGTATGCGCAACCCCTGCCGGGTCTCACACACATACGGTTTGGCCTCATCCGGTTTCGCTCGCCACTACTCCCGGAATCACGGTTGTTTTCTCTTCCTGCGGGTACTGAGATGTTTCACTTCCCCGCGTTCCCTCCACACACCCTATGTGTTCAGATGTGGGTGACAGCCCATGACGACTGCCGGGTTTCCCCATTCGGAAACCCCCGGATCAAAGCCTGGTTGACGGCTCCCCGGGGACTATCGTGGCCTCCCACGTCCTTCATCGGTTCCTGGTACCAAGGCATCCACCGTGCGCCCTTAAAAACTTGGCCACAGATGCTCGCGTCCACTGTGCAGTTCTCAAACAACGACCAACCACCCATCACCCCCGGACTACTCCGGAGTGCACTGGGGCCGGCACTGAAGGCAACCTTTACGGCCATACCCTCAGACACCCAACAGCGTGCCCGACACCCCCGACCCCCAGATCAGCTTTCCACGCCCCGAAGGACAGTACTTGCAGCCTGAGCAGACTGAGAATGCCGAATAATCAACGTTCCACCCTTGAGCAACCAGCACCGGACATTCGCCGATGAACTGGCCTCTGGACCGTCAGGTAAACCTGCCGGCCAAGAAATGCTCCTTAGAAAGGAGGTGATCCAGCCGCACCTTCCGGTACGGCTACCTTGTTACGACTTCGTCCCAATCGCCAGTCCCACCTTCGACAGCTCCCTCCCCACAAGGGGGTTGGGCCACCGGCTTCGGGTGTTACCGACTTTCGTGACGTGACGGGCGGTGTGTACAAGGCCCGGGAACGTATTCACCGCAGCAATGCTGATCTGCGATTACTAGCAACTCCGACTTCATGGGGTCGAGTTGCAGACCCCAATCCGAACTGAGACAGGCTTTTTGAGATTCGCTCCACCTTGCGGTATCGCAGCTCATTGTACCTGCCATTGTAGCACGTGTGCAGCCCAAGACATAAGGGGCATGATGACTTGACGTCGTCCCCACCTTCCTCCGAGTTGACCCCGGCAGTCTCCTGTGAGTCCCCATCACCCCGAAGGGCATGCTGGCAACACAGAACAAGGGTTGCGCTCGTTGCGGGACTTAACCCAACATCTCACGACACGAGCTGACGACAGCCATGCACCACCTGTCACCCGACCACAAGGGGGGCCGTATCTCTACGGCTTTCCGGGCGATGTCAAGCCTTGGTAAGGTTCTTCGCGTTGCGTCGAATTAAGCCACATGCTCCGCTGCTTGTGCGGGCCCCCGTCAATTCCTTTGAGTTTTAGCCTTGCGGCCGTACTCCCCAGGCGGGGAACTTAATGCGTTAGCTGCGGCACCGACGACGTGGAATGTCGCCAACACCTAGTTCCCACCGTTTACGGCGTGGACTACCAGGGTATCTAATCCTGTTCGCTCCCCACGCTTTCGCTCCTCAGCGTCAGTAATGGCCCAGAGATCCGCCTTCGCCACCGGTGTTCCTCCTGATATCTGCGCATTTCACCGCTACACCAGGAATTCCGATCTCCCCTACCACACTCTAGTCTGCCCGTATCGTATGCAGACCCGGGGTTAAGCCCCGGGCTTTCACATCCGACGCGACAGACCGCCTACGAGCTCTTTACGCCCAATAATTCCGGACAACGCTTGCGCCCTACGTATTACCGCGGCTGCTGGCACGTAGTTAGCCGGCGCTTCTTCTGCAGGTACCGTCACTTTCGCTTCTTCCCTGCTGAAAGAGGTTTACAACCCGAAGGCCGTCATCCCTCACGCGGCGTCGCTGCATCAGGCTTTCGCCCATTGTGCAATATTCCCCACTGCTGCCTCCCGTAGGAGTCTGGGCCGTGTCTCAGTCCCAGTGTGGCCGGTCGCCCTCTCAGGCCGGCTACCCGTCGTCGCCTTGGTGAGCCACTACCTCACCAACAAGCTGATAGGCCGCGGGCTCATCCTTCACCGCCGGAGCTTTCAACCCCCACCCATGCGAGTGGAAGTATCATCCGGTATTAGACCCCGTTTCCAGGGCTTGTCCCAGAGTGAAGGGCAGATTGCCCACGTGTTACTCACCCGTTCGCCACTAATCCCCACCGAAGTGGTTCATCGTTCGACTTGCATGTGTTAAGCACGCCGCCAGCGTTCGTCCTGAGCCAGGATCAAACTCTCCGTGAATGTTTTCCCGTAATCGGGACAACACCATGAGAGCGGAACAGTCGACCGGAATAAGGAAGACTGTTCACAGCGTCCTCGCTGATGCGCCTACCAGGCGTTAACCCGGCAGGACTTTTTCAAAGGAACCTCCACCCGCCACCAAACGGTGACGGACGGGGTATCAACATATCTGGCGTTGATTTTTGGCACGCTGTTGAGTTCTCAAGGAACGGACGCTTCCTTCGTACTCACCCTCTCGGGCTTTCCTCCGGGCTTTTCCCTTCGTGTTTCCAACCTTACCAGATCCGTTTTCCGTTCCGTTTCCGGTCGGAATTCATTTCCGGTGGCCAGTTGGTAGGCCTTGCCTTATTTGATTGCCTTGCGGCTCTCTTTCGGCGAGTCCGACTTTATCAGAAGTTTTCGACCGGCCTGACCGGCCATTCGTTTCTGATGTATCGGAAGGTGCTTCACCGGAATTGCATTCCAGGAAGCTGACAGATGCTCACTGCCACCGCCGAGCTTGTCCAGCTCTAGGCAACTGTTCGAATCTACCGCCCCACACGTCCCGTGTCAACGGTTTTTGTGGGGCGAGGAGGAGACTAGCAGCCTGACGGGTGTGCCTGCACATCAGGCGGCGGTCGGCACGGAAGCGCTGCGTTCGGCCTCCTCGACGTCGCCCGTCTCCCCGGCCCGTACGGCACGGCCGCCCAGCACGTAGACGTAGGCGAGGAAGAGCAGCTCGGCGGCTGTGCCGATGCCGATGCGGGCCCAGGTCGGGAGGCCGGACGGGGTGACGAAGCCTTCGATGGCGCCGGACACGAAGAGGACCAGGGCGAGTCCCATCGCCATGCCCAGGGCGGCACGCCCCTCCTCCGCGAGAGCCGCACGACGCGTACGCGGGCCCGGGTCGATGACGGTCCAGCCGAGGCGCAGACCGGTGCCGGCCGCCACGAAGACGGCCGTCAGCTCCAGGAGCCCGTGCGGGAGGATCAGGCCGAGGAAGGTGTCGAGGCGGCCCGCCGAGGACATCAGGCCGAGGCCCACGCCCACGTTGAGCATGTTCTGGAAGAGGATCCAGACGACCGGCAGGCACAGGAAGCCGCCGAGTACCAGGCACATCGCGGCCGCCTGGGCGTTGTTCGTCCACACCTGCGCCGCGAAGGACACCGCGGGGTGGCTCGAGTAGTACGTCTCGTACTCACCGCCGGGGCGCGTGAGTTCCCGCAGCTCGGCGGGGGCCGCTATCGAGGACTGGACCTCGGGGTGCGTTCCTATCCACCACCCCAGGAGGACGGCGAGGGCCGTGGACAGGAGCGCCGTGGGCACCCACCAGTGGCGTGACCGGTAGACCGCGGCCGGGAAACCATGGGTGAGGAAGCGGGTCACATCACGCCAGGAGGCACGGCGGGTGCCCGTCACGGCACTGCGCGCGCGGGCCACGAGCTGGCTGAGGCGGCCGGTGAGCTGTGGGTCCGGGGCACTGGACTGGATCAGTGAGAGATGGGTCGCCGTGCGCTGGTACAGGGTGACGAGTTCGTCGGCCTCCGCGCCGGTCAGGCGACGCCGGCGGCCGAGGAGCGTGTCGAGGCGGTCCCATTCGGCGCGATGGGCGGACACGAAGACGTCGAGGTCCATCGGGTTGGCTGCTCCTCGGCTGCTCGTCGTGTGGTCAGCTTGTCGCACTGCGGCGCGATGTGTCTCAGCTTGGCAGACTGGCTGGTCTCAAGGCAGTTCGGGGAAGGACGGCGGGCGTGAGCGAGCTTGTGACGGGCGAGGCGGTGGCGTTGGAGCTGCGGCCCGCGAAACTGCCGAGCCGGGTACTGGCCGTGGTGCTGGACCTGACGGTGGCGGTGATCGCGTATGTCGTGGTGCTGGTCGTCCTGGTGCTGTCGACGGCCGCTCTCGACGAGGCCGCGCAGGCTGCCGTGTCGATCGCCGCGTTCCTCCTGCTGCTGGTCGGCGGGCCGATCGCGGTGGAGACGCTCACCCACGGGCGTTCGCTCGGAAAGCTGGCGTGCGGGCTGCGGGTGGTGCGGGACGACGGCGGGCCCATCCGGTTCCGGCACGCGCTGGTGCGCGGGGCGGTCGGGGTCGTGGAGATCCTGATGACGTTCGGCGTCGTGGCGTGCGTCGCGTCGCTCGTGTCGGCGCGGGGACGGCGGCTCGGTGACGTGTTCGCCGGGACCCTGGTCGTACGGGAACGGATACCCGCCGGGCGTACGTCGTTCGTTCCCCCGCCGCCGCCGTGGCTCTCGGGGCGGTTCGCCGAGCTCGACCTGTCCGCTGTGCCGGACGGGCTGTGGCTGGCCGTCCGGCAGTATCTGACGCGGATGCAGCAGTTGGATCCGCAGGTCGGCTGGGCGATGGCGCAGCGGCTCGCGGCCGATGTCGCCGAACGCACCGGGACCCGGCCGCCGCCCGGTGTTCCGCCGGCGGCCTTTCTGGCGGCCGTGATGCAGGAACGGCAGGCGCGCGAGGCCCGGCGGGCGTTCGGCGGCGGGGCCGCCGGCGGTCAGGGCGGGTATCCGGGCGGGGGCCGTCCCGGTGCGCCGTACGGCGCGGTTCAGCCGCAGGGTCCGGCGTACGGGCCTGTCCCCCGGAATCCGGCCCCGGGGCCGTTCCAGGCACCGTCCCAGCCGCCGTTCGAGACGCCGGTCCACGCTCCGGCCCACCCGGTGGCTTCCCCTCCCGCAATACCCGCGATGCCTCCCGCCGCCCCTGCCACCGTGCCGGTCCCGCCGGTCGTGCGGGATGCCGGCGCGGAGCGTCCCTCCACCGGGTTCGCGCCGCCCGCCTGATCCCGTCGTCAGGCGAAGACCGAGGGCGGTGACTCAAGGTCCTCGAGCTCGATGCCGGGGGCCGAGAGCACCACGTCGCCGGCCAGGTGCACGGTGTGCTGCTCGCCGGTGTCCAGGGCTGTGACCTGGTACTCCTCCACGGTCAGGGGGCCGTTGTCAGTGGCGTGTGCTTCTCTCGTGAGCAGGGCCCAGGACTGGTCGAGGGTGCGCGGGGCGAGGACCGGGTCGGTGAAGGCGACGAGGCGTACACGTGTCGCGGAAGCACGGGGGGCAGGGGCGGCATGGGGAGCGCCGGGGGTATCGAGGGCGTCGGGGGTGTCGGGGGTGAGACGCAGCAGACGTGCGGTGGCGACGAGGAATGCGGGGGACGAGCCGGTGAAGGCGTGGGCGCGGACGTTGCCTTCGGTGGCGTGCTCGCCCGTGGGGTCGGTGCGGACCCAGGTGACGCCGTCGAGGGCGGCGGCGCGGATCTGCCAGCCCGAGGCGTGCAGTTCGAGGCGGATGGGCCGGCCGCGGTCGTCGAGGGCGAGGTCGACGGAGCCGGCGGGGGTGCCGGAGGGAGTGGACAGCTGCGAGACGTAGCGCCAGCCGGAGGGGCCGGGGGCGCAGTGGAACCGTTCCTCGGCGAGGGGGGTGTGGTCGTGCGGGTCATGGAGCGAATAACGGCCGCGGGGCATGGTGGCTCGGGTCCTCGATAGGGGGCAGGCCCCCGCCGGTGAGGGCGAGGGCCTGCTGACAACCGTCCGGTGAGCGCCGGGCTCAGTAGCGGTACTGGTCCGACTTGTACGGGCCCTCGACCTCGACACCGATGTACGAGGCCTGCTCGGGGCGGAGCGTCGTGAGCTTCACGCCGAGCGCGTCCAGGTGGAGGCGGGCGACCTTCTCGTCGAGGTGCTTGGGCAGCACGTAGACGCCGGTCGGGTACTCCTCGGGCTTGGTGAACAGCTCGATCTGGGCCAGCGTCTGGTCCGCGAACGAGTTGGACATCACGAACGACGGGTGACCGGTCGCGTTGCCCAGGTTCAGCAGGCGGCCCTCGGAGAGGACGATGAGGACCTTGCCGTCGGGGAACTTCCAGGTGTGGACCTGCGGCTTGACCTCGTCCTTGACGATGCCGGGGATCTTCGCGAGGCCGGCCATGTCGATCTCGTTGTCGAAGTGGCCGATGTTGCCCACGATCGCCTGGTGCTTCATCTTGGCCATGTCCGAGGCCATGATGATGTCCTTGTTGCCGGTCGTGGTGACGAAGATGTCGGCCTTGTCGACGACCTCGTCGAGGGTCGTGACCTGGTAGCCGTCCATCGCCGCCTGCAGCGCGCAGATCGGGTCGATCTCGGTGACGATCACGCGGGCGCCCTGGCCGCGCAGGGACTCCGCGCAGCCCTTGCCCACGTCGCCGTAGCCGAAGACGACGGCGGTCTTGCCGCCGATCAGGACGTCGGTGGCGCGGTTGATGCCGTCGATCAGGGAGTGGCGGCAGCCGTACTTGTTGTCGAACTTCGACTTGGTGACGGCGTCGTTCACGTTGATCGCCGGGAACAGGAGGGTGCCCTCGCGCTGCATCTCGTACAGGCGGTGGACGCCGGTCGTGGTCTCCTCGGTCACGCCGCGGATCTCCGAGGCGAGCCGGGTCCACTTCTGCGAGCCGCCCGAGATGGTGCGGTTGAGGAGCTCCAGGACCACCCGGTGCTCTTCGTTCTCGGCGGTGTCGGCGGACGGGACCTTGCCGTCCTTCTCGTACTGGACGCCGTTGTGGACGAGCATCGTGGCGTCGCCGCCGTCGTCCAGGATCATGTTCGGGCCGCCGGTGGGGCTGTTCGGCCAGGTCAGCGCCTGCTCCGTGCACCACCAGTACTCCTCCAGGGTCTCGCCCTTCCAGGCGAAGACCGGGATGCCCTGGGGGTTGTCCGGCGTACCGTCCGGGCCGACCGCGATGGCGGCGGCCGCGTGGTCCTGGGTGGAGAAGATGTTGCAGGAGGCCCAGCGGACCTCGGCGCCCAGGGCGGCCAGGGTCTCGATGAGGACGGCGGTCTGCACGGTCATGTGCAGCGAGCCGGTGACGCGGGCGCCGGCGAGGGGCTGCGCCTCGGCGTACTCCCTGCGGATCGACATCAGGCCGGGCATCTCGTGCTCGGCGAGCGTGATCTCCTTGCGGCCGAAGTCGGCCAGGGAAAGGTCGGCGACCTTGAAGTCCTGTCGGTTGGCGACAGTGGTCATGCGAGCTGCTCCTCGGGTTGGGCGAGGTCGGATTTCGGCTGGTCTGCGCGGCGGCGGGCACGGTGTGCGCCCACGGGGCACACGAATGCCCGGTGCCTTGCGCAGCGCAGTCCGTCGGAGGCCCTCTCTCCCTCGGCCGGCCCGCCTGGGCCGCCCGACCGCCATCAGCAGCGACGTCTGGCTCGGTTACGAATCTACACCGATCGGCGCAGTGGGCCCCAGTCCGTCGGTGAACAACCCGGGCGGATGTGCGGACTTCCGCCGGAGTCAGAGCCGGAGTCAGAGCCGGAACCGAAGCCGAAGCCGAAGCCGGAGCCGGGGACGGAGCCGGGGACGGCGAGGGCCCGCCGGATCGTCCGGCGGGCCCTGGTCGCGTACGGGTCGGTGTACGGGGGTCAGTGTGCGGCGGTCGGAGCGGGACCGCCCGGTGAGGCCTCCGGGTCCGCGCCCTTGGCGGCCTCGGCCCGGTTGTAGATGTCGGGCTCGAGGTAGATGACGCGGGCGATCGGGACGGCCTCGCGGATGCGGGACTCGGCGGCGTTGATCGCCGAGGCGACCTCGGCGGCCGTGTCGTCGTGCTGGACGGCGATCTTCGCGGCGACGAGGAGTTCCTCGGGGCCGAGGTGGAGCGTGCGCATGTGGATGATGCCGGTGACGGTGTCGCCGTCGACGACGGCGGCCTCGATCTTCCGGACCGCTTCGGTGCCGGCGGACTCGCCCAGGAGCAGCGACTTGGTCTCGGCGGCCAGGATGATCGCGATGGCGATGAGCAGGATGCCGATGCAGAGGGTGCCGATACCGTCCCAGACGCCGTCACCGGTGGCGAGGGCCAGGCCGACGCCGCCGAGCGCGAGGACCAGACCGACCAGCGCGCCCAGGTCCTCCAGGAGGACGACCGGCAGCTCGGGCGCCTTGGCGTGGCGTACGAAGTCCGTCCAGGACTCCTTGCCGCGCGTCTGGTTGGACTCCTTGATGGCCGTCCGGAAGGAGAAGCCCTCGGCGATGATCGCGAAGACGAGGACGCCGACCGGCCAGTACCAGTGCTCGAGCTCGTGCGGGTGCTTGATCTTCTCGTAGCCCTCGTAGATCGCGAACATGCCGCCGACCGAGAACAGGACGATCGAGACGAGGAAGGCGTAGATGTACCGCTCGCGGCCGTAGCCGAAGGGGTGCTGGGAGGTCGCCTCGCGCTGGGCCTTCTTGCCGCCGAGGAGCAGCAGGCCCTGGTTGCCGGAGTCGGCGAGCGAGTGCACGGACTCGGCGAGCATCGACGACGAACCGCTGAAGAGGAACGCCACGAACTTCGCTACCGCGATGGCGAGGTTGGCGGCGAGTGCCGCCACGATCGCCTTGGTGCCGCCTGACGCGCTCATGTGTTCCCGATGTCCCTTCGTCTGCCACTCGTCTGTCACCGGCTGCCCCGCCCGGCTGCGGTCAGGCTGCCGTTCCGCACTTTGCCTGCCCTTTGCGGTGGGCCATTGTTGCAGCCCGGGGCGGCCGTCGAGAGCCAGGCCGTCGCAGTCGTTCCGTCAGACCACGACCGTGGCGCGGAAAATCGTTCCGCTTCCGGAGACTTCCGCCTTCTCGCCCGCCGGTACGAAGACGGATCCGCCGGGGGCGAGGACCTGGTCACCGGCCCGTACGGAGCCCGTGGTGCACAGCAGGATCTGCGGGGTGGGGCGGGTGAGGTCGTGGGCGGGGCCGCCCTCCGGGAGCACGTACCGGGAGAGGCGGAACTCGTCGATGGGGGTCGCGTAGACCTCTTCGCCGTCCGGGGCGGCCTCGGGGCGCAGTACGCCCGGGTCGCCGGCCTCGAAGCGGACGATCCGCAGGAGTTCGGGGACGTCGACGTGCTTGGGGGTGAGTCCGCAGCGCAGCACGTTGTCGGAGTTGGCCATGATCTCGACGCCGAGGCCGTTCAGGTACGCGTGCGGGACGCCGGCGCCGAGGAACAGGGCCTCACCGGGCTGCAGTCGTACGTGGTTGAGGAGCATCGCGGCGATGACACCCGGGTCGCCGGGGTAGTGGTGGGCGATCGCGGCGTAGGGGGCGTGGGCGCCGCCGAGCCGGGCGCAGGCCGCGGCGGCCTCGGTGACCGTGGTCGCCATCAGCTCGGGGTCCGCAGTAAGTACTGCGGTCAGCACCTCGCGCAGCGCGGCCTCTTCCGGGCGGGCGTGCAGCAGGTCGACGTACGGCTTCAGGGAGTCGACCCCGAGGGCCGAGAGCAGCTCGGCGGCCTCCAGCGGGGCGCGGAATCCGCACAGGCCGTCGAACTCGGTGAGCGCGCAGATCAGTTCGGGCTTGTGGTTGGCGTCCTTGTAGTTGCGGTGCGGTGCGTCGACCGGGACGCCGCGGCGCTCCTCGTCCTCGTACCCCTCCCTGGCCTGGGTCAGGTCGGGGTGGACCTGGAGGGAGAGGGGGGCGCCCGCGGCGAGGATCTTCAGCAGGAACGGGAGGCGCGGGCCGAACCTGGCGACCGCCCCGGTGCCCAGTTCGCGCTCGGGGGCCGCGTCGATCACCTCGGTGAGGGGGCCGCGGGGGGTGAGCGAGGGCGCGCCCGGGTGGGCGCCCATCCACATCTCGGCCTGCGGTTCGCCGGTCGGCTCGGTGCCGAGGAGCCGCGCAATGGCCGTGGTGGAGCCCCAGGCGTAGGGACGGACGGTGTTGTCGAGGCGGTCCATGCTCTGTCTTCTTCTCCGTACGTGTGCTGGTACGTGTGCCGGCGCGCCGCGTACCGGTCGACGGGTTCCGCGGGGCGTCGGGCGGGATCAGGCCGTCGAGGCGAGCGCGAGGTAGACGGCGGCGAAGTCCGTCGTGGCGATCAGCTCGGCGAGCGTCACGAGGTCGTCGCCCTCCTCCGGTTCCAGTTCGCTGATCGGCGTGTCGTGGCCGAGGGCCAGCTCGCGGGCGGCCGGGGCGGCGGTGCGGCCGCCGGCCGGGCGGTCCCGCAGCAAAACCACGCGCGCGTGCAGGACCTGTGCGTCCTCGACGCGGTCGCGGAAGAAGTCGTCGGGGTCGGCGCCCGCGGCCAGCGTGCCCGCCAGGAGCACGCTGTGCGCGGCCAGCGCCTCCGGCAGTTCGGCGGTGAGCGCGGGGCGGCCGGCGAGCTCGGCCAGGGCGGCGACGAAGCGGCGGCCGGCCGGGCCCGCGGAGTCGCCCTCGGTCCAGATCACCGGGAGTGCCTCGGCGAGCTCGGAGGCAAGGGTCTTGGCGGGGTTGCTGTAGGTCGCGATGGCGGGGCCGCAGCGCTCGGCGACCCGGTCGAGGCGGTCGGCGACCTTCTGCAGGGCGTCGGGCGGAGCGGCCAGGAGGCCGGTGCGGTCGAGCAGCGCGAGCAGCGGGGTGAGCAGCGCCCACAGGGAGCCGGGCGCCGAGGCGGCGGCCGGGGCCTGCGGCTCGTAGGGGGCGGTCGCCATCGGTACGGAGAGGCCGTGGGCGCCGGCGACCGTGTCGGTGAGCGGGGCGCGGGGCGGGCAGACGGCGACGACGGTGAGGCCGCGCCGGTAGGCCTGCTCGACGAGGAGCGAGAGGCCGGGCTCGCTGCCGTCCGGGGTGGCGATCAGGAGCAGGTCCACCGGGCCCGCCCAGCCCGGGAGTTCCCAGAGCAGGGCGCCGGCGGCGGGGGCCACGCCGCGGGGGGTGAGGCGGGTGACGGGGCAGGCGGCGCCGGCGAGCGTGCCGAGCAGGTCGGCGACGCAGGTGGCGGCCAGGCCGGGGCCCGCGGTCAGGATGGCGCGCGGGCGGCCGTCGGGCTTGAGCTCGGCGATCCCGGCCTCGGTGGCGTGCCGGGCGGCGGTGCGTACGCGGGCGCCGGCCTCGGCGGCGCCGCGGAGCAGTTCCCGCCGGTCCGCGCGGGCCAGCGCCTCTTGGTCGTCGAGGAGTGATTCGTCGAACATGGCGAGCGGCCTCCGGGCACCTGGCGGGAGTGGCTTTGCGTGGTCGGCGGGAGGCTACGCGGGGCGGCGGGCCTCGTCCACGAGGAGGACCGGGATGCCGTCGCGGACGGGATAGGCCAGGCCGCAGTCCTGGCCGGTGCAGATCAGTTCGGCCTCCTGCTCCTTGAGGGGGGCGTGGCAGGCCGGGCAGGCGAGGATCTCCAGGAGGCCGGCTTCTAGCGGCATGTCGGGTCCCTTCGGGGGTGGGTGCGGATCACCGGGGATGTGGCCTGGTCAGGGTACCGCCGCGGGCCGGTGGGCACCGAGGGTGCTCGCCGCGGGTCCCCTGTCGTGCCTGCGCGCCCGCCCTCGGACGCCAGATGCCGGACGCCAGATGCCGGATGCCGGATGCCGGATGCCGGACGGTTCCGGGGGAGTCAGCCCCTGATGATCGCCAGTGCCTCGTCCCGGACCTCGGTCATCGTCGCCTCGTCGCGGGCCTCCGCGTTCAGGCGCAGGAGCGGTTCCGTGTTGGAGGGGCGGACGTTGAACCACCAGTCGGCGGCCGTGACGGTGAGGCCGTCGAGTTCGTCGAGGGTGACACCCTCGCGGCCCTCGTACGCCGTCCTGATCGCGGCGATGCGGCCCGCCTGGTCGTCGACCGTGGAGTTGATCTCGCCCGAGCCCGCGTAGCGGTCGTACTGGGCGACGAGCGCGGAGAGCGTGCCCTCCTGGCCGCCGAGGGCGGCCAGGACGTGGAGCGCCGCGAGCATGCCCGTGTCGGCGTTCCAGAAGTCCTTGAAGTAGTAGTGCGCGGAGTGCTCGCCGCCGAAGATGGCGCCGGAGGCGGCCATTTCGGCCTTGATGAAGGAGTGGCCGACGCGGGTGCGGACCGGTGTGCCGCCGTTCTCCCGGACGACCTCGGGGACCGACCAGGAGGTGATCAGGTTGTGGATGACCGTGCCCCTGCCGCCGTACCTGGCCAGCTCGCGTGCGGCGACCAGGGCGGTGACCGCGGACGGGGAGACCGGCTCGCCGCGTTCGTCGACGACGAAGCAGCGGTCGGCGTCGCCGTCGAAGGCGATGCCGAGGTCGGCGGACTCCTCGCGGACGCGCTTGCGCAGGTCGACGAGGTTCGCCGGGTCCAGCGGGTTCGCCTCGTGGTTCGGGAACGTGCCGTCCAGTTCGAAGTACATCGGGACGAGTTCGAGGGGCAGGCCGGCGAAGACGGTCGGGACGGTGTGCCCGCCCATGCCGTTGCCCGCGTCCACCACGACCTTCAGGGGGCGTATCGAGGACAGGTCGACGAGGCCGCGCAGGTGCGCCGCGTAGTCCTCCAGCGTGTCGCGCCGGCCGACCGTGCCCGGCGTCGCGTCCGAGGACGGGGCTCCGGAGTCGGTCCAGGACTCGACGAGCTCGCGGATCTCGGTGAGGCCGGTGTCCTGGCCGACGGGGGCCGCGCCCGCCCGGCACATCTTGATGCCGTTGTAGCGGGCCGGGTTGTGCGAGGCCGTGAACATCGCGCCGGGCAGGCCGAACGCCCCCGACGCGTAGTACAGCTGGTCCGTCGAGCAGAGGCCGATCTCGGTGACGTCGACGCCGCGCGCCGCCGCCCCGCGCGCGAAGGCCCGCGACAGACCCGGCGACGAGGGGCGCATGTCGTGCCCGGTCACGATCGCGGTCGCTCCCGTCACCTGGGCGAAGGCCGCACCGAACAGCTCGGCGAGCGTCTCGTCCCACTGGTCCGGGACCACTCCGCGTACGTCGTACGCCTTGACGAGCTGTGACAGATCAGCGGTCACGGCCAACCTTCCTGGAGTCCTCGACGGTGACCCCAAAAGTACCCGCCCGGGCCGGCACCGGGGCACGCGGGAGCCGGGGGGTCGCACACGGGCACCGGACACGGGCCGCGTACGGGTCCGCGCGGGCCGCATGCAGGTCCGCAGGGACCGCGTACGGGGTTACGGGAGCATCCAGTCCAGGACCGGCGAGCTCTGTCCGACGACGATCAGGCACATGACCAGCAGGAGTCCGAGGCTCCAGGGCAGCACCTTGCGCAGCAGGTCCCCCTCGCGGCCGGCGAGCCCGACCGCCGCGCAGGCGATCGTGAGGTTCTGCGGCGAGATCATCTTGCCGAGGACGCCGCCCGAGCTGTTGGCGGCCGCCAGGAGCTCGGGGGACAGGCCGGACTCCCTCGCCGCGGTCACCTGGAGGGCGCCGAAGAGCGCGTTGGCCGAGGTGTCCGATCCGGAGACGGCCACACCGAACCAGCCGAGGACGGGCGACAGGAAGGCGAGCCCCGCGCCGGCCGCCGCCACGAAGTGGCCGATCGTGGCCGCCTGTCCGGACAGGTTCATCACGTAGGCGAGCGCCAGGACGGAGGTGACGGTGAGGATCGCGAACCGCAGTTCGTGGACGGTGGCCGCCCATTCCCTGAGCGCCACGCGCGCGTGCACCCCGAGGACGACCGCCGTGCCCATCCCGGCGAGCAGCACCAGGGTGCCGCCGGTGGACACGGCCGGCCAGGTGAAGACGTTGCCGCCGACGGGGTCGCCGTCCGGGTTCACGACGTTCAGGAAGGGCCAGTCGAAGACGCGGGTCGCCTTCGCCAGCAGGTCCTTGACGGGCGGGATCTGGGCGATGGAGAAGATCACGACGATCAGCGCGTACGGGGCGTACGCGCGCAGTACCTCACGGCGCGGGTCCTCCTCGTCCAGGTCCTCGCTGCGGGTGCCCGTCAGGACCGCGGCCCGTACGGGTTCGGCGGCGGGCCTGCGCGCGTGCGGCACCGCCATCAGCGCGCCCGCTCCGGCCAGGGCGGCCCCGATGTCGGCGAGTTGGGGCGAGAGGTAGTTGGAGGCGGCGAACTGGGCCACGGCGAAGGCGACTCCGCACGCCAGCGCGGGCACCCAGGTCTCGCGCAGGCCCCGCCGCCCGTCCACCAGGAAGACCAGCACCAGGGGCACCACCAGGGCCAGCAGCGGGGTCTGACGGCCCACCACGGAGGCGACGGTGTCCAGGGGCAGGTCGGTGACCTGGGCCAGCGTCACGACCGGTGTGCCCATCGCTCCGAAGGCGACCGGGGCGGTGTTGGCGACCAGCGCGACCACCGCGGCGCGGACGGGGTCGAAGCCGAGCGCGACGAGCATCACCGAGCAGATGGCGACGGGCGCACCGAAGCCCGCGAGGGCCTCCAGGAGCGCGCCGAAGCAGAACGCGACGACGAGCGCCTGGATGCGCGGGTCGTCGGAGAGCCGTCCGAAGGAGCGGCGCAGGATGTCGAAGTGCCGGGTGCGGACGGTCATCCGGTACACCCAGAGGGCGTTGACGACGATCCACAGGATGGGGAAGAGGCCGAACAGCGCTCCCTGCGCGGCGCTGGAGAGCGTCTGGCCGGCCGGCATGCCGTACACGAGCGTGGCGACCAGGACGGCCGCCGCGAGGCCGATGAGGCCGGCCAGGTGCGCCTTCATGCGGACCCCGCCGAGCAGGACGAGGACGATGACGAGGGGCAGGGTCGCGACGAGCGCGGACAGACCGAGCGAGTCGGCCACGGGCTCGAGTTCCTGGACGTACACGGAGCCTCCCCCGGATTCCGCCATGCGGAAATCAATTTCTCATGGGCCGGGGAAAATGGTCGTGTCCGCGACAAGGGCGCGTCAATGGCCGTGCATCGTCGAATGAAACGCGCAGGGAGCACGCAGGGAACGCGTACGCAGAAAAGTCCCCTTCACGGGGCGGGCCTTGCGGAGCCGCGGCGCGTGCGCGCCGGGCTCAGGAGTCCGGGGAGCGCAGGACCCGCAGGTGGCCGCGGCGGGGCACATCCGTCGGGTCCGCGCCGCGGGCGCCGCCGTTCGCCCGCGCCGAACGCTCCGGCGGGCGGGCCGCCTCGCGGACCGCGTTGGCGAGTGCTTCGAGGTCGTCGCCGGTGGGGCGGGAGGGGGCGGAGGCGTCGGCGAGCCTGACGACCTCCCAGCCGCGCGGGGCGGTGAGGCGCTCGGAGTGCTCGGCGCACAGGTCGTAGCAGTGGGGTTCGGCGTAGGTGGCGAGCGGGCCGAGGACCGCGGTCGAGTCGGCGTAGACGTACGTCAGCGTCGCTACGGCGGGACGGCCGCAAGCGGTGCGCGAACAGCGACGTACAGGGCTCACGATGTTGGACGGTACCGCACTCTTGAACGGGCCGCGACGACCCACCCCCGGCCGCTCCGCCGTGTCGCCCTGTGACGCCCGCCACAAGGGCTCCCGGCGAGCCGTCTTGACCTGGGGGTACGCCTGTTGGCGAGATGCCGGACAAGCGCGCGAGTGATCGCGATTCGGTGTAAATCCTGTCAATCACCGTGCTTCCCGTGGTCCGTGAGGATACGGAAACGAGCCACAGCTTGGCCGGAACGGCCATTTCGCGCCCCGCCGGGGACGAGGGCCGTGCCGTCGACTGGACGTGTGCCATGTGCGGGCGGGCGCGGTGCGCGGGGATTACGCTTCGTCGGTGATGGACAACCCCGTACCGCCCCCTCCCGCCGAGCCCAGGCCCCGCCGTCGTGACCGACACGGGCGGGGCATGCGTGGACCGGTGGCACCGCCCCAGGTGCCCCTCTCGGCCAGCCGCGGCGAAGTCTTCGCCGATCTGGTGCAGGACTCCGTGGAACGGCTGGAGCGGCGGTGGCCGCAGCTCACCGAGATCGAGTTCATGGTGCTGGAGGTGCCCCGGTTCGGTCCCGCCGGCGACGACGGCTGGGGCGACGAGGCGGTGCCGCTGGGCGGCACGACCCCGGCGCACGAGGACCGGCCCGCGCGGGTCGTCGTCTACCGGCGTCCCGTGGAGATCCGTACCAAGGGACGCGACGAGCGGGCCGCGCTGGTGCACGAGGTCGTGGTGGAACAGGTCGCCGAGCTGCTGGGGCTGACCCCCGAGACCGTCGATCCCCGGTACGGCGAGGACTGACCCGGGGCGGGACCGGGCGTGGACCGGTCCGGGGGTCCGGACGTCCGGACCCCCGGCGGGCGCCTACTTCATCAGCACCGAGAGGTCCTGCTCCGCCTCCGGGACCTTCACCGTCCCCCGGTCGTCCGGGAGGGTCTGCACGGTGAACATCGGCACCCCGTCCTCGGGCGCCTCCAGCAGGCGCGCCGCGTGGACGGGACCGCCGGACAGCGGCTCCACCGTGAGCGCGTACATGCCCTTGAGACCGCTCGGCACGGGCAGTGGCACGTTCTGCGTGGTGCCGGCCTTGAGCTTGTACGTCTTCGAGGCCGCCGTGCCGCCGCCGCTGCCCGCGGAGGCCGTGACCCTGACCTCGGCGCCCCGGCCGGGGGCGGCCAGGGAGAGGGTGGAGCCCTTGGAGCGGTTGCCGGCCGCCGTCGCGCGGGCGCCCACCGCCGCCGTGGCCGGGATGAACGCCGTCTCCCGGCTGTCGCCCTTGCCGCGGACCACCCGCAGGGCCGCGACGACGGGGGCGGACTTCCCGGTCGGTGTCAGCACCAGGGAGCCCGCCTCGCCGCGCGTGACGTCGCCGAGGTCGACGGCGGCCGTCA
Organism: Streptomyces sp. V3I8; assembly: GCF_030817535.1. NCBI lineage: Bacteria > Bacillati > Actinomycetota > Actinomycetes > Kitasatosporales > Streptomycetaceae > Streptomyces > Streptomyces sp. V3I8. The sequence continues at coordinate 5,217,775 of NZ_JAUSZL010000002.1, read as the reverse complement.
TGCCCGCCTTCACGTGCAGCGTCTCGTGTCCGGCGGGGGTGATCGACCCGGTCGGCGAGGCGAGCCGCACCTTGAGGTCGGCGTCGGCCTCACCGGGCGCGAAGGCGACCAGGCGTACGGAGGTGGCGTCCTTCGGGATGCCCGGCAGGACGAGGCTGTCCGCGGGGGCGGCGGAGGGGGCGAGCCAGTCGCCGCCGAGCGTGTCGTCGAGGGCCTGGACGGCGGCGGCCACCCGGCCGCTGCGGACCGTGACGTGCACGGTGAGGTCGGTCTCCGGTTCGTCGATGAGCGTCGACAGGAGCACCGACTCGCCGGCGTGCGGCGGGATCTTGATGCCCTCGCCGACCGTCGACTTGAGGGTCCCGTCCTTGCCGTACAGCTCGATGTCGGCGACGGCCGCGGAGTCGTCCGGGTTGGTCAGGTGCGCGTAGTCCGTACGCTCCTTGGCGGTACTGGCGCCCGGGAACCAGAAGTCCGTGTCGGGGGCCGAGCAGGCGGTGCCGAGCAGGCCGCGGCCGGTGCCCGCCTCGACCTGGGTGGTCTGCTGGACGGCCCAGCCGGGTGCGAACCGGCCCTCGGCCGTACCGAGGAGCGCGGGCGACTCGGCGCCGGAGGACTCGCCGGTGACCGGCTTCCCGGGCTCCTTCGACGTCAGGAAGGACTTCCCCTTCTTGCCGCCGGCCTCGCCGTCCGCCTCGTCATCTGTCTTGTCGTCCGTCTTGTCGCCCTTGTCGTCCTTCTGCGCGCCCGCGGTCACCAGCGCGGCCCCGCCGCCCGAGCCGGTGCCCTCGGTGACGGGCGTGAAGGACGTGTACGCCGTCTCGGCCAGGTCCGAGGTGCTCGGCACGGGGCAGAGCAGGCTGGTGCGCTCCACGGGCAGCTGTGCGGCCGCCTTCGCCGTGTCCGGGGCGGCCGTCCCGGGCTCCGACATCGAGGCGAAGCCGGTGACGGCGGCGAGCGCGGTCACGCCGGCGATCAGGGACACGGTGGTGCGGTTCACTGCTGGCTCCCGTCGGGGCGCTCACTGTCGGTGCCGTGCGACGGCTGTTGCTGCTGCTGTTGCTGTTGCTGTTGCTGCTGTTGCTGCGTCGGGTCGTACTGCGGGTCGTAGCCCTGCCCGTACGACTGCGACGGGTCGTAGCCCGCGTTCCCCTGGTCGTAGGCCGCGTACGGGTCGTAGGAGCCGGCCTGGTACGGGTCCGCCTGGTACTGCTGCTGCTCGTACGTGCCGGCCGGGTACTGCGGGGCGCCCTGGTACTGCTCGCCGCCGTAGGTGCCGTACTCCGCCGCGTACGTCGCCGAGTCCCACTCGTCGTAGGCCTGCTGCTGCGGGACCGCAGGCGCCGCGGGAGCCTCCTGCGGGGCGGGCGGGGAGCCGGGCGCGAACGCGTCCGGCTGCTCCTCCGGTGCCTGCCCGGCGCCTTCGGCCCGCTGGGTCTGCTCGGCCTCGGCCTCCGCCCGGTCGCGCAGGCGGCGGGCCCTGCGGCCGTCGCCCGACGCGGTCTCGACGGGTGCGGCGGTCTCCTCCTCGGGAAGGTCGTCGTCGACGTCGCGGCGCCGGCCCGGCAGCGCGAGGATCACGAGGAGGACGGCGAACGCGCCCTGTCCCCACAGCCGGCCGGTGTGGCTCAGCGGCGCTTCGAAGGTGACGTCCAGGCGGCCGGCCGCGGCGGGCAGTTCGAAGCCCTGCGCCCAGCCGTCGAGGGTGGTCCTGGTGAGCGGCTTGCCGTCGAGGGTGGCCGTCCAGCCCTCGTCGGCGGTGTCCGCGAGGCGCAGGACGCGGCCTTCGGCGCCGGCCGGAATCGTGGTGTGGAGTTCGACGGGGCCGGCGGCGATGGGCTGCGGGTCGCCCGATTCGGGGACGACGGCCGCGCGCGCGACCTGCCGGTCGACGCGCCACAGGGCGCTGCCGTCCTGCTGGCTCAGCCGGCTCAGGCCCGGTGTGGCGTCCAGGACGCGGCTGACCTCGCGGGGCGCGCCGTCGCGCACCAGGACGTACCGCACGGCGAAGCCGCCGAGCTGGTCGGCCTGGTCGGCTCCGGAGCCCGCCACGAGGTTGGCGACGACCTTGTCGAGCGTCTTGTTGTCGCCGTCCGCCGCGGCCAGTTCGGCGTCGCCGAGGCGGGCGCCGGAACCGCGGACGAGGGTGTAGCCGACCCGGACCGCCGAGTCGCTGTCGAGGACGAGCGTGCGGGCCTGGTCGCGGGTGCCGCTCTCCTCCGCGACGAACGCGGGCACCTGGACGGGGTCGCGCCGCTCCAGCGGGCCGTCCGCGCCGCGGATCATCCAGCCGGCGGCGATGAGCAGGGGTCCGGCGGCCGAGGCGAAGGCGATGAGCACGGCGACCGGCTGGCGCCAGCCGAAGCTCTGCTCGGCCACGCGCGAGCGTGCCCCGTCGGCGCCGAGCGCGGCGGCGGCGAGGAAGGCGAGGCCGTAGACGAGGGTGGCTGGCCCCGCCCAGGTGGAGCCGTTCGACAGGGCGGCGAAGACGAGCGACACCAGCGCGGCGGTCCAGGCGGCGTGGATGCCCAGCCGCCGTTCGGCGCGCAGCAGGGCGGCCACGGCGGCGCACACGATGCCGATGAGCATCAGCCCGCTGACCGTGCCGGGCCCGCCCGGGCTCGCGCCCAGCAGGTCGAGCGCGGAGGCCGCCCCCGACTCGTACTCCATGCCGGCCTCCTGGAAGAAGCCGAACGGGAGCAGGGAGAACGACCAGGGGGCGAGGACCAGCAGCGGGGTGCCGAGCTGGGCCAGGAACCGGAGCCCGTAGGCGGCGATGTCCGCGCGGCGCACGACCGCCAGGGCGAGGCCGAGCACCAGCGCGATGGGCCACACGATCGGCGTGAACGCGGTGGCCAGGGTCAGCAGCAGCGCGTACGCCCAGGTGGCGCGCCAGCTGCCGCGGCCCGTCGCCGAGGCGAGGCCGCTCGCCGCGACGCCCGCGCGCGCGATGAGGGGCAGCAGGACGGCGAGCACCGCGGTGCCGAGGCGGCCGCCCGCGAGGGCGCCGGTGGCGGCGGGCAAAAAGGCGTACGCGACGGACGCCCAGGCGCGCAGCAGGCGCGACTCGACCAGGGGCCGGGAGACGAAGTAGGCGGCGAAGCCGGCCAGCGGCACCGAGCCCACCAGGAGGACGGTGACGGCGAGACCGGTGGACCCGAACAGCACGCTCGCGAGCATCGCGACGAGCGCGAAGTAGGGCGGCGCGGTCTGGGTGCCGCCGGCGCCCACCGGATGCCAGGCGTCCAGGTAGCGCGCCCACAGTTCGGAGGAGTCCGTGGGAGCGGGCAGCAGCGCGCCGCCCGCGAGCGCGCCGCCGCCGAGGAGCTCACGGCAGGCGACGAGGGAGACGAGGAGGAGCAGGACGAAGACCATCGGCCCGGGCTTGCGGGCGACGCGCTTGAGGCGCGCGAACTGCTCGACCTGCAGGAAGTCCGCGTCGTCGCCGCCCGGTCCGGACTCCACGGCGCTGCCGTGGCGCCCGGCCGCGGTCAGCTCGGCGTCGGAGCGGCCCGCGAGGCTGCCGGCGACCTGCTCGACGGTGGCCCGGACGGTGGCCCCGGGGGGTGGGAACAGGGCGCGCAGTTCGTCCCTGCCGACCTGTGGGCCGCCCCGTCCGCGGCGGCCCGCGATGATGCGCTCGGGGCGCAGCAGGGTGCCCAGCAGGCCGCGGATCTCGTCGACCGCCTGTCCGGGGGCCTTGCCGACGAGGTACGCGACCGTGCGCAGCAGCGTGCCGAGGACGAGCCGTACGAGGACCCAGGGGAGCTGTGCGCCGCGGGAGTTGACGAGGAGGGTGTAGGCGGCGCCCGCCTTGTCGACCTTGTGCGGGGAGGCGGAGGTGCGGCCCACGCAGTCGACGGTGCGGCGCTCGCGGGAGGACGCCTCGGCGTGCCGCACGGCCGCTTCGGGGGCGACCAGGACGCGGTGTCCCGCGGCCTGGGCGCGCCAGCACAGGTCGATGTCGTCGCGCATCAGGGGCAGCCTGCGGTCGAAGCCGCCCAGCTCCTCGTAGACGTCGCGGCGGATCAGCATGCCGGCGGTGGACACGGCCAGCACGGGCTGGACGTGGTCGTGCTGGCCCTGGTCCTGCTCGCGCCGGTCGAGGCCGGTCCAGCGGCGGCCGCTGTTGGCGATGGTGACGCCGACCTCCAGCAGCTGCCTGCGGTCGTACCAGCCGCGCAGCTTGGGGCCGACGACCGCGACCTCCTTGCCGAGCTCCCGTTCCTTCTCCACGACGCGCAGCAGCTGGGCCAGGGCGTCGTGCTCGGGGGCGCAGTCGTCGTGCAGGAGCCACAGCCACTGCTCGGGCTCGCCGTGCGGCAGCTCCGGCATGTCGTACGCGTCGTCGCGCCAGCTGCGCGTGACCGGGTCCCAGCCGCTGGGGCGCTTCAGGTAGGGGAGGTCGTCCGGGGTCAGCACGCCCGCGCTGCGGACGGCCTCCTCGACGGCCTGGCCGAAGCCGGTGCGCCGGGCGAGGTGCAGCACCCGGTCGGCGCCGAGGGCGTCGGTGACCAGCTGGGCGGAGGCGTCCGCGCTGCCGGTGTCGGCCGCCACCGCATTCTGCACGGGGCGGTCCTGGCCGAGGAGCCCGGCGAGGGCGTCGGGCAGCCAGCGGGCACCGTCGTGCGAGACGAGCACGGCGGTGACCACGTGCCTCGGGAACTCGGGCGGGCGTCCGGGGTCGGACGCCGCCGAGCCGGCCGGGTCGAACGCTGCGGAGGCAGTGTCGTACTGACCTGCCGAATGGCTGTGCACGGACATCGAGGTACGGGCCCCGGTTCGCTGGACTGCGGTGGACGCCTGTGCCCTGGAGGGACCACGGGGCGTCCCGGACGGAGGCCCACACTAACGGCTGGACAACGGAGCGGCCCGCCGCCTGTGGATAACCCACTGACGACGGGCCGTTCGGTACGTATCGCTATACGGGGTTGTGCGGCGTTCGATCGGACCGCGACCGGAGGGCGATCGGGTCGCGATCGAGCCACGGTCAGACGGCGGCCTTCTTCAGGCGGCGCCGCTCGCGCTCGGACAGACCGCCCCAGATTCCGAAGCGTTCGTCGTTGGCGAGGGCGTATTCAAGGCATTCCGAGCGGACCTCGCAGGCGAGGCAGACCTTTTTCGCCTCCCGGGTGGAGCCGCCCTTCTCAGGGAAGAAGGACTCGGGGTCGGTCTGCGCGCAGAGCGCCCGCTCCTGCCAGCCGAGCTCCTCTTCGGCCTCGTCGACCAGCAGTTCCTGAAACAGCTCGGTCATGTGTGCCCCTCGTCCGTCTCGCGTCCCCGTGAATGCTGCCGCCACCGATTTCGGCTGAACGACACGAGTGAAATTACAAGTGCGCCGATCCGGGCCAGTCAAGCCGAGATCTGCTATTGGGCCTCTTATTCACTCTGCGGAACCAAGGCTATGCGGAAAGTGTTCAAATCGGCATAAACCCTGACAGCCGAAAGGGACCCGGTGGAGCACCGACTCCGCACAGGACGTGTACAGAGGAAGACGCCCAGGACTTCGATCTCGTTCCGACACGGCCGAGGGAGCGAGCCGGATCACCTGTGGATCGCGGGGATCGCACACGGACCAGGGGTCGCACCGCGGCTCGCGCGCCCGGTTGTGCGCCATGTGTCCCGGCAACCCCGTGCACAAACCTTTCGCCTCCGAGATGGACCGGATGAGGTGAAAGATCTCGCACAAACCGGACGTCAGGTTGACAGTGCGGGTGTGAACCGGTGTGCTGGTGGGCATGCTCGCGAACTTGGCACTCACCTCGACCCGCACCGCCGGGTCCCTCGGTGCTGTCCACGCTCGCTGTAGCTGTTGCTGTCGCAGCTGTTGAGCTCACCGCGCTCCCGCTGCCGCCGGGTCCTCCGGGACCGGTCGCCGGTCCCCTCGCCCGTACCAGGGCCCGCCCGCACCCGGGCACACCTCACGCCCGCGATCCGGGCGGCCGGTACGTGACATCCCAGACCTCCAGCACTCCCATCCGCCGAGGAATCCACCGCACCCCATGAACAGCGACAGCGACCTCCAGATCGCCGGCGACATCCTCGAAGTACCGCACCTGCTCCAGCCGCCGCGCGAGCATCCGGCCACCGTGTCCGAGTTCGTCGGCCTCGCCCGCTCCCTCGCCGCCGACCGCTCCCGGTGGGAGCACCTCGTGCGGTACGACGCGACCTCCCGCTGGTACCACCGCCTGCGAACCGGCCCCGGCTACGAGGTGTGGCTGCTGTCCTGGGTGCCCGGGCAGGGCAGCGGACTGCACGACCACGGCCCCTCCTCCGGCGTGCTCACCGTCCTGCAGGGCGCGCTCACCGAGCGCACCGAGCGGGGCACACGCGCCCTGGGCGCGGGCGCGCAGCGCGTGTTCGCGCCCGGCTACGCGCACGAGGTCGTCAACGACACGCTCGAACCCGCCGTCAGCCTGCACGTGTACCACCCGGGGCTGACCGAGATGCCGATGCACGGGGCCCACGCGGCCAGGTGCTCGGTGGCCGAGGTCCGGTAACCGGCTGACACGATGTCGTGGCCGCCTGCGAGACTGCATGCCATGCGCATTGTGGTTCTGGCAGGCGGCATCGGCGGTGCCCGGTTCCTGCGTGGTCTCCAGCGGGCCGCGCCGGACGCGGACATCACCGTCATCGGCAACACCGGGGACGACATCCACCTCTTCGGGCTGAAGGTCTGCCCGGACCTCGACACGGTGATGTACACCCTCGGCGGCGGTATCAACGAGGAACAGGGCTGGGGGCGCGCCGACGAGACGTTCCACCTCAAGGAGGAACTGACCGCGTACGGCGCCGGGCCCTCCTGGTTCGGTCTCGGCGACCGGGACTTCGCGACGCACATCGTGCGGACGCAGATGCTGAGCGCGGGATATCCGCTCAGCGCCGTCACGGAAGCGCTGTGCGACCGGTGGAAACCGGGCGTCCGGCTGATCCCCATGACCGACGACCGCGTCGAGACGCACGTGGCCGTCGAGGTGGACGGCGAGCGCAAGGCCGTCCACTTCCAGGAGTACTGGGTGCGGCTGCGGGCCTCCGTGGACGCGTACGCCGTGGTGCCCGTGGGCGCCGAGCAGTCCAAGCCGGCGCCCGGGGTGCTGGAGGCCCTCGCCGCGGCGGACGTGATCCTCTTCCCGCCGTCCAACCCCGTCGTGTCCGTCGGCACGATCCTGGCCGTGCCCGGCATCCGGGAGGCCATCGCCGAGGCCGGCGTGCCGGTCGTCGGCCTCTCCCCCATCGTCGGGGACGCGCCCGTGCGCGGCATGGCCGACAAGGTCCTGGCGGCCGTCGGTGTCGAGTCCACCGCGGCCGCGGTCGCCGAGCACTACGGCTCGGGCCTCCTCGACGGCTGGCTGGTCGACACGGTGGACGCCGGTGCGGTGGACCGGGTCAACGGGGCGGGCATCCGCTGCCGCGCCGTGCCGCTGATGATGACCGACCTCGACGCGACGGCCGCGATGGCCCGCGAGGCGCTGGCGCTGGCGGAGGAGGTGCGGGGCGCTTGAGCGAGGAGACGTCCCCCGGCGGACCCGCCGGGGAACTGCCCGTGGACACGCCCGGCTACCGGGTCTGGGCGCTGCCCGGACTGCCCGAGGTACGGCCGGGGGACGACCTCGCCAAGCTGATCGCCGCGGCCGGACCGGGACTCGTGGACGGGGACGTGCTGCTGGTCACCTCGAAGATCGTGTCCAAGGCCGAGGGACGCGTCGTCGAGGCGACGGACCGGGAGGCGGCCATCGACGCCGAGACCGTGCGGGTCGTGGCCCGGCGCGGGCCGCTGCGGATCGTGGAGAACCGGCAGGGGCTGGTGATGGCCGCCGCCGGGGTCGACGCCTCCAACACGCCCGCCGGGACCGTGCTGCTGCTGCCCGAGGACCCCGACGCCTCCGCGCGGACGATCCGCGACGGCCTGCGGGACGCCCTCGGCGTCGAGGTCGGCGTCCTCGTCACGGACACGTTCGGGCGGCCCTGGCGGACCGGGCTCACCGATGTCGCCATCGGCGCCGCCGGCGTGCGCGTGCTCGACGACCTGCGGGGCGGCACGGACGCGCACGGCAATCCGCTCGGCGCCACCGTCGTCGCCACCGCCGACGAGCTCGCCGCCGCGGGCGACCTGGTCAAGGGCAAGGCCGCCGGACTGCCGGTCGCCGTCGTGCGCGGGTTGTCCCACGTCGTCGGCGCGCAGGGTGCGGACGGCGCGGACGAGGGGACCCGGGCCCTGGTCAGGGGGGCCCGCGACGACATGTTCCGGCTCGGCACCTCCGAGGCCGTACGGGAGGCCGTCACCCGGCGCCGTACCGTACGGGCCTTCACCGACGAGCCGGTCGACCCCGGTGCCGTACGGCGTGCGGTGGCCGCGGCGGTGACCGCGCCCGCGCCGCACCACACGACGCCGTGGCGGTTCGTCCTCCTGGAGTCGGCCGGGTCGCGCACGCGGCTCCTCGACGCCATGCGGGACGCCTGGATCGCCGACCTGCAGCGGGACGGGAAGAGCGCGGAGTCCATCGAGAGGCGGGTGCGCCGCGGGGACGTGCTGCGCGACGCCCCGTACCTGGTCGTGCCGTGTCTCGTCATGGACGGCTCGCACACCTACGGCGACGACCGGCGCGACGGGGCCGAGCGGGAGATGTTCGTGGTCGCCGCGGGCGCCGGAGTGCAGAACTTCCTGGTCGCGCTCGCCGGGGAGCGGCTCGGGTCCGCGTGGGTGTCGTCGACGATGTTCTGCCGGGACGTCGTACGGGACGTGCTCGCGCTGCCGGCCGGCTGGGACCCCATGGGCGCCGTCGCCGTCGGCCACGCGGCCGAGGAGCCGAAGGCGCGGCCCGAGCGGGATGCGGGGGCGTTCATCGAGGTGCGGTGACCTGCGGGCCACGCCTAGTCTTCTGCCTGCGTCCCCCGGAGGGACACCTGAGCACCCGCGCGTCTGCGCACTTCCCGAAGGACCTCATCCGTGGCCGGACGCTTCGAACAGCGGACCACGCGTACGACCGTGCGCGGCGGGTGGGCCGGTGTGCCCTCGCCCCGGTCGGCGCCGCCCGCCGGCACGCCCGCCGGCGGGCGGACGCGCAGCTGGGTGCCGCCCTGGCCGCTCGATCTGCGGCTCGTGCTCGGGCCGTTGCGGCGGGGTCCCGCCGATCCGACCTTCTGCATGTCCGCCGACGGGTCCGTGTGGCGGGCCGGCCTCACCCCTGTCGGGCCCGGGACGCTGCGGGTGTCCGCCCGCGCGGGCGCCGTGCACGGGGAGGCGTGGGGGCCGGGCGCGGAGTGGCTGCTCGACCAGCTGCCCCGGATGCTCGGGGAGTCGGACGATCCCGGAGCCTTCGAGCCCCGGCACCGGCTGCTCGCGGCGGCCCGGCACCGGCGGCCCGGGCTGCGGCTGACGCGTACCGGGCTGGTGCTGGAGTCGCTGATCCCGTCGATCCTCGAGCAGAAGGTCACGACGGACGAGGCCTACCGGGCCTGGCGGGCGCTCGTCCGCAGGTACGGCGTGCCCGCGCCCGGGCCGGGGCCCGTCGACCGGCGCATGTTCGTGATGCCCGAACCGCGGGTGTGGGCGCTGATCCCCTCGTGGGAATGGCACCGGGCCGGAGTCGACGACAAGCGGGCGTCGACGATCCTGCGGGTCGTGCGGGTGGCCCGGCGGATGGAGGAGGCCGTGGCCCTCGACGCGGTCGCGGCGCGCAAGCGGCTCGAGGTGGTGCCGGGGGTGGGGCCGTGGACCTCGGCGGAGGTCGTGCAGCGCAGTCATGGGGCGGCGGACGAGGTGACCGTCGGGGACCTCAACCTGCCCGGGATCGTGGGGTACGCGCTGGCGGGGGACCGGAACGCGGACGACTCCGTCATGCTGACGCTGCTGGAGCCGTACGCGGGGCAGCGGCATCGGGCCGTCCGGTTGATCCTGCTGAGCGGGCGGACACCGGCCCGGCGGCAGCCGAAGCGGTCCCGCGGGGACATCGGAAGGTTGTGAGGGGCGGGTTTCCTCGCCCCCGCCGCCCCTTCCCGTCTTCCCGTCTTCCCGTCTTCCCGTCTTCCCGTCTTCCCGTCCCGATCCCGGGGGCTGCCGTCCCCGGACCCCCGCGACCGCGCTGCCGTCCGGTGTGCCGGACCTCACCGTCCCTGGTAGCGGGCCGACGTGGCACGGGCCGTGCCGAGCTTCGCGTAGAGCCGGCCACCCGGGCATGCGGTGGCGAACCCGTCCCGGTGGCCGGAGATGACGTTGAGCCGTACCTTCCTTCCCTTCCGGTACAGGTTCCCGCCTCCCGACGTGAGGTGGGTCTTGCCGCGCGGGTTCGCCCCGTAGAGGCCGAGCTTCCATGCCGTGAGCCGGGCGACGGCCTTCACCGCGGCGGCGGGCGGGTTCGCGGCGCCGAAACTCCCGAGGACGGCGATCCCCATGCTCTTGCTGTTGAAACCGCGCGTGTGCGCGCCCATCACGGGCTTGGCCACGCCACCGGCCCTGCCCTCGTAGATGGTTCCGCACTTGTCGACGAGGAAGTTGTAGCCGATGTCACGCCATCCGCTGCTCTTCACGTGGTAGCGGTAGATGCTGCGGATGACGGAAGAGGCTTGCGCGCAGCGGTAGTTGTTGCCCGACGCGCTGTGGTGGACGAAGGCGGCCTTCACCGTCTTCGTGTAGCTGAGGTTCCGCTCGCGGAGCCCTTCGTCGGCGCCCCAGCCCCGGCGGGTGACGATCCGCGGACGGGCACCGATGTACGGCTTCGCGCCGCGGGTGGCCGGCAGGTCGGCGCGTGTCTCCTTCCGGCCGAGGGCCGGGATCTCGGTGGCGCCGGGGGGCGCGGATTCGGTGCCGGGGTCGACCAGTTCGACGTGCAGGCCCCTGGGCAGGGGTTCGGCGCCGGCGGCCCTGCCGTCGGCGCCGGTCCTGCCGTCCGCCTCCCCCTGGACGCGGACTTCCACGCCGTCCGAGTCGCCCACCCACAGGGGGGCGGTGGAGCCCCGCACCCGGCCGGAGGTGCGTTCCGGGGTGCCGGGGTCGGCCGCGTGCTCGTCGTTGTGGACGTCCACGTCCTGCCAGGCGGACCAGTGCGTGGTGCCGAAGGCGCGGGTACGGACCTGGATCCGGCCGTGGAGTCGGCTGTCCGGGTCGTCCCAGACGACGCCCACGAGAGAGAAGTGCCGTACGTCCCGCCGGGCCAGGCCCTGCTCCGGGGCGGCCGCGGGGGGCACGGCGCGGTCGCCCGAGGGCGCGGGCTCGGACCGGGGGGTGCCGGGGGCGAGGGGGGCCAGTGGGAGGGACTGAGTGCTGCCCGGGATCGCGGCGGCGAGGTCCGGGGGCATCGCCGCCCCCGGGTGTGCGGGGCGGGCGTGCGCCGTTCGTCCGGTCACCCTCTCACCGGCCGGCGAGGGGGTGGCCGCGGCGTCCGAGGACAGGGCCGACGGAAGGGCCAGGGCGGCCGCGCATGTGACGGCGATCGAGGAAGCAAGGTGTCCGCGCATGCCCCTGATCCTGGACATAGTGTGACTTATCTGTCCATCCAGGAAGTGACGGTCCTTCGGCCGCGCTCCGCCGAACCGGTGCCCCTCGCCGTCCCGTCCGGGCCGCCGCGCGCGTACGCTTGCGTCCCGTGACCGCCACCGACCGCACCCCTGCCGACCTGCTGCGATCCGCGCTCGCCACGGATCCCGCGCGCCCCCTGGTGACCTTCTACGACGATGCCACGGGAGAACGGGTCGAACTGTCCGTGGCCACCTTCGCCAATTGGGTGGCCAAGACCGCGAATCTGCTCCAGGGCGAGATGGGCGCCGAGCCGGGGGAACGGGTGGCGCTGCTGCTGCCCGCGCACTGGCAGACGGCGGTGTGGCTGCTCGCGTGCTCCTCGGTGGGTGCGGTGGCGGAGCTCGGGGGTGACGCGGGGGCCGCCGATCACGTGGTCGCCGGGCCGGGGCGGTTCGAGGACGGGCTCGCCTGTTCCGGGGAGCGGGTGGCGCTGTCGCTCGCGCCGCTGGGGCGTCGCTTCGCGCGCGTGCCGGACGGGTACGCCGACTACGCCGTCGAGGTGCCCGGCCAGGGGGACGTCTTCCGGCCGTACGGACCGGTGGACCCGGAGAGTGCCGCGCTGGTGGTGGCCGGGGCGGAGCTGACCGGGGCCGAGGTGGTCGAGCGGGCGCGTGCCGGTGCGGCCGGGCTGGGTCTGACCGGGCCCGGGGCCCGGCTGCTGTCCTCCCTCTCCTACGACACGTGGGAAGGGGTGAGCGCCGGGCTGTACGGGCCGCTGGCCGCCGGGGGGTCCGTGGTGCTGTGCCGGAACCTCGACCGGCTCGGGGAGGACGCGCTGGCCAGGCGGGTCGAGAGTGAGCGGGTCACCGCGACGGCCCGCTGAAGCGTTTCTCGCCCCCGCCGCCCCTTCCCGTCCCGACCTCGGGGGCTCCGCCCCCGAACCCCCGTTGCGCAGTTCCCCGCGCCCCTGAAAAAGCTCCGGTCCCGGACCCCGCGCGCAGTTCCCCGCGCCCCTGAAAAGACTTCGGTACCGGACCCCGTGCGCAGTTCCCCGCGCCCCTGGAGGGGCTTTGGTCTCGCGAACCCCCGTTGCGCAGTTACCCGCGCCCCGAGGGGGACTTCGGTGTCGCCCGTTCGGCTCATCTCCCGGGGCCCCGTGGGCCCGGCCGCGTCATGGTCGTAGGAGCAGGCCCGGCGGGAGGAGGGGTGGCGTGGCGGCGAGCGGGAACGGTGGGACGTGCGGGCCCGGAGCGGGCGCCACCGCCAGCGGCGCCGGTGCCGCGCGGCGGCGCGGGCGGTGGCTGCGGTACACCGGGCTCGGCGCCGCCGTCGTGCTCGCGACCGCCGCCGGAGCCGGGTGGGCGGTGTACGAGAAGCTGGACGCCAACATCACGTCGGACGACGACACGGCCGCCGAACTCGCCCGGTACGAGAGGGAACGGCCCACCGCGCTGGTGCGCGACGCGCAGAACATCCTGCTGATCGGGTCGGACTCGCGGTCCGGGGACGGCAACCGCAAGTACGGCAGGGACCTGGGCACCGAGCGCTCCGACACCACGATCCTGCTGCACCTCGCGGCGAACCGGCGCAGCGCCACCGCCGTCTCGCTCCCCCGCGACCTGATGGTGGACATACCGGGCTGCCGGGGACGGGACGGCGCCCGCACCCGGCCGGTGTTCTCGATGTTCAACCGCGCCTTCCAGGAGGGCGGGCCCGCCTGCACGATCCGTACCGTCGAGAAGCTGACCGGCGTCCGCGTCGGCCATCACATGGTGGTGGACTTCCACGGGTTCGAGGACATGGTCGAGGCGGTCGACGGGGTGGAGGTGTGCCTGAAGGAGCCGATCGACGACCCCGCCGCCAAACTGCGGCTGCCCGCCGGCAAGGTGCGGCTCGACGGCGAGCAGGCCCTCGGCTACGTACGCGCCCGCAAGACGATCGGCGACGGCAGCGACACCGACCGGATGGACCGCCAGCAGCGGTTCCTGGGCGCGCTCGTCAACAAGGTGCGCAGCAACGACGTCCTGCTGAATCCGGCGAAGCTCTATCCGGTGCTGGACGCGGCGACGTCCGCGCTCACCACCGATCCCGGACTGGCGAACCTGCGGGGGCTCTACGACCTGGTGCGCGGTATGCGCGACATCCCCGTCGAACGGGTGCAATTCCTCACCGTGCCGCGGGAGTCGTACGCGCACGACGCCAATCGCGACCAGCTCGTGGAGCCCGCGGCGGGGAAGCTCTTCCAGCGGCTGCGCAAGGACGCGCCGCTGGAGGTGGCGAAGGAACTCCCCGAGAAGGAGCCCGGGGAACTCCCGGCGGAATCCGGCACGGAACAGACGGAACAGAGCGGCACCGGGTCCGTCGGGAGCGAGGAGGAGTACGACGGTTCGTACGACTTCGAGCGCTATCGGCCGAAAGAGAGCCCCGCACCCACTTTCCGCGGAAACACGGCCGCCGAGGATGTGTGCGGTTGACGCCCGGACACGCCTTACGGGTAAAGGGCGGATCAAGAGAGAGAACGTACGTTCAAAGAATTGGGTGGATTGCCCGGTTGTAGGGACGTGTAATTTGTCACCGTCGTCGTTTGACGCCGAAGTGGGCGGCTAGTGTGAGCGATCCGGTGCGTCCGGCCGCGGGGTGCGCCCCGGGGGCAGCGCGCCGGAGGACCGACTGACCGAGCGTCTTTTGAGGGGGAAAGACGCCGCGTGGCCCCGACGGAGGACTCAAGCAACCGTGGACGCGCAAGGCCGTGGGCGGGCGGACGATATCGACCCCGCAGACCAGTGGGTACTCAATCCGGACACCGGCGACTACGAATTGCGACTGCAGGCTTCCGCACCGCAGTCGACGGTCCCGGGCCCCCGCTCCCGCAGAGCGGCGGGTGCCGCCGCGCCCCCGCGCGGGCGCACCGCTCCCGGCCGGGAGCGCAAGGGAGTTCCCGAACAGGCGCCGGAACCAGGCGTTCCCGGACCGCGCAGACGGCGTGCGCAGCCGCAGGAGCCCCTGCCCGGCCGACGCAAGGGCCGGCCCAAGAAGTCGCGGGGCAAGAAGATACTGATCTGGACGGGCGGCACGCTGGCCTTCCTGCTGGTCGGGACGAGCAGTGCCGGGTACCTCTACTGGAAGCATCTAAACGGCAACATCACGTCCGTCTCCGACGACGGCGCGGGCACCGGCGGCTTCAGCAAGGACCGGGCGATCAACGTCCTGCTGGTGGGCACGGACAAGCGCACCGGCGACGGGAACAAGGGCTACGGCGACTCGGACAGTCCCGGGCACGCCGACACCACGGTGTTGCTGCACGTCTCCAAGGACCGTACGAACGCCACCGCGATGAGCATCCCGCGTGACCTGATCACCGACATCCCGGACTGCCCGACGGAGCAGGAGGACGGCTCCACCAAGGTCATCCCGGGCACGCTGAACACGCGCTTCAACGAGAGCCTGGGCCAGGAGGGCCGTACGCCGAGCTGCACGATGCGGACGGTCACGGCGCTCACCGGCATCAAGATGGACCACTTCATGATCGCCGACTTCAACGCGGTCAAGACGCTGACCACGGCGGTCGACGGCGTCGACATCTGCCTGGCCAAGGACATCGACGACAAGGACTCCAAGCTCAAGCTCTCCAAGGGCGAGCACACCATCCAGGGCGAGGAGGCGCTCGCCTTCGTCCGCACCCGCCACTCGGTGGGCTTCGGCGGCGACCTCAGCCGGATCGAGATCCAGCAGCAGTTCCTCAGTTCCCTGATGCGCAAGCTGAAGTCGAACGACACGCTCACCAGCCCGACCAAGCTCCTGAAACTGGCGGAGGCGGGCACCAAGGCGCTGACCGTCGACTCGAAGATCAGCAGCATCACCAAGCTCCGCGACCTCGGTATGGAGATGGGCAAGTTCCCCACCAAGAACCTGTCCTTCACCACCGTGCCGGTGGTCGACAACCCCGCCGAGAAGGTCAAGGCCACGGTGGTCCTCCAGGAGGCCAAGGCCAAGGAGATGTTCGCCCTGATCAAGGACGACGTCTCGCTCACGGCGGTCAAGCAGGAGAAGAAGAAGGAGAAGGCCGCCGAGGCCGCCCGGCTCAAGGGCACCAAGGCCGACCCCGCCGAGGTCCGCGTCCGGGTCCTCAACGGCGGCGCGGTCGCCGGTTCCGCCCAGGAGATGCTCAACTGGCTGCAGCTCGAAGAGGGCGTGACGAAGTCCGAGAACGCGGGCAACGCCGGCGCGACGCTGAAGAAGACCACCGTCGAGTACGCTCCCGACCAGGCCGATCAGGCGCGCAGGCTCGCCGATCTCATGGGTCTGTCCGGATCGGCCATGAAACCGGGCAAGAGCGTGACCAACTCCCAGGGTCTGCCTGCGATCACGCTGACCCTCGGTGAGGACTTCAAGGGGGCCGGGGTCTCTCTGACCACTCCGTCGACGGCGCCGGAGGACGTCGAGAAGTCCACGGCGGACAAGGTCGAGTGCGCCAAGTGACGTAACAGGTCCGTCCTACGTCTTACAGGACGTAGGACGGACCTGTGTCAGGCGCAGGGTGGGGAGGCAGGGGACATGGCGCAGAGCAGTGTGCGTGGGGAGGGGGCTCGCCCACGTACCGCGCGGGCGGGGGACGACAGCCGGATCGACGGCTCCTCGCAGGCGGCGGAACGCAGCGGCGGCCCGCGGGCGCGGACCGCGCCCGGCGGCGGGAGCGACGACGGCGGGGACGGCGGCAGACCGGGCGGACGCCGGGGTGGCAGGCCCCGGCGCATACTCCGCTGGTTCGCGATGATCCTCGCGGTACTGATACTCGGGACGGCCGGCGCCGGATACCTCTACTACCGCCATCTCAACGAGAACATCGTCAAGGGCAAGCGCAACAGCGGTGAGTCCGGCGTCGAGAAGGCCGGGCCCAACTCGGACGGTCAGACGCCGCTGAACATCCTGCTGATCGGCTCGGACAGCCGCAACTCCGACGAGAACGTGAAGCTCGGCGGCAGCAAGGACCAGGTGGGCGCCAAGCCCCTGGCCGACGTGCAGATGCTGGTGCACGTCTCCGCGGACCGCAAGAACGCGTCCGTCGTCAGCATCCCGCGTGACACCCGGGTGAAGATCCCCGAGTGCGAGGACCCGGACACCGGCGACACGTACCCGGAGACGACCAACATCATCAACGCGTCGCTGCAGCGCGGCGGCGCCGGCTGCACCCTGGCCACCTGGCAGAACCTCACCGGTGTCTACATCGACCACTGGATGATGGTCGACTTCGGCGGCGTGGTGAAGATGGCGGACGCCATCGGCGGCGTCGAGGTGTGTGTCGAGGACAACGTGTGGGACCGTCCGCTGCCGGGCGTCCCCGGCGGTTCCGGTCTGAAGATGAAGGCCGGCAGCAAGAAGGTGAAGGGGAAGCAGGCCCTGCAGTGGCTGCGCACCCGGCACGCCTTCGAGAGCGACCTCGGCCGGGCCAAGGCCCAGCACATGTACATGAACTCGATGATCCGCACGCTGAAGGGCCAGAACGCCTTCACCGACAGCGGACGGCTGACGGGGCTGGCCGAGGCGGCCACCGAGTCCCTGGAGGTCTCCGAGGAGATCGGCACCGTCAAGAAGCTGTACGACCTGGCCATGAAGCTCAAGACCGTGCCGACGGACCGCTTCACGATGACGACCATGCCCACGGTGCCGGACCCGCTCGACGCCAACCACCTGATCCCCAAGCCGAAGGACGCGGACAAGGTGTGGTCGATGATCCGCGGCGACGTCGCCTTCGACAAGGGCGGCAAGAAGGGCGAGGGCGCCTCGGCGTCCGCGAGCCCGGAGCCGACCGGTCCGCCCGCGGCGCCCGCGGCGGACCTGGCGGTCACGGTCGTCAACGGCACGGCCGGTGACGGCAGTACGCAGGCTCCGGTGGGCAGCCGCGCCACGGCGATCGCGGGCGCCCTGCAGGGCGCGGGGTTCACCAGGGCCACCGCGAGCGCGCAGCCGGGGCCCAGCGCGCGGACGCAGGTGACGTACCCGAAGAGTTCGGGGGCGCAGGGCAGGGCCGACGCCCTCTCCGTGGCCAAGGCCGTCGGGGTGCCGAGCGGTCAGGTACGGGCCGTGGCGGACGCGGTCACCACCACGCTGACCATCGGCAGCGACTGGCGGGAGGGCACGTCCTACCCGAAGCAGTCCACTCCGGACGCCGGCGACCTGCCCGGCAGCGCGGACGCCCTCAACGGCTCGGAGAAGGGCTGCATGCCCGTGTACGCGCCGTACCGGTACTGAGACCGGCCGGGGAAGCTGTCCGGGAGCTGGCCGGCTCCCGCTCAGCTCTCGGTCAGGACCGCCGGACGGCGGGACGCGATGACCTTCCTGGCCAGCGCCTTCGGGCTGGTCAGGAAGCCCCAGCCCCAGGACATGTGCATGGTCGCCAGGGCCACCGGGATCCGCAGCCGCGCCCGCGGGGGCAGGCCCTTGCCCGCGGGCAGCGAGCCCGCCGCTATGGCGACGAGGTAGCCGGCGGGGACCAGGAAGCCCCACGGGGTCACCGCCGCGCCCACCACGAGCCCCAGGACGATCGCGCAGACCGCCGTCGGCGGGGCCAGGTAGCGCAGGTTGATGGAGCCCTCGTGGTAGCGCGCGACGACGTGGCGCCAGCGGCCGTAGTCCTTGTACTGCTTGGCCAGCGCCTGCATCGAGGGACGCGGCCGGTAGGAGACCCGCAGCTCGGGCGAGAACCAGATCAGGCCGCCGGCCTCCCTGATCCGGAAGTTCAGCTCCCAGTCCTGGGCGCGGATGAACTCCTCGTTGTAGCCGCCCTGCCGCTCCAGCGCCTCCCGCCGGAAGACGCCGAGGTACACCGTCTCCGCCGGGCCTGCCTGACCGCCGGTGTGGAAGGCCGCGTTGCCCACGCCGATCTTCGAGGTCATGGCGGCGGCGACCGCGTGCTCCCAGTCGTTCTCGCCCTCGGCGTGCATGATGCCGCCGACGTTCTGCGCGCCGGTCTCCTCCAGGAGGCGTACGGCGGTGGCGATGTAGTTCGGCGAGAGCATGCCGTGCCCGTCGACGCGTACGACGACCGGGTGGCGGGACGCCTTGATGGCGGCGTTCAGCGCGGCGGGGGTGCGGCCGGTCGGGTTCGGGACCGTGTGCACCCGGGGGTCCTCGGCGACGAGTTCGGCCGCGATCTCGTCCGTGCGGTCCGTCGAGGGACCGATGGCGATCACGACCTCCATCTCGCCCGCGTACTGCTGGGCGAGGATCGCTTGGACGGCTCCGCGCAGATGCCGTTCCTCGTTGAGGACGGGCATGATCACGGACACGGCGGGAAGCTGCACGGCGGGCTTGGCGTTCATCGCGGGTTACGTTACCGCGAACGGGGGACACGCAGGCGCGCCGCCCTGCCCCTGCATCGGTCGGCAGATCGTATGGGCCTACGGTGCTCACGGACCCCCACACCCGGCCGACGCGGAGGTGTCCGCCTTGCCCACCCCGCCCAGCCCTCCCGCTCCTTCCGGGCGCCGGCGACTCCTGCGGCGGCTCGCGCGGCTGTCCGTGCGGCCGTCCCTGCGGCGCGGCCGGCCGCAATGGAGCATGCGGATGGCCACCGCCCTGTCCGTGGTGGTGCTCGCGGCGGGCGGCGTCGGGCACGCGGTGGTCACCGGGCTCGACTCCGACATCGACCGGATCGACCCCTTCAAGGACATGAAGAACCGGCCCGCGCGCGGCCACGGCATGAACGTGCTCCTGGTCGGCACCGACGGCCGGGACCGCCTCTCGCGCGCTGACAAGGAGAAGTACCGGCTCGGCGGCGCCCCCTGCCACTGCACGGACACGGTCATGATCGTGCACCTCTCCGCGGACCGGGACCGGGCCAGCGTGGTGAGCCTGCCGCGCGACTCGTACGCCGAGACGCCCGAGCACACCGACCGGACCACCGGCGAACGGCACGGGGCGCATCCGGTCAGGCTGAACGCCGCGTACGCGGAGGGCGGGCCGCAGCTGACCGTGCGCACGGTCGAGAAGATGACCGACGTGAAGATCGACCACTACCTGGAGGTCGACTTCACCAGCTTCATGAAGACGGTCGACGTGCTCGGCGGGGTGCGGATCTGCACGGCCCGGCCCTTGCGGGACCCGGTCACCGGGCTCGACCTGGCGGCCGGGACGCACGACCTGAAGGGCGGGCAGGCGCTGCAGTACGTGCGCTCGCGGCACATCGACGGGGCGTCGGACCTCGGCCGGGTGCAGCGTCAGCAGCGGTTCCTGGCGGCGCTGATCGCGCGGGCCACGTCGTCCGGGGTGCTGCTCAACCCGGTCAGGTTCCGTGATGTCACACGGGCGGTGCTCGGCTCCGTGCGGGCGGACAAGGGTTTCGGGGCGGACGAACTCATCGGTCTGGGGCGCGCGATGCGGGCCTTCTCGCCGTCGTCCTCGGAGTTCACGACGGTCCCGATCGGGAACATGTCGTACCCCGTCCAGGGCATCGGCTCGACGCTGAAGTGGGACGGGAGGAAGGCGGGGCGGCTGTTCAGGACCCTGCGCGAGGACAGGCCGCTCGCCGCGCACCGGGTCCGGTCCAGGGTGCCGCGGGTCGAGGTCGCACCGCAGCAGATCCGGGTGCGGGTGGTGAACGGGACGATGACCGCGGGGCTGGGCGGACAGGTCGACCGCGCACTGGCGGGCACGGGGTTCCGGACGACCCGGGTGCCGGTGAACGCGCAGGACCGGTCGCTGCGGCAGACCGTCGTGCGGTACGACCCGGGGTGGGACCGGTCCGCGAAGTCCCTCGCGGCGGCTCTGCCGGGCAGCGGGCTGCAGGCAGTGCCGGGGCAGGGGCCGGTGCTGGAGGTGGTCGTGGGGGCGGACTTCAAGGAGGTCCGCAGGGTCCGGGCCGACGATCCCTCGCAGGGGGAGTTCGAGGCGGTGACGGGCGACCAGGTGATCTGCCCGTAGCCGGCCGGCGAACCATGGGTGGTTCCACCTCTGCGGGCCGGTGGGGGCCGGTCGCGCAGTTCCCCGCGCCCCTGACGGGGCCCGGCCCTCACCGGCCCGCTCCCGAGGGACGGCCTAGTCCAGGCCCTCCGCGGCGCGGCGCTCGCGGAGGTCCAGGATGGCCCGGCGGCGGGCCAGCCGGTGTTGGCGCCGGATCTGCGCCTCCTGGTACCGCCGCTCGTCGCGCTCGGTCTCCGGGCACACCGGAGGCACCCGGCGGGGCTTCCCGTCGGCGTCCACCGCGGCGAAGACGAGGTACGCCGACCCCACCTGCTGGGGCGGCGTCGACTCGTTCCAGCGCTCGGCGAGGACCCGGACACCGACCTCCATGGACGTACGCCCGGTCCAGTTCACCTGGGCCTTCACATGCACGAGGTCGCCCACGCGTACCGGTTCCAGGAACGCCATCTCGTCCATCGAGGCCGTGACGGCGGGCCCGCCGGAGTGCCGTCCGGCCACCGCCCCGGCCGCGTCGTCGACCAGCTTCATGATCACCCCGCCGTGCACCGTTCCCAGCAGGTTGGTGTCGTTGTGGCTCATGATGTGGCTGAGCGTGGTCCGGGACGCCGAGGTCGGCTTGCCCGGAATATCGGCTTCCGGGGCGGGGGCCTGCTCTGTCATGCCGTCCACCCTATGCCGGAAGGCGCAACGGGTGCTTTGCATCAGCTTGGCAACAGCCCTGACCCGATATTCCGAAGACCCTTGTATGCCACACAGTCGAGCACTGCACACTGGGTCGCATGAACGATTGGCCCCAGGGGCGATCCGGAGACAACGGTGGCGAACGCCATGGCTACGGCAGTGCGAGCACCCAGCCGGAGGGCGCCCGCGTGATGCGCCAGGTGCAGCGCGGTCCGGGCGCCGGCTCGCGCTCCTCCGCGCCCGCGCACGGGGTCCCGCCGCAGCAGGGGTACACCGACGGCCACGGTGACGACGACTACAACACGGGCCAGGTCTACGGCGGTGGCGGCCCGCAGGGGCCCGGCGGCCACGACGGCCGGCCCGGCCGCTCCGCGCCGAACTGGCGCCGGCGGATCAAGTGGATCTCCATCACCGTGGTCACGCTGCTGGTCGTGGTGTCCGTCGGCACGTACTTCTGGGCCGACTCCAAGCTCAACCGGGACGTCGACCTGTCGAAGGTCATCGACCGGCCGGACGGGGGCGAGGGCACCAACTACCTGATCGTCGGCTCCGACAGCCGTGAGGGCATGTCCGCCGAGGAGAAGAAGGAGCTCCACACCGGCTCCGCCGACGGCAAGCGCACGGACTCGATGATGATCCTGCACGTCGGCGGCAACGGGAACACCATGGTCTCGCTGCCCCGCGACTCGAACGTGACGATCCCCACCTTCGTGGGCTCCGAGTCCGGCAAGACGTTCAAGGGCACCGGCCGCCAGGTGAAGCTGAACGCGGCGTACGCGGAGGACGGCCCCGAGCTGCTCGTGCGGACCGTCGAGGCCAACACCGGGCTGCGCATCGACCACTACGCGGAGATCGGCTTCGCCGGCTTCGCGAAGATCGTCGACTCGGTCGGCGGCGTGGAGATCGACATCCCCAAGGGCGGCCTGAAGGACACCAAGTCCGGCGCCGACTTCGACGCGGGCAAGCAGACCCTGAACGGCCAGCAGGCCCTCGCCTTCGTACGGACCCGGTACGCGCTCGCGGGCAGCGACCTGGACCGTACGAAGAACCAGCAGAAGTTCCTCGCGGCGCTCGCCAACCAGACGGCGACCCCCTCGACGGTCCTCAACCCCTTCAAGCTGTACCCGACCCTGAGCTCCGGCCTCGACACCCTCACCGTCGACAAGGACATGTCGCTGTGGGACCTCGGCTCGATGTTCTGGGCCATGAAGGGCATCACCGGCGGTGACGGCACGTCCATGAACATGCCGATCTCGGGCAACACCGGCAACGGCAACCTCCAGTGGGACACAGCCAAGGTCAAGACCCTGGTGGAGCAGCTGAGGAACGACGAGAAGGTGACGGTCACGAGCGACCGGTAGGGACCGCGCCACCTGCTTCACGCACGCGAGGGGCCCCGGCAGCCGGTAGCTGCCGGGGCCCCTCGCCGTACGGAGCCCGCCGCGAGGCCTACGGCAGGTTGCGGGCCATCACGATCCGCTGAACCTGGTTGGTGCCCTCGTAGATCTGCGTGATCTTGGCGTCGCGCATCATGCGCTCGACCGGGTAGTCACGGGTGTAGCCGTAGCCGCCCAGGAGCTGGACGGCGTCCGTGGTGACCTCCATGGCGACGTCGGAGGCGAAGCACTTGGCCGCGGCCCCCTGGAAGGTGAGGTCCTTGTCACCGCGCTCGGACTTGGCCGCGGCCGCGTAGGTGAGCTGGCGGGCCGCCTCGATCTTCATGGCCATGTCGGCGAGCATGAACTGGATGCCCTGGAAGTCGGCGATCGGCTTGCCGAACTGCTTGCGTTCCCGGACGTACCCCTTGGCGTAGTCCAGGGCGCCCTGCGCGATGCCGAGCGCCTGCGCGGCGATCGTGATGCGGGTGTGGTCGAGCGTCTTCATCGCGGTGGCGAAGCCCGTGCCCTCCGCGCCGATCATGCGGTCGGCCGGGATGCGGACGTTGTCGAGGTAGACCTCGCGCGTCGGGGAGCCCTTGATGCCCAGCTTGCGCTCGGGGGCACCGAAGGAGACGCCCTCGTCCGACTTCTCGACCACGAAGGCCGAGATGCCCTTGGAGCGCTTGGTGGGGTCGGTCACGGCCATCACCGTGTAGTACTGCGACTCGCCCGCGTTGGTGATCCAGCGCTTCACGCCGTTCAGGACGTAGAAGTCGCCGTCGCGCACGGCCTTCGTCTTCATGCCGGCCGCGTCCGAGCCCGCGTCGGGCTCGGAGAGGCAGTAGGAGAACATCCCCTCGCCCTGGGCCAGCGGCGTCAGGTACTTCTTCTTCAGGTCCTCGGAGCCCGAGAGAATGACGGGCAGCGAGCCGAGCTTGTTCACCGCCGGGATCAGGGACGAGGACGCGCAGACCCGCGCCACCTCCTCGATCACGATGACCGTGGCCAGCGCGTCCGCGCCCGCGCCGCCGTACGACTCCGGTACGTGCACGGCGTGCAGGTCGTTGGCGGTCAGCGCCTCCAGGGCCTCGCGGGGGAAGCGCGCCTCCTCGTCCACCGCCGCGGCGTACGGTGCGATCTTCGCCTCGGCCAGTGCGCGGATCGCGTCCCGGAGCATGTCGTGCTCCTCCGACGGGCGGTACAGGTCGAAATCAGCCGATCCGGCCAAGGTCTCTCACGCTCCAAAGACGCAGTGGTACTGACGCTAACTACCGTTAAGTAACCAAAATTTTATGCGCCCGCCCCCACGAGCGATACGTGAGCTTGGCGACAAGGGGAGATCCTGCCCGGTCAAGGGCTCCGACACGCCGCGACTATGCTCTGTCCGCGCACCTGACGGCTACTTCCTGGAGCACCCATGGCCCTCAAGATCACGGTGATCGGCACCGGTTACCTCGGCGCCACGCATGCCGCCGCCATGGCCGAACTCGGCTTCGAGGTGCTGGGTCTGGACGTGGTGCCCGAGAAGATCGAGATGCTGCAGCGGGGCGAGGTCCCGATGTACGAGCCCGGTCTGGAGGAGCTGCTGCGCAAGCACGTCGCCGGCATCGAGGGGTCCAGCGGGCGGCTGCGGTTCACCATGGACTGGGCCGAGGTCGCGCGGTTCGGCGACGTCCACTTCATCTGCGTGAACACCCCGCAGAAGCACGGCGAGTACGCCTGCGACATGTCGTACGTCGACGCCGCCTTCGCCTCGCTCGCCCCGCACCTCACCGCTCCCGCCCTGGTCGTCGGCAAGTCCACCGTGCCCGTCGGGTCGGCCGACCGGCTGGCCCGTACGCTCGTCGAGCTCTCCCCCGCGGGTGAGGACGTCGAGCTGGCGTGGAACCCGGAGTTCCTGCGCGAGGGCTTCGCCGTCCAGGACACCCTGCACCCCGACCGCATCGTCGCCGGGGTGCGCGGCGAGCGCGCCGAGAAGCTGCTGCGCGAGGTGTACGCGACGCCGCTGACCGAGGGCACGCCCTTCGTGCTGAGCGACTTCCCGACCGCCGAGCTGGTGAAGACCGCCGCGAACTCCTTCCTCGCCACCAAGATCTCGTTCATCAACGCGATGGCCGAGGTCTGCGAGGCCGGCGGCGGCGATGTCGTGAAGCTCGCCGAGGCGATCGGCCACGACGACCGGATCGGGAAGAAGTTCCTGCGCGCGGGCATCGGCTTCGGTGGCGGCTGCCTGCCCAAGGACATCCGCGCGTTCATGGCCCGCGCGGGCGAGCTGGGCGCCGACCAGGCGCTGACCTTCCTGCGCGAGATCGACTCCATCAACATGCGGCGGCGCGGCCAGATGGTGGAGATGACGCGTGAGGCGCTGGGCGGCAGCTCTTTCCTGGGCAAGCGGATCGCGGTGCTCGGCGCGACGTTCAAGCCGGACTCGGACGACGTCCGGGACTCCCCCGCGCTGAACGTCGCGGGCCAGATCCACCTCCAGGGCGGCCAGGTCACGGTCTACGACCCCAAGGGCATGGACAACGCGCGCCGCCTCTTCCCCACCCTCGGTTACGCCGAGACGGCCGTGGACGCCGTCCGCGGGGCGCACGCCGTCCTGCACCTCACCGAGTGGCGCGAGTTCCGCGAGCTGGACCCGGCGGCGCTGGGCGAGGTCGCCACCGACCGGGTGGTGCTGGACGGCCGCAACGCGCTCGACCCCGCGGTGTGGCGGGCGGCGGGCTGGACGTACCGGGCGATGGGCCGCCCGACGGCCTGAGCCGAGGTCCCCCGACGGGCTGCCGGCTCTGCCCGTCCGCTTCGCCCGTCGGGCTACCTGGCCCGGTAGCGGCGCATCTTGGCGCGGGCGCCGCAGGACGACATCGAGCACCAGCGGCCGCGGCCCGCCGGGCTGCGGTCGTAGTACGCCCAGTGGCAGTCCGGCGCCTCGCAGGCCTTGAGCCGCAGCCAGGTGCCGGCGGTGTGGGCCTCCGCGACGGCCGCGGCCACCCGGGAGGCCAGCGGGCCGGGGTCGGCGGGCCGGAAGGCCGCCGAGCCGTCGGCCGCCGCGACCGTGACGACGAGCGGCGCCGACGCGAGCAGGTCGTCGAGCGGCCGCACCCCGCGGTGCGCCGGGTGCCCGGCGTGCGCGAGGCACACGACCCGCAGCGACTCGCGCAGTTCGCGCGCGCTCCGTACCGAGCCGTCGTCGTCGCCGATCCCGAACCGGGCCCGCCCCTCGGCCGTGTCGAGCGCGTCGGCACCCGACTGGATGTCGAGGGTGTTCACCAGGGACTGGACGAGGACCAGTCCGCCGGGTGCGGGCGTGCGCTCACTCATGTCCGTGACGTTACCTCCGGCGCCGAGCTGACGGTGACTGCCGCCCGCCGCCCCCTTGCACGGTTACCCCCGATGGGGCAGCATGCGGTAACGGTTACCGCATGAACCCACCAAGGGGTAACGAACCGAGGAGGAGCAATCATGGCTCTCGCCAAGCTGGGCGCCGTCGTCCTGGACTGTCCCGACCCGCGCGCGCTCGCCACGTTCTACGCCGGGGTGCTGGGCGGCACCGTCGAGGGTGACGGCCGCTGGGTGGACCTGAGGCTGCCGGAGGGCGGGACGCTGGCGTTCCAGGCCGCGCCCGGTCACGTACCGCCGAAGTGGCCCGCGCCGGACGACTCGCAGCAGTTCCACCTGGACGTCACCGTGGAGGATCTGGACGCGGCGGAGAAGGAGGTGCTGGCGCTGGGCGCGAAGGTGCTCGACGCGCAGGACCGGACGCGCACCTTCCGGGTCTACGCCGACCCGGCCGGCCACCCGTTCTGCCTCTGCGCCTGCTGAGGTCCCTCTCCGCGCCCGCCGGTGACCGGCGGTCAGCCGTCGAGTTCGGCGATCCTCGCCGTGGAGGGCTCGCGGCGCAGCCGGACGGCGCGGGCGGTGAAGTCGGCCGTACGCAGGACGCGCTGGAGGTTGCCCCAGGTGAGCAGCGCGAGGTCGGTCTCGGACCAGCCGCGGCCGAGGAGTTCGGCGACGAGCAGCGGATAGCCCGCGGCGTCCGCGAGGTCCCGCGGGTGCGCGGCTCCGGAGTCGTACGTCCCCGAGAGGCCGACGCACTCGGGTCCCGCGAGGTCCCGTACGTGGTCGAGGTGGTCGGCCACGTCCCGGACCGAGGGGCCCGTCTGCTCGGCGGTCAGCGGGACCAGGCACAGGCCCTTGGCCGCGCCGAGCGCGACGAGCAGGTCGTCGGGGAGGTTCGCCGGGTGCGGGCGCAGGGCGCGGGCGGCGGAGCGGGTGCACACGACCGGGGCCTTGGAGATGGTGAGGGCGCGGCGGAGGGTCGCGTCCGAGGCGCCGGAGAGGTCGGCGACGACGCCGGTGCGGTTCATCTCGCGTACGACCTCCTCGCCGAACCGGGTCAGTCCGTTCTCACCGGCCCAGGACACCCCGGACAGGGTGAGGACCCGCAGGCCGAGGGCGTGCAGCGAGCGCAGGATGCCGAGCGAGTCGTCCAGCGCGGCGGCGCCGGCCGGGCCGAGCAGCACGG
Organism: Streptomyces sp. V3I8; assembly: GCF_030817535.1. NCBI lineage: Bacteria > Bacillati > Actinomycetota > Actinomycetes > Kitasatosporales > Streptomycetaceae > Streptomyces > Streptomyces sp. V3I8. The sequence continues at coordinate 5,190,816 of NZ_JAUSZL010000002.1, read as the reverse complement.
CGACCCGGCCGCAGTTCCTGGCGTCGGTGAGCTGCGCCGCGCTGTGGGCCAGGCGCAGGCCCTCGGGGTGGGCCTCCACCACGGTCCTGACCAGGTCGAGCTGTTCCAGGGTGGCCCCGACGGCCCGTCCGCCGACGAGTCCGTCGGGCAGGTGCAGCGAGCAGAACAGCGCGCCGACGTGCCCTTCGCGCAGCCTCGGCACATCGGTGTCGACCGCGCTGTCGCCGTTCTCGAGGTCGTACCAGGAGAGGTGCCGCAGGGCCCGCGCCAGACCGCTGTAGCCGTCCGCGACGGGGTGGGCGGCGAGGAGGGCGCGGGCGCGGGTGAGGGGGTCGGCCTCGGCACCGGCCGCGCGCGCGTCGCCGATTCCGGCGGCCCCGGCGACGATCTCGGCCTCGCCCCCGGCTTCAGCCCTGGGCCCCGTTCCGGCTTCGGCGACGAGCGGCTCGAACGCGCCGAAGGGCTCGGGCCGGTCCAGCGCGCCGGCCTCGGCGGTGGTGTGCAGTTCGTCCTGCAGATCAGCCATGGCGGGGCTCCGGGGTCCGGTGGTGCGACAGGTGGTCCCACCGTCCCACGCCGGCGCACGGGGGTCGCGCCGACTGAACCGTTCGAGCGACTCCGCCACCCGGCCCCGCGAGGGGCGCGGGGAACCGCGCGGCCAACCCCCACCGCACCCGCACCCGCACCCGCGCCCTCACACCGTGCCCGCCGCACACCGTCCCGCCCGCACCCTCACACCGTGCCCGCCGCACACCCTCCCGCCCGCACCCTCACACCGTGCCCGCCGCACACCCTCCCGCCCGCACCCTCACACCGTGCCCGCCGCACACCCTCCCGCCCGCACCCTCACACCGTGCCCGCCGCACACCCTCCCGCCCGCACCCTCACACCGTGCCCGCCGCACACCCTCCCGCCCGCACCCTCACACCGTGCCCGCCGCACACCCTCCCGCCCGCGCCAGCAGAAACTCCCGCTCCCGTCCGTTCCGCGCAAGCGAGGCCGCCCGCGCGAACTCGGCGGCGGCCTCCCCCGTACGCCCGAGCCGCGCCAGCAGGTCCCCCCGCACACTGGGCAGCAAGTGGTAGTCTCGCAGCGCCGGTTCACCCACGAGCGCGTCCACGAGTGCCAGCCCCGCCGCCGGCCCCTCGGCCATCGACACGGCGACGGCGCGGTTCAGCTCGACCACCGGGGACGGCGCCCGGACGGCGAGCAGACCGTACAGTGTCGCGATCCGCCCCCAGTCGGTCTCCTCGTACGTGTGGGCGTGCGCGTGACACGCGGCGATGGCGGCCTGCAGAACGTACGGCCCGGGCACACCCCCGACGCCACCCGCGGCACTCGCGCCGCCCGACCCGCCCGAGGAGGCGGCCTCCGCCCGGTCGAGCGCGGCGAACCCCCGCCGGACGAGGACCCGGTTCCAGCGCCCCCGGTGCTGCTCGGCGAGCAGCACCGGCTCCCCCGCGGGACCCACCCGCGCGGCCGACCGCGAGGCCTGCAGCTCCAACAGCGCGGCCAGCCCGTGCACTTCGGGCTCCTTGGGCATCAGCCCGGCCAGCACGCGAGCGAGCCGCAGGGCGTCCTCGCAGAGTGCCGGACGCAGCCAGTCGTCCCCGGCGGTGGCCGCGTACCCCTCGTTGAAGATCAGGTAGATGACCTCCAGCACGGAACCGAGCCGGGCCTCGCGTCCGGGCCCGTACGGCACCTCGAAGGGCACGCCCTTCGCGGCGAGCGTCCGCTTGGCGCGCACGATGCGCTGGGCGACAGTCTTCTCCGGTACGAGACAGGCGCGGGCGATCTCGGCGGTGGTGAGCCCGCCGAGCAGCCGCAGGGTGAGGGCGATGCGGGCCTCGGCGGACAGCACGGGGTGGCAGGCGGTGAAGACGAGCCGCAGCAGGTCGTCGTCGATGCCGTCCGGGTCGGCGGGCTCGTCGACATGGCCGTGCCCGTACCCGTGCGGCGCGGAGGTCTCCAGGTCGCGCCCCATCTCGGCGAGCTTGCGCGCGTACCGCTCCCGCCGCCGTACGAGGTCGATCGCCCGGTGCTTGGCGGTGGCCATGAGCCAGGCGCCGGGGTTGCCAGGCACCCCGTCCCGGGGCCACTGCTCCAGCGCCGCGACCAGCGCGTCCTGGGCGAGCTCCTCCGCGATCCCGACGTCGCGCACGATGCGGGCGACTCCGGCGATGATGCGGGGCGACTCGATGCGGAAGACGGTGTCGACGGTCAGGTCGGGATCGGGATCGGGACTCGGGCGGCCCGCCGGGCCGGGGGTGTCGGGTGTCACGCTCCCCCATGAGACACCCCGGGCCCCGTCAGGCCAAGGCTCAGCCCTCGACGATCTCCCGCACCTCGCAGGTCACCGTCCAGTGGGCCTCGTGGATCTGCAGGAACCGCTTGGACCACTCGACCGCCTCGGCCCGGTCCCTGGCCTGCAGCATCATGTACCCGCCGACGACCTCCTTGGTCTCGGTGAACGGCCCGTCGGTGACGGACAGCGCGCCGCCCTCCCAGCGCACCCGCGCGCCCTGCCCGGTCGGCGTCAGCCCGGAGGTGTCCAGCAGCACTCCGGCCTTGGTCATCTCCTCGATCAGCTCCCCCATCCGCTCCATGAGCGCGTCGCTGGGGCCCTCGGCGGGCGCGTTCTGCTCGTCGATACGGATCATCGAAAGGTAGCGGGGCATGACGACTCCCTGAGTCCTGGTGTACGGGGACGGGGCTCGCCCCCGCCTCTCACCCGAGCGTCGAACACGGCTCCCGGGAATCGACACGCCCGCCGGTCCTTCTCCAAAATTCCTTCAGGACTCCTCGGGGGCGCCTCCGTCCCGCCGTGCCTACGCCCTCATCTCAGCGACTCCCACAGCTTCCCCGCCTCCGGTTCCTCCGCCACCACGCGGTTGGGGTCGTACGGGGCCGGGACCACCGGCATCGTCACCGTCTCCGTGGTGGTGGAGGAGAGGGACTTGAGGCTCTGGCCCAGGTTCATCAGTTCGGTCAGGGAGTTGAGGCCGGTGTCCGTGGTGAGGCTGCTCGTGAGGGCGTCGGCGACCTTGTAGAGGCGGGTGGGGCTGGTCAGGAGGTCGGTGGCGGAGACCTGGTCCAGGAGCGCCTTCACCAGTTTCTGCTGGAGGCCTATGCGGCCGAGGTCGCTGCCGTCGCCTATGCCGTGCCTCGTACGGGCCAGCGCCAGGGCGTCGGTACCGTCCAGGTGGTGGGTGCCCGCGTCCAGTTCGAGGTGGCTGTCCTCGTCGGAGATGTCCTCCTCCGTCGTCACCGTGACCCCGCCCAGTGCGTCCACCAGGTCCGCGAAACCGGCGAAGTCGATCTCGATGTAGTGGTCCATGCGGACGTCCGTCATCGCCTCCACCGTCTTGACGGCGCACACCGGCCCGCCCAGCGAGTACGCGCTGTTGAACATCACGCCGTTCGCCCGCGACGTCGTGCCGCCCGAGGGCAGCGGGCAGGAGGGGCGGGTGACGAGGGTGTCGCGCGGGATGCTCACCACGGTCGCCTGCGAACGGCCCTCGTCGACGTGGAAGATCATCGCCGTGTCGGAGCGGGCGCCCTCGCTGCTGCCGCCGCCGAGCGCCTTGTTGCGCTCGCCGCCGCGCGAGTCCGAGCCGAGGACCAGGATGTTGAGCGCGCCGCTGGGCAGGGGGCTCTCGGAGGCCGTCGGGGTCGTCATCGCCCTGGCCGGGCGGTTGTCGCCGAGCGCGCTGTCGATGTCGACGCTCTTGATGTTGTGGTTCAGGTGCCAGTAGGCCCAGGCGGCCCCGGCCAGGGAGACGACGAGTGCGCAGCCGGCGACGACGCCCGCCGCCCTGAACAGCCGTGACCGGCCCGACCACCACGGCCGCCGTCCTTCGCCGGGTATCGCGGCGTCCTCGCCCCCGGACCCGTCTTCTCCGCCCACGCCAACGCTCACAGGGAGAACGTAAGTCCGAATTATTACAAGGAACAACAACTTCGCGGCTTTACTTCGGAAACTCTCAGATTTCGTTCAGAATTCTCAGCCCGGGATCTTCGAAACTTTCGACTCGGCCGGCGGGGCCGTGCTGCTGCGGACCACCAGGCTCGTGGCCAGTTCCACCCGGGTCGCCGCCGAGGGACGCTCCGAGCGGCCCAGGTCCAGGACGAGCCGGGCCGCCGCCTCGGCCATCTCCGTGAGCGGCTGGCGCACGGTGGTGAGCGGCGGGCCGACCCAGCGGGCCACCGGCAGGTCGTCGAAACCGACGATGCTGAGGTCCTCCGGCACGCGCAGGCCCAGCTCACGGGCGGCCTCGTACAGGCCGAGGGCCTGGAGGTCGTTGCCCGCGAAGACGGCGGTCGGGCGGTCCGGCAGCCTCAGCAGTTCGAGCCCCGCCCGGTAGCCGCTCTCGTGGTGGAAGTCGCCGGTGCGCACGAGCGCCGGGTCGGCCGGCAGCCCCGCCGTGTCCAGCGCGGCCCGGTACCCGTCGAGCCGGGCCCGGCTGCACATCATCCGCGAGGGCCCGCTGATCACGCCGATGCGCCGGTGCCCGAGGTCCGCCAGATGCCGGGTCGCGGCGAGTCCGCCCTGCCAGTTGGTGGCACCGACGGACGGCACGTCGTCACCGGGGTCGCCCGCCGGGTCGACCACCACGAACGGGATGGAGCGGCTGGTCAGCAGCGCCCGCTGGGACTCGTCGAGCCCGCTGAGGACGAGCACGACCCCGTACGGGCGGCGGGCGGCGACCTGGTCGGCCCAGGTGCGCCCGGGCGTGAGCCGCCCCGCGCTCTCGGACAGGACCACGCTCAGCCCCTCGTCCCGCGCCACGTTCTCCACCCCCCGGATGACCTCCATCGCCCACGCGCTCTCCAGTTCGTGGAAGACGAGGTCGATGAGCGGCGACCGGGACGCCTCGGCCCGG